>QHZR01000245.1:576-16417 GCA_003224755.1 Acidobacteriota bacterium
GCACCCCTTTTTGGATGGCCTTATCGAGAGCGGAAACCGTCTTGCAGAAAATTTGCTCGGCGGCGGACTTATCACCCTTGGTAAGGGCCTCGCGCAGGTCGCGCAGGGCAGAGCGAAGACGCGAGTTGTTGCTGCGATTACGCTGCGTGCGGGTTTCAGTCTGACGGGCGCGTTTCAGCGCAGAAAAATGATTTGCCATTGCGTATAAATGCCTTTTCTGTGCAATCCCGAGGGAGGCCCAGCGGGTATCGACTAAACGATTGTAACGGAATGAGTTCCCGCCGGTCAACGAGCATTGGCAAGGCGCAGAAGATCGGGCAGCATAGTTGTAATGATCACAATCCTGCTGCTTACGCTCTCCAATATCTTCATGACTTTCGCTTGGTACGGACATTTGAAGCACCGGCACACCCCGCTTTTCAAAGTAATCATTATCAGCTGGCTTATCGCTTTTGCGGAATACTGTTTTCAAGTGCCTGCGAACCGCATTGGCTCCTATGAGTTCTCGACAGCACAATTGAAGACTATCCAGGAAGTGATTACGCTCAGCGTTACCTGGCGGGATTTGCAATGATAATCGTGGCGGTTTTCGTGATCTTCAAAAAGTGGTGACTGGAATAGGGTACAGCGAAGATCTCCGCCCATATTCATCACCACGGGCTCACAGACTCGGCGCAGGACGTACAGCATTTGTCGCGCGAACCCTCCTGATTTTTGCGCGTTTTCCGCAGGTGTTTTCCGCAGGTTGACTCCCACCACTCGCGGGGGTACGCTTTTAACAGAACTGTTATTTGCCCACCCCATGTGGCGAAGTACAATCCGTAGAGCGACGCCTAACGGTCGTAGCTCGACTTCACGTTTGAATCCAAGAAAACAGGAAGCTGCGCAACTGCGCCGGAGGGTGCACTGAACTCTGTAGAGTGGAAACTGAATGAAGAAGAGTATTGAAATAAGCCCGAACATCGAAGCGCTTTTTGGCACGCGCGACGAAAACCTGCACCTGCTTGAAGACGGCCTGAATATCAATATTGATCTGCGCTCTGACGCAGTCGAATTAGAAGGCACTCCCCGCGATGTGGCCCGTGCCGAGCAAGTCTTCTCCGATTACGACCAGCTCCAGCGTGGTGGACACACCTTTAATAATGGCGATTTGAACAGCATGCTTCGCGTGCTGGTTGCCGATCCGAAGACTACGCTCCGCGGCCTTGCTGAGGCCGGGCGGCAACGCTCATTGGGGCGGCGGACCGTCCAGCCGAAGAGTTTGAACCAGCGCCGCTATCTGGATGCGATCGAAACTCACGACATGGTTTTCGGTATTGGCCCGGCAGGGACGGGCAAGACTTACCTCGCGGTCGCGATGGCAATTTCGGCTCTGCTCTCGAAGCGCGTGAACCGAATCATCCTGGCGCGGCCTGCGGTTGAAGCAGGAGAGCGGTTGGGATTTCTGCCGGGAACGTTGCAGGAAAAAATTGATCCTTACCTTCGTCCGTTATACGACGCTCTGTACGACATGCTCGATCCCGAGAAGGTGGACCGGTATCTGGAAAAGAATGTCATCGAGATCGCTCCGATCGCCTTCATGCGCGGGCGCACACTGAATGACTCGTTCGTGATTCTGGATGAGGCGCAGAACACCACCTCCGAGCAGATGAAGATGTTCGTCACCCGTTTGGGATTCAACTCCAAGGCGGTCATCACGGGTGACGTTACCCAAATTGATTTGCCGAATGCCCGTCGCAGTGGACTGCTCGAAGCCGTGGACATCCTGAAAAATGTCCAGGGATTGTCGTTTGTTTATTTCGATGAGTCAGACGTGGTACGGCATCACCTGGTTCAACGGATTATCCGCGCCTACGACGAGCACAAAACCAAACTCGCGGAGGACCAGATGGATCTGCTGGATGCGAAGAGTCCCGCGAATGGGAATGTCGTGACATCGGGTCTGCGCCCGGGAGATGAGTTGAACCGGGAAGCGGAATAGGAACTCTGTGGAGCAAGAGGGTGCGATATTGCCCTCCTTTTGTTTTTAGCGGGTTGTTTTAAACGAATGAAATGCAGCCAACCATCATTGTGAAGCGACGCGTACCCGGATTGGGCCGCCGTGAGCTTACCGCGTTCGTCGCGGCGGCTTGCCGCGCTGCGCGATTGCGTGGAATGGTGACGTTGATGGTGACCGACAATCGCGAACTCCGCGCCTTAAACCTGCGCTTCAAAGGAGCAGATCGCGCCACGGATGTGCTGTCCTTCCCGGCTCCTGTTTTTGTGCGGGGCTTCGCCGGCGACGTTGCGGTGTCAGTTGAGATTGCAGCGAAAAATGCGCGGCTGCTTGGACATTCCGTAAGCGAAGAGATTCGAATTTTGGTTCTTCATGGTGTATTGCACCTGGCGGGGTATGATCACGACACCGACAACGGCGAAATGGCGAGCAGGGAACTGCTAATGCGAAAACGTTTGTCTCTTCCGACTGGCTTGATTGAGCGAAATGCGAGTGGCCGCAAGATCAAGTCTGCCCGGCCTGCGCGAGCACGTACATGAATCTGGCCATCGCAACTGCGCTCCTTGTCCTGCTCGGCCTTCTGACTCTGTCTTCGTACGTCGAGCGCGTTTACGCTGAAATCGGTAAGTTCCTCTCTCGCGAATTTCAAGACAACATTGACGCGTTCGAGCAGCGAGTCGAACCCAAGCTGAAAGTAAGCCGATCGCGGGCAGCGCTCTCCATGTCAGTGTTGACGCCGTTGCTGATGGCCGCAATCGCCATGACCGTAGGCTTTGGCGTTTTCCGCGATGGGGCATGGAACGTCGAGGAGATCTTCGAAGCGGTTTTGGGATTAATTTTGATCGTTATCGTTTTCAACCGCTTCTTGCCTTTTGTATTTTTTTCTCGCACCAAAGGCGACTGGCTGGTGCGTTGGGTGCTGTTGTTGCAAGTCATGATCTATCTGGTGCTTCCTATTACATTGGTGCTTGGCTTCTTGCAGTCGGTGACATCACTGACGCGCGAACATACGGAGGAACAACCAGAGACGCAAGCCGAGGCCGTGGATGCACTGATCGAAGCCGGCCAGGAAGAAGGCATTCTGGATGAAAGTAATCGCGATCTCATCCAGTCGGTCGTGCAATTCAGCGACAAGACTGCTCGCGATGCAATGAAGCCGCGTCCGGAAATGGTGGTTGTTCCGGGTGATATGAGCGTGGAGAAATTCATCGAGTTATTGCGTGCGCGGCCCTTCTCCCGCGTTCCTGTTTTCGAGGGCAGCATTGACAAGATCGTGGGCACCGTTTATGCGCAGGACGTGCTGCAGGTGGCCGATGCCGAAGCGCACACCCAGACGGTAGCGTCCCTCATGCGTAAGGACGTTTACTTTGTTCCCGAGACCAAGCTGGGCAGCGATCTGTTACGCGAAATGCAAAAGAAAAAGGCCCGCATGGCAATTGTGATTGACGAATACGGAGGCGTGGCTGGGCTGGTCACTATTGAAGACCTTGTGGAAGAGATCGTCGGCGAGATCGCTGACGAGCATGAGGCGGCACAGATTGTCCGCGAGAGCGAGGCTTCCTATCTGGTGCCTGGAAATATGGATGTGGACCGACTGGAAGAGCTGCTCGGTGTAAGACCTGAGCGGAAGGACGCCACCACAGTCGCAGGATTGGTGAGTGAACTCGCGGGACGAATTCCGAAAAAAGGGGAAGTAGTCGAGGAAGACGGCCTGCGGTTGGAAGTGTTGCAAGCGACGCAACGGCGGGTTGAGCGGGTGCGAGTGTCCCTGCCCAATACTCAGCAAATGAAGTTGATATAGTCTTTCCGAAAACTCCTAACATGGCCTTTCATTCTGGATTTGTGTGCATCCTCGGACGTCCCAACGCCGGCAAGTCTACGCTGCTGAATGCGCTTGCAGGACAGAAGCTGGCAATTGTCAGCCCCAAGCCGCAGACGACACGTAACCGCGCGATGGGCGTGGTGAATCTTCCGAAAGGGAAGGGCAATCCCGGAGCGCAGATTGTATTGATTGATACTCCTGGTGTGCATCGGCCCGATAATTCTCTGGGAAGAAAGATGATGGCGGAAGTCCGCGAAGCGATGGATGGATCTGATTTGGTCCTGGTAATCGTCGATGCCGCCCGAGCGCAGGATGCAGATGCCGACTTTGTTCTGCAGCTGGTGAAGAAATCTGAAACGCCTGCCTTACTTCTGTTGAACAAGATCGACCTGCTTCGAAGCGAGAAGCTGAAATTGCTGCCGTTAATAGAACGCTTTTCGAAACTTCAGCTCTTCCGCGAGATCATTCCCATCTCAGCGCGTAAGCGCGAAGGATTGGATGTGCTGCTCAAGAAGTTGGCCAACTCCTTGCCGGCAGGACCACATTACTTCACCGAAGAGCAAATTACTGATCAGCCCGTGCGCTTTATGGCGGCAGAGCTGATTCGGGAGCAGGTGCTTCTTCAGACCGCCGAAGAGGTCCCACACCAGACGACAGTGGTAATCGAGCAATTCGAAGAAGGGCGGAAGCTCGTAAGGATTGCGGCTGTGATCTACTGCGAGCGCGAAGGCCAAAAGCGCATCTTGATCGGTCGCCAAGGGCAAATGCTCAAGCAGATTGGTACCGAAGCCCGGCTGGAAATCGAACGTATGTTGGGCGTGAAAGTGTTTCTTGAGCTATTCATAAAGGTCCGTGCGAATTGGCGCGAATCGCGCGGTTTCGTCGAAGAACTCGATTGGAGAAAGCAGTTGCAACACCTGGTCGCTGCGCGCCCTAAATAGCCCAAGCCCGAATCCTCACTCCTTCGCTGCAATTCCCAGCGTTTTCATCTTCCTATACAAATGACTACGTTCCAGGCCCAGCACTTCAGCAGTGCGGCTGATGTTGCCGTGATTATCATCCAGTTTTTTCAGGATGTAGTCGCGTTCGTATGCCGCCCGTGCTTCATGTAGCGTGAGAAATCCAGACGAGACGCGCCGGGTGCCGTCCCGATAGACGAGGGGAGGCAAGTGTTTGCGTTCAAACCGGGCAGTAGTGGGATTCATGATTACGATGCGCTCGATTACATTGCGCAATTCACGAACATTGCCTGGCCAGGAATACCTCATAAGTGCGTCAATCGCTTCGTCAGCGATTTCCCGCGGGCGCCTGCCGTACTGGCCTGAAAACTCCTTTAGGAAGTGCCGCGCAAGTAATGGGATGTCTTCCTTGCGCTCGCGCAACGGAGGGACAGAAAAAGGAATCACGTTTAGCCGATAAAAGAGGTCCTCCCGAAAATTTCCGGTTGAGATCTCCTCTTCCAGGTCTTTGTTAGTTGACGCGATCACGCGGGCGTCAATCGTGACCGGATGTTCGCCTCCAACCGGTGTAAAGCTATGTTCTTCGAGCGTGCGCAAGACTTTTGCTTGCGTTTTAAGGCTCATATCCCCGACTTCATCAAGGAAGAGCGTGCCGCCGTTTGCCCTAAGGAATTTGCCCTCTTTGTCTGCAACTGCGGTTGGGAGCGATCCGCGACGATGGCCGAACAGCTCGCTTTCAATGAGATCCTCCGGAATTGCTGCGCAGTTTACCTCTACGAACATTTCATCCTTGCGCGGACTGTGAGCGTGTATCGCCCGTGCTGCCAGCTCTTTGCCGGTGCCGGATTCGCCGAAGATGAGCACGCGGCCGCTAGTTGGCGCCATAAGCTGAATTTGCTGGCGGAGGGCTTTCATGGGAACACTATCGCCCACGATTACGCTACGGGGGGTAATCTGCCTCTTCAGGTCGCGGTTTTCGAGGCGGAGTTTCCGCGCCTCCGCAGCATTCTTCACTAGAATCAGCGTCTTCTCGATGGACAGAGGTTTTTCAAGAAAATCAAACGCGCCCAGTTTGGTCGCGCGAACCGCAGTTTCAATAGTCCCGTGACCGGAGATAATGATGACTTCCGGGGCATTTTCCAACTCCCGGACTCTCTGAAGCGTTTCTAGACCGTCCATGCCGGGCAGCCAAATGTCGAGGAGAATGACATCGAATGCCTTGCCGCGGACCGCTTCCAGGCCCGCCTCCCCGCTCGCGGCAGCAGTGGCCGTGTAACCTTCATCCTCGAACACGCCCTGCAGTGACTCCCGGATGGCAGACTCGTCGTCAACAATGAGGATGTTAAGCATGTGGCGTTTGGGCCGGCACGGCGGCAGGGTTGCCTGCGAGCGGAAGTTCGACAACGAAGCGCGCACCCACAGGCTTATTTTCTTCGACCCGGATAGAACCTTGGTGTTCCTCGACGATGCGGCTTACAATCGCCAGCCCCAGACCAGTACCACGTTTCTTGGTTGAAAAGTACGGGAGGAAGAGCTTCTCTTTCAGTTCCTGCGTGACGCCGCCGCCACTATCGGCCACAGTGATCTCGATGGCGTCACGACTCGCCACCAGAGCTGTCGAAATCTCAATTTCTTTCAGCGCTGAAGTCTGCAATGCCTCGGCGGCGTTGTCCACCAGGTTCGCCATAGCCCGTCTTATGGCGTCACCGTCGGCCATCACTTTTGGCAAATCGTGCGCCAGTAGAGTACGAACTCTGATCCCATCGAGCCGGCCATTGAATAGCGAAAGGGCGCTCTGGACGATGGCGTTGATGTCGGCGGGCCGCGGCTGTGAAGCAGGAAAACTAGCGAGCGTCGAGAACTCATTCACCAAAGCTCGCACCGTTTCCACCGCGCCACTAATCGCTTCGGCACACGTACGCACTACATCGAGAGATGCCGGCTCCAAAGCAGTGCTGCGGTCCAGGTGACGAAGGATTCGGTCCGCTGAAAGTGCAATAGGTGTGAGTGGGTTCTTGATTTCATGTGCGACTCGCCTTGCAACTTCGCGCCATGCCGCTTGCTTTTGCGCCCGCAAGAGGTCCGACAAGTCCTCGAACACGAGCACATAACCAATAGGTTGCTCGTTGTGCCGCAACGTCGCGACCGTGACAGCGACATTTAGTTTGGTTCGCTGCAGGGCGATTTCCATTTGTGTCGTGGTTGTGTTCATGCGATCGGCACGACGCAGCAGGGGATCCAGTTCTTCGAGGACTTCGACAGGAAAGAGATCTGGCAATGCCGCCCCGATCAGTGCCAGTGACGCGCGCGACGGTTCCTCCGAAGGCCGCAACATGCGCAGCAGTGCCTGGTTCACGTGGGTGACCCGCCAATCGGCATTGAGTGAAAGAACGCCAGTTGGGATGCTTTCGAGAATCGTCTCGATGTGCCGCCGACGTTGTTCTAACTCTATGTTCGCGGCGCTGAGTTCCTGGCTGGCTGTCTCTATCTGGCGACGGCTCGCGGCAAGCTCACCGGCCATGCTGTTAAACGATCGGACGAGGTCTCCCAATTCATCCGCGGCGGGAATGTCCACGCGGTAATCTAAGTTCCCCCGCGAGATCTGCTGCGTCGCTTCCGCCAAGGCCACAACCGGACGAGTTACCAGCCTGGAGAGATAGAGCGCGAGCCACGTGCTGGCAAAGAGTACCATTCCAGTCAGCAGCCACAAGAACGCCATGTACGTCCATCGCACCAGCCTTCGCTCGCGGGCCAGTTCCAAATAGCGCTGCTGACTGGCGGCGAGTTGTTGCTGCGCCTCGGAAAAATTCTTCGGCAGAGGCATCGCCACTAGAATTTCGCCGCTCGCTCCTACCGGTGCGCTCCCGATCGTGTACTCTGTGCCACCCCAGGTGACACTCTGCGGCCGGTCGGA
Source organism: Acidobacteriota bacterium (assembly GCA_003224755.1). GTDB lineage: Bacteria > Acidobacteriota > Terriglobia > Terriglobales > Acidobacteriaceae > Gp1-AA145. Next base: position 8,268 of record QHZR01000245.1, read on the forward strand.
CCGCTGCGGAGCCGACGGGAGCACCGGTTTCAGCAGGGGCCAGCTCGAGGGTGCGTTGAAACTTGCCTCAGCATTGCCGTCTTCAATGGCAAAGGCAAAGCCACTTTGCAGAGTCGCTTCGCGGGCGCGGAACGCCTCAACTAACCCAGAGAAGCTGTGGCCCTGAAAGGCGCGTTGAGTTTCCGGCAATGCGGCAATCGCAATTGCTTCTGCGTGCGCGTTTTCTGAGGCGTATCTGGAAAGCAGAGTGGCCATCAGGGCTGTGTCTTGCTGCACCTCCTCGACGGGGCTGGAAAACCAACGCTCAATCGAGCGATTCATCAGGCCGTATGCAAACCAGAACATCACGATGACGGGAATAAACGAGAGGAGAAGGCTGCCCACCACCAGGCGCGTTCGAAATTTTGATCCGAGCACTCCCAAGCGCCGCTCGGCGAACAGCTTGATCAAATTGCGCATCAACACGAACGTCAAAGCGCCGAACAGAAGTGACACTAATAACGTCAGTGCGACAAGCGAAACCGTTTGCTGATTTGTCCGCGGATTGATAAAACGAAGCTCGAAAGATGATAGGGAAAACAGGATTGCGAACAAAGGAAGACCAATTGCGGCGAGCAACACGATTACTTTTTTGCGGCTCGGCTCTCGAGATTTCTTCTGTGACGCCATCGAAATAGAAAAGTTTCAGACACTCTGACTCAAGAGGCCATTATAAGTCGACTGTTGTCGTGGAAGCCGGCAGAAGCGGTTTGAGCGGGCACTGCTCGCACTGCAGCTTCGACTTTAAGCAATATTGCTTGCCGACGCCGACGATTAATCCGTGCATATCGTTGAAGACCTGTGCCAGAGGAGAGCGTTTAGCGAGGCTCATTGGAGAAGGCAAGTGCGAAGCGGCTCCTGAGGATTGATTGGCAGGGGTTGTCGCCGATACGTCTTTCGACAGCCCTCGCTCAAAAAGGGCGCGCAATTCTTCATAATTAGCACTCGCTTGCATCAGTCCGTGCCGCTCCGAAATTCTGCGGGTGTACGCATCCACCACGAACACCGGATGCTGCCCGGCATAGAGCAAGATTGAGTCAGCGGTCTCGGGGCCGACTCCTTCGAGAGCGAGTAGCTCTTCGCGGAGTTTGGCGGTGGGTTGTTCGAACATCTTCCTGAGCGAACCGCCATAACACCGATCGACAAATTTCACAAACTTTTTAAGCCTGCGCGCCTTCTGCCGAAAGTAACCGGAGGAACGAACCAGCTTCTCAAGCCGGCGAATTGGGATTTGGCGAATCCCGGAAATGCTCAGCACACGGGCTGACCGCAATTGACGCAATGCGATTTCGACATTCTTCCAGCTGGTGTTCTGCGTAAGAAAAGCACCCACGACGACCTCGAAAGACGTTCTCGCGGGCCACCAATGTTGGCGACCCCATGCCTGTGCAAGGATCGAGTACATGGCAAGAAGGTACTGTTCTGGAGTGGCAGGCTGCACTTCTTTCAGTGTAAGCAAACTCTGGCCCGGATGCCCAAAGTACATGACCTCGCATCTGACGCCGTCGTGAAAATGCACAATCGACGCGAGGTGCAGGCCAATTCAGCGGTTTCGCAGTAGCGACGTACGGGTACAAGCACCAAAGTTACTTTTGCAGTTACTCAATCAAGGTGACAATTTGTGTCACCGGACTTGCGCCCTTCTAACTCCCCTGAACAGGCGCAGTTCCGTGCCGGACAAACCGTCCGGGTGCCATTTTCCGCCGTATAGACAGGAGCTCGAGGCATGTCCCAGAGACTGGGCGACCTTCTCGTTAAAGAGAAGATCATTACCCCGGAGCAGTTGCAGCAGGCGACCAAGGTACAGAAGGAGACTAGTTGCCGCCTGGGCAGCGCATTGGTGAAGCTCAACTTCCTCACTGACGAGGACGTCACCAATTTCCTTTCTCGCCAATACGGTGTTCCCGCAATCAATCTTTCTTATTTCGAAATTGATGCGTCAGTCGTGAAGTTGATTCCGTATGAAACTGCCAAGAGATATCAAATCCTGCCCCTGAGTCGCGTCGGCGCGTCGCTCACTATCGCTATGGTGGATCCCACAAATGTGTTCGCCATGGACGACATCAAGTTCATGACAGGATTCAACATTGAGCCGGTGGTGGCTTCGGAAACTTCAATCCTGGAAGGAATTGAAAAGGCATACGGCACCAGCAAGGAGGACAACCTCGACCAGGTGATGCAGTCCATCTCTGACATGGATGAATCCGACGTCGAGCTTCAGGCGGACAGCCAAGAATTGGGCCTTGCCGATTTGGAGAAGGCGGCCGATGAAGCGCCGATCGTAAAGCTGGTGAACTTGGTACTCACCGACGCCGTCAAGCGTGGAGCCAGCGATATTCACGTCGAGCCATACGAAAAAGAATTTCGTGTCCGCTTCCGTATAGACGGCGTGATGCAGTCAATCATGTCGCCCCCTGTCAAATTGAAAGATGCCATCACCTCGCGCCTGAAGATCATGGCAAAACTGGACATCAGCGAAAAGCGCCTTCCCCAGGACGGCCGCATCATGCTGAAGATGAATATCGGCGGGAAGAAAAAGCAGCTCGACTTTCGCGTGAGCACGCTGCCTACTTTGTGGGGCGAAAAAATCGTGCTCCGGTTGCTGGACAAAGAGAACTTGCGGTTAGACATGACCAAGCTCGGTTTCGAATCTGAGTCGCTGGTCAAATTCGAAAAAGCCATCCTGAAGCCATACGGAATGGTGCTGGTCACCGGACCAACTGGATCTGGAAAGACCAACACTCTGTACTCTTCGATCGCGCGCTTGAACACGCCTGACACAAACATCATGACCGCCGAAGATCCGGTCGAATTTCAACTGCAAGGCGTGAACCAAGTCCAGATGAAGGAACAGATCGGACTTAACTTCGCGGCAGCGCTACGCGCCTTCCTTCGGCAGGATCCCAACATCATTCTGGTCGGCGAAATTCGAGACTTCGAGACGGCTGAAATCGCAATCAAAGCCGCCCTCACTGGTCACTTGGTGCTTTCCACGCTACACACCAATGGCGCTCCGGAGACCATCACTCGATTGATGAACATGGGCATTGAACCATTTCTGGTTGCTACATCGGTGCACCTCATTTGCGCGCAGAGGCTGGTGCGCAGGATTTGTAAGGATTGCGCCGAGCCGGTAGATGTGCCGGTACAGACCTTGATTGAGGAGGGCTACACGCCGGAAGAATCAAAGACGGTAAAGATCCACAAGGGAAAGGGCTGTACCACTTGTAACAACACCGGGTACAAGGGGCGCGCCGGCCTTTACGAGGTTATGGAAGTGGACGATGAAATCAAAGAGTTGGTACTGGTCGGAGCGTCTGCAGTGGAGTTAAAGAAAAAAGCCATTGAGCGGGGAATGCTCACCTTACGACGCAGCGGGCTGATCAAGGTCGCAGCGGGAGTCACGACCCTCGAGGAAGTAGCACGCGAGACGATTCACTAAGAATGAACAGGAATTCAAAAACCGTAGTCAAGGAAAAGGAATATGTCGCTTTCATTAAGTGATCTGTTGAAACGAATGCTGGAAATGAACGGCAGTGACTTGCATATCACTACCAATTCGCCGCCCCAAGTCCGTGTGCATGGCCACTTAGTGCCGCTCGATCTGCCGCAAATGACGCCGGCAGAAACCAAGCAGTTGGCCTACAGCGTGATGACCGACTCACAGAAGCACCGCTTCGAAGAGCATCTTGAGCTTGATTTCTCGTTCGGCTTGAAAGGCTTGGCGCGCTTCCGTGCCAACGTTTTCAACCAGCGCGGCGCGACTTCGGCTGTATTCCGCGTGATTCCATTCGAGATCAAATCCTTCAACCAACTGGGCCTGCCGGCGGTGGTGGCGAAACTTTGCGAAAGACCCCGCGGATTGGTCCTTGTGACCGGGCCTACTGGGTCAGGCAAATCTACGACGCTGGCGTCCATGATTGACAAAATCAATTCTGAGCGGCACGACCACATTCTTACGATTGAGGACCCCATCGAATTCGTCCACATGAACAAGAATTGTGTGGTCAATCAACGCGAGTTGCACGCTGATACCAAGAGCTTCGGCGACGCCCTGCGTGCCGCCCTCCGTGAGGACCCCGACGTGGTGTTGATCGGCGAAATGCGAGATCTAGAAACCATCGAGTCGGCGCTGCGAATTGCAGAAACCGGCCACCTCACGTTCGGAACTTTGCACACTAACTCAGCGTCTTCGACCATTAACCGCGTAATCGACGTATTTCCGGCGCACCAGCAATCGCAGATTCGAGCACAGCTCTCGTTGGTGCTCGAGGGCATCATGTGTCAGAGTCTTCTGCCGACTTCGAATGGTAAGGGCCGAGCGATGGCCATGGAGATTCTGGTTCCGAATGCCGCGGTACGCAACCTGATTCGTGAAGACAAGATCCATCAGATTTACTCGGCCATGCAATCCGGTCAGGAAAAATTCGGAATGCAGACCTTCAACCAATCGCTCGCAACGCTGTATTTCCAGAAGCAAATCACAATTGAAGTTGCGTTGGCGCGATCAAGCAATCAGGACGAGTTGCAAGAAATGATCAACCGCGGCGCCAGCCTCGCAGGCCGGCAAGGGGCCGGGGCTGCAGCTGCCAGGGGAACGGCGACTGGAAAACACTGATCCTGCGCGAGAAACGACTAAGTTCAAGGTGAGGACGTAAAAGAGAGGACACTATGCCAGTTTTTACATTTTCGGGGAAAAATTCAGCGGGCGAAAAGGTCAACGGCGAACGCATTGCGGCTAACAAGCAGGTGTTAGCGACCCAACTTCGCCGCGAGCAGATCACTGGGCCAACGATCCGCGAAAAAGGGAAGGAATTCGCCCTTCCCATGTTTGGATCGGGCAAGGTCAAGACCAAAGAGATTGCTATTTTCTTCCGGCAATTCTCAGTCATGATTGACGCCGGCTTGCCGCTGGTGCAGTGTCTTGAAATTCTAGCGGCCAATCAGGAGAATACTGCGTTCCAGAAGACCCTGACCGGGGTCCGGACGACGGTCGAAGGCGGCGCAACGCTGGCGAACGCCATGCGTCAATACCCGAAAGCGTTTGACGACCTGACGACCAACATGATCGAGGCCGGGGAAACCGGAGGCATTCTCGACATCATTCTGCAGCGTCTGGCCCAGTATGTCGAAAAGGCGGTCAAGCTGCGCTCAGCCGTGAAGTCGGCCTTGATTTACCCTGTGGCAGTTGTCTCGATGGCCGTCCTCATCGTGGGGGCGCTGCTTAAGTGGGTGGTTCCGATCTTCGCCAATTTGTTTGCTGGACTCGGCGTCGCGCTTCCTTTGCCGACCCGAATTGTTATGGGCTTGAGCGCCTTTGTGCAGAATTTCTGGTGGTTCTTTATCGTCGGTGCCGTCGGCATCGTATTTGGAATCAAGTGGATTCGCAAAGATCCCCGCGGACGCTACTGGTTTGACTACACCCTGTTGAAACTGCCGATTTTGGGACTCTTGTTGCGAAAGATTGCCGTTGCGCGCTTTACGCGCACATTGGGGACCCTGATCACCTCGGGCGTACCCATTCTCGAGGGCTTGAGCATAACCGCGCGGACCTCTGGCAATGCCGTGCTTGAAGAAGCGCTCATGAAAGTGCGTAAGGCGATCGAAGAAGGTCGCACCATCGTGGATCCTCTTCGCGAGTGCGGTGTCTTCCCGAACATGGTGACGCAGATGATCGGGGTGGGCGAAGCAACCGGCGCCATGGACTCCATGCTCCAGAAAATCGCTGATTTCTATGAGGACGAAGTGGACAGCGCCACCAAAGACATGCTCGCAATGCTGGAGCCCGTCATCATCGGCCTACTCGGCGTAATGATCGGCGGCATCGTCATTTCTCTGTACATGCCGCTCTTTGCAATGATCGCAAAATTGGCGGGGTAGCGCAGAAAACGATAGCAAGGGGAGTCATTGGAACTCCCCTTGTATTCATGCCGAGTAGCGGAACAACACGATTCATCATGCATTCTGTCTTCGAGAACCGATTGTGGCTGGCGTGGCTGGTTAAGGTACGCATCCTGATCCTCACAATTATTTTGGGGATAGAGCTGGCTATTGCGCAGTTCGCCACAATCTCGTTTCCACTAAGACTCTTTGTGGGAACCATTCTCCTGGCTTACGCGGTTTCTTTTTTCTATCTGGGCCTGCTGAAGATCGGTGGCAAGCTTCAGCTGCAGTCCGCACTGCAGGTCGCTTCCGATCTGTTCTTGGTCAGCCTATTGGTTTACATCACGGGTGGTGTGGACAGCTCGCTCAATTTTCTTTACCCACTCGTGATCATAGTTGCAAGCATTCTGTTGCAGCGTGTGTGGGTTTACCTGACCGCAGCGGTGGCGTTCGTTCTTTACGGAACCGTGCTCGAGCTGTGCTACTTCCAAATTGTCCCGTCGTACGCGGCGACGCACCCTGGTATCCGTACACTGCAAGCGATCATTTTCGTAAACCTGTTTGGATACGCGGCGGTCGCCTACCTCGCGGGGCTGCTTGCTGCAAAACTTCGCCAGGCCGATACCCGCTTTGAGCATGCGCGTGGCGCCCTTGAGAATTTGCAGGCTCTGCATGAGAACATCATTCAGTCCACCAGTAACGGGCTGATCACAACCGGTCTCGATGGTCGGATCACCTTGGTAAACGCCGCGGCTGAAAAACTACTCGAGCGCACGGAAGCGGAGCTCCTGCGCCAGCCGATTGCTCGGTTGTTCGAGGATCCGCTGCCGATCGTCGGTTCAGAGCGGTCGTATGGAGAAATGCGCTTCATCGCGCCTAACAATTTTCGCAAGACATTTCGCATTATGGTCTCGGAGCTCTATGTTCCGGGACGCGGCGCGGTCGGCCATGTATACACGCTGGACGATCTAACCCAGATTCGACGACTCGAACGTGAAATAAGAATGCAGGACCGCCTAGCCGCGGTTGGGCGCCTCTCGGCAGCAATTGCGCACGAAGTAAGAAACCCCCTGACTTCAATTGCCGGTTCGGCCAGTTTGCTTTCGGAAATGCCGGACCTCAGCGACGATCACCGCCGTCTGTTGCAGATTGTTACTCGCGAGTCGGAGCGGCTCAACAGCATTATCACCGATTTTTTGGCGTACTCTCGCAACAAACAGTACAAGTTCGCAAATGTGGATCTGATCCCCCTTCTGGAAGACACTCTGATCCTGCTCGAACATCGCATGGCGGCGCAAACCACTGGCATCAAAATCGAGCGGCGCTATTCGGCCCAGAAAACCCACGTTCTTGCCGATGGAGACAGAATGAAGCAGGTCTTCTGGAACTTCTGCGAGAACGCAGTCCGAGCCATGAAGAAGGGTGGCACCCTGACCGTCAGTATCGATGAACTGGAACACGAGTGGCAGCTCAGTTTTGCGGATACGGGCCCGGGCATGAGCCCACAGATGGTGGAAAAAGTCTTCGAACCGTTTCAATCGCAATTCGAAGGCGGAACGGGCCTCGGGCTTGCCATCGTCTATCAGATTGTCCAAGCCCACGAAGGCAAGGTCTTCGTCAGATCAAAGGCGGAACAAGGCTGCACCTTTGTGTTGCGGCTTCGAAAGGCGACGGAAGGGACTATCGCAGTTCCAGTGGCGCCATCGCGGTCTGAAGCTGCAGACGCAGTGCCGGCAAAGCTGATCGGAGAGGGCGCGCATGCCTAATATCCTGATCTGCGACGACGAGCGCTCCATCTGCGAAATGCTCGACATCACTCTGCGTCGTGAAGGATATAAGGTCGAGACGGTCAACTCCGGGGAAATGGCGAAGCGGAAGCTGGAGTCCGCACTCTACGATGTGGTGGTGACCGACATCAAGATGCCCAACATTAATGGCATCGAGGTTCTGAAATATGCTCACCAGCTCTCGCCTGATTCTGCCGTCATCCTGATCACGGCGGTAGACGATTACGAAGCTGCTGTGGAAGCAGTGAAGGCCGGAGGAGCGACCGATTACATCCGCAAAGGTCCAAGCCTAGTTGACGAGATAAAACTCGGCCTCCGCCGCGCCCTCGAAAAAGTTGCACTCAGCCGGCAGAACTTTGCTTTAAAACGCGACGCGGCAACCAGGAATTCTCTGGACAACATTATTGGCGTTAGTCCCACGATGGCCAAGCTGAAGCAGAC
>QHZR01000218.1 GCA_003224755.1 Acidobacteriota bacterium
GGTAGAAAAAACGCTGGCAGCCAGGCGGCAGCCGAGAAATTGGAAGGCGCGGAAAGAAAAGGAGCATAGGCAGAATAGTAGTAGAGCGCGAAGGGAGTCACCATAAACAGCATTTCCAGCGTAATGAAAAAATAGGCCAGAAATGCTGCCGTTCGCGCCAACGACTTCAACATTCTTCCACTTCCTTTCTGTTGGCACCTAAGTGGCCAGCAGCGAGACGATATCCTGATAGGGTTGCGCCAATCAACCGAGTCCGTCCCGATGGGAAGGTTCACGAGTTGCAAGAGAGAAGCTAACGCAGCAGTTCCTCCATTCTTCGTCCCGATTTGGGTGGCCAGAACAGCCGACGAATTTCACAGGTTTTTTTAGGCCTCAGACGGTAGCAGCTTGAGGAGCAGTCGGCGGATTGTGTCGGGCTGGTGCTCTCCGGCACTACCGGTCAGTGTGTACGAACGCTCAAATGCCGCTGCAATTGCTTCGCGGAGATTCCCTTCTTCGCGTCTACCACGATAGAAAGCGCAAGGAACCATTTGGTGAGCGGCAGGTGCGTATCGTGGAAGATCGTGCCGGATGTGGCCGTGAACTGCTGCTGGCAGGTCGGCTCTTGGCACTGGTAAATTTTGCGATTCGGCTGCTTTTCAGTTGGCGACGCATACTGGCGAACTTTGTCAGTTCCGCAGGTCACACAGCGGACGCCATCGGGCCAGCGCAATTTCGCAAATTCTCGGCTGCCGCCTGGCTGCCAGCGTTTTTTTCTACCTCATCTCTCGACAGAGATCGTACCCAGCATCGGCGGTCTGGCCTTTCTCATCGGTCTGGTCGGATTCTTAGTAGGCGCCATTCAGATTTATTATGCGAAATTGCGCAGACGCGGCGTGGTAAAGAGCGGCTTCTATGCGCGCGTCCGTCATCCCCAATATTCATTTCTAGCGCTGGCGGGGCTTGGTTTGCTGATCGTCTGGCCTCGTTTTATCCTGCTCATCATTTATATCCATATGCTTTGGTTTTATTACCTGCTGGCGCGCAGCGAAGAAGAGCGCATGCAATCACGATATGGAGATCTGTACGTCGCGGCTATGCGAGGCACCCCATGTTCCTGCCGGGAGAACCAGGCAGACGGTTGGTACTGCGGTTGCTCGGCTGGGTCCGCAATCGGCGGCTGAGACTCTTTGCCATTTACTGCATGTCATTGGTGGCCGCGATCGGAGGGGCCTTCGCGTTACGGCAATTAAGCCTTCACCTGATCACTCATTTGGATTCCTGGGGCGGAGTTGCTGCCATATCATTTTTGCCGGGCGACACAAGAGAGCTTGACGCCTTGGTTCAGTTAGCCAAGGCTGATCCGGCGGTTCAGGATCGGCTTAACAAAACAGATGGCCGGATTCTGGTGCAGGCTACGGATGGCAAGCCGTCCGTGGTACACGTGATGATTGATGCGGGAATGATGTGGGCACAAGCCAAGAACCTTCCCCTGGCTGAGAAAGGAATCAAATTAGTGTTCTTGCAGCGGAAGGATCAGTATTTGGACAAGGGTCCTTTTGAAGCTGGTGTTCGTTGGCAACCTGCTTTTATTGTCGAGGTGGAGGGCCAAAGGGTATCGCGTCTGATAGACCTTAACCAAGTATCTTTCCCGGGCAACCCTTTAATGCCGATTTTCTAATCCGGGACCCTCACATGCAAAGGCTAACCCCGCAGTGCTTGCTCAATCTTATCGGCGTCGAATCCCACGATGACCGAACCATCAATGACAATCACCGGAGTGGTCATGTACCCGAGTTTCTTGAGATCGGCTAACGCGTCAGGGTCCTGCGCTATGTCCTTTTCTTGAAACTGTATGCCCTTTTGCGAAAGATACTCTTTCGCCTGGTTGCAGAACATTCACCCATGCTGGGAATAAATGACGACATTCTTCGTCATTTGTCACCTCCCGACGGACTTGTGCCACTTGCCAGCAAGCGCTGGATCGCATCTTTTGCACCGCTAATCACGTCGCGGACTGGGTGGTCAGAATAAACCGGCCTCGGTGGAGCATCTTGCCACAAGGGTCCCGGCGCATATACCGCGATGTAGTCCCACACCACGGTTGAGCGGTTGCGCTCTCCGAGCAAGTGAGACAAAGCCCGTTTCCGATCCCAATACTGGGAAACGCGCAGATTGGGAATCCGCGCTAATGCAGCGGTCGAAGGAGCGGCGAAATCGGTTGCCAATACCGGCTCCCAGATCACAAAAACCCGCACATCCTTGCTATTGATTTCCCGCAGCAATTGTCCTGTTGCAGAGGCCCCCTGCAAACAATAGGCTCAAGTGGGTGAGAGCATTACAACCACGCGAATAGAAGATGCTGAGTCGTTGAACGCACTCTTCAGCGGCGTGAGATCGTCCGAAGAAAAACGCACCAGAGACGGCTGGCCGTTGGGCGTCGAGCTGCCGCCGTAAAAGTAGTACGCAATCCCAAAGGCGATAAGAACCAAAGCAATAAGAAAGATTCGTTTTCGACTCATGACTTACCTGCCAAGAGATCAGCCACCATGTTGGCGATCACCTGTGGGAAGAAGATGACTACAAACACCACAATCGCCGAGAACCACAAAATAAATGTGCTGATCCTGCCGGGCTTGCAATTGCACTGTTTGGCTCGCCAGGACTTGTAAAAGCCAAAGGCAATGAGCAACACCGACAGCACAAGCAGGTAGGGTCGCAGTTGGGCGATAAAGGCCGATGTGCCTGCTGCGCCGGCAGCGAAGATAAACGGCAGCAATGGCAGGCAGCAGCTTGAGGCCGCAATCACGCTGCCGAGCGCAGCCAGGCTAACAACCACGGTACTCCGTGAACCGGATTTACTGTTTGCCCGAGGCTCTTCCACTTGAGACATATTTGTTGTTTCTAGAACCGTTCATTCGGTCGAGCTTCGTGAGCAGGGGACAACAGTTCTCATGCCGAATTTCCCGTTTTAGGCGCAGCTCGCGATTGCAATTGCGGAGTGCCCCTGCAAGCTCCGCTTCCAGCCGCGCAAGACTCTTGATTTTCTCCTGCACATCCGCCAGCTTGCCCTTGAGCATGGATTGCACGTCAGAACAAGCGTGATGCGTTTGCCGTAACGCCAGCAATTCTTTGACTTCGCTCAGAGAGAACCCTAACTCCTGGGCAGGTCGCACAAATTTGAGTTCGCGAGTCTGCTCTCCATCGAACAAACGATACCCGCCCGCGCTGCGATTCGCACACTTAATGAGTCCGAGTTTTTGATAAAAGCGGATCGTGTCCACGCTGACGCCGGTCAACGTCGCGGCCTTGCCGATGTGAATCGCCTCTGGCACGTGTTAAAAGGATAAACCCTGGAGTAGGGTCCGGAGTCAAGACGTCCTGAAAGCGGAGTTGTGTGCATTTATGTCCATCCCGACGGATATCGTGGGGGCTTTGCCGGATGAGGCAACGATGTTTAACGAGGACTGAGACACTTCCGCGTCAGTGTACTGATTCAGAGTCAGCGCGGCTCATCTCTGTGAGAATTAGCCTTGCCCGCCTTCCAACGTAGTGGAAATCTCGCACCGTGCTTTCCTTCCAAGACAAGGCAGAGTGCGTCACGATTCGCTGACGGCCGATAAGTCCGCTCTAGATCATTTCCCGCTGTCCTGTGATCTTGGAGTAGTGCGACGGATCCCTAAGCGTCCGCGGGATTGGGTCGTGTGTGCCGATATGGTTTGGTGGGAACCCCACCCGATGGATAAGTTCAGAGCCTGGTAAAGCCGTCAGGGGTCCACTGTTCTGAGCCGACGCCGTTGTGGACAAAGAAGAGGCCGTCGGGATCGTACTTCTTCTTGACTTCGGCGAGTCGGGAGTAGTTGGTGCCCCAGTAGGAATGCTGGAAGTCGGACTCGAAGAAGTTGCTTTCGGAGACGTAGGCTCCGCCGCCGGCAGCGATGGCGCGAAGTTCGTTCATCGAGCGATGCACCGTGCTGGCGGCTTTGCGGCCTTTGGCAACGTCCGGTTCATGACCGGGAATACCGGGATAGGCGGGGCCCTGGCCGTCAGCGACGATGGCGAGAGCAAAGGCGCCACACACTGCGGGATTCATGGCACTGTCTTTTGCAGCTTCGATGGCTTCCGGAGGTGCGCCCGCGAGCCCCTTATTGAAGTGGAGCTCGACTTCGCTGAAACGGGAAGCCGCAAATAAGGCATTGGCCAACTTTTCTTGTGAGTTGTCCTGCAACAACGATGCAGGCATCCAAAGCGACTCAAAACCCCAGACAACCCAGCCGACTTGCCCCGAGTCACCATTCCACCAGACGTTGCTTGGACCGACACCCGGGCGGGAGTCTACCTTGAAAACATCATGGTGATGTTCTTTGCGCCAGTCGACATCCCACCAATGCCGGAATGGCATGCTGCCAATCACAGGCTCAGACTCGATCGTGTAGGCCCCGGAAGACTGCTCAACCCAATTGAGAAATGGCTGCCACACTTTTTGCGATTGCTCCGTCTCCAAACCAAAATGCACCATGCTGATCTCGAGCTTGTTATCGGGAGAGAAGTGCGCTTGTTCGCCCCAATGATCGTTGAATAGAGCCTCACGGTAGAAGCCAACGAACTGGCGGATCAGACGACGATAGGCGTCATCTGAAGAAGCTTTGACGCTGAAGTTGGCGCCGCCGGCCAGTTCAGGAAGATCTCGCACGCGCAAGGTCAACTTGCTCACTACACCGAAGGTGCTCCCTCCGCCGCCTTTCAAAGCCCAGAACAGATCCGGATTCGTGCAAGCATTTGCAATTCGCACTTTGCCATCGGCGGTAACGATCTCGGCTTCGAGAAGGCCTGTTGCTGCCATGCCGTAATGCTTCGAGAAGCTACCGAAACCACCGCTTTGAATCAGACCGGCGACACCGACGGTGGTGCAGCCGCCACCTTGAACGTACGCGCCAGCCTTGGTTGTGACGGCGTCATAGGCTTGCAGCCAGATTGTTCCGGAGCCAACGGTGACCGCCCGCTGAGGAGCGTGAGTGGACTGGCAACCCTGAGGAACAAAACCAGGGTCGATTGTGATGTCATGCATGTGGCGCGTCCAGATCAGGAGAGAATCGGGCCCGTTCGACGTGCCTTGATAGCTGTGGCCGCCACCTTTGACGACGAGGCGCAACTTGTGTTCGCGGGCGAAGTTCACAGCGGCAGCGATGTCGTCAGCATTTCTTGCGGCGACTGCATAAACACTGGGTTTCGTGGTCCAAGCATCAACCCAGCCCAAGGTTTGGGTAACGCCGGGGTTATCACCGATGTAGTAGGGATTTTTCAGGCTTGCGAAGAGAGCCTTGCAGCCAGCACTCTCTGACGAGGACAAGCATGCGTTTATCGGAAAATCGACCGGAATCAGATTGCCGCCAACCGCTTCGTTGAGACGCTTCCACGCTTGTTTGGGGGGCCAACCTGGGTCAGAAGGACGCGCCCTCCGAATCGCGGGGCTCGCGCACAGATGACGTGGCCAAAGCGGCACGAGTGATGCGGCCCCAGCTGCTTTCAAGAACATTCTTCGATCCATGTAGCTATGCCCGCTTCCTGACCGCGCGCCAAGAGTCTGAGCTCTCGACGATTGGTTGTGAACAAATTCCATCATGACTGAGCCGCGGGAGCAAGGTCTCGCTTTTCCGGCTTAATCGCAGAGTAGGCCTGTGTGCGAATGGTGTGCCGGATCGCTGAAAAGCTTCTGCTCTAGCAAACGGCCTCTCTGACTTGCGGCCGATCAGCCGCTTTTCTTCCAATCCACTTAAATATCAGTCGTTTCATGCCTCGCTAGTGCTTCAGCTGTGTGGCTCTGTTGCGAGCCAAGGAGGAAACTCTATGGCTCGCAAAGTTGGCCAGATCATCGCACGAGGCGACCGCAGATGGCTCATCCGGGTTTATCTCGGCCGCGATCATGAAACCAATAAACGCAACTACCACAACCGAACCATCCACGGCCCCATGCGGGAAGCGCAAGCATATTTGACAAGGAAGTTGCGCGAACGCGACCTTGGCCGTGATTTCGAAGGCGCAAAGATCACCCTCAACGAATATCTTGACCGATGGATCCAGACAGCCGTGAAGCCAAGAGTGCGAGAGAAGACTTGCCAGGACTACGAAGGTATGCTGCGACGGTACGTCCGACCTAACCTGGGCGCAAGAGTACTCGCGGCAATGCGTCCTCTTGATCTCCAAACGGTCTATCAGACGTCGTCATACGATCTGCCATGCGGCAGGCCCTGCAATGGCGCTTATTGCTTGAAAACCCTGCAGATGGGGTGAGAGTACCACAGCAGCCCCGAAACGAAATGCAAGGCTCTGACGGTTGAGCAAGCGCGGACATTGCTCAACATCGCAGTGACCACACCCTATGGCCCAGTGCTTGCAGTTGCCCTCACAACGGGCATGCGACCGAGTGAGTACTTGGGCCTTAAGTGGCAAGACATCGACTGGGTACGACAGACGATCAGCGTTGTCCGAAGTATTCGGAGACTGAACGGGAGATGGTGCTTCTTGGACACAAAACGTGCTCGAAGCCGTCGCCCAATTAGATTGAAGAGTTGGATTGTTACTCTTCTCCGTGAACTCCGGACGGATACGAGTGAAATCACCTCGTGCCCTGAAGCTGTTGATTTGGTGTTCAGAACGCCGTGGGGAGAGCCAATTAACGCAGACAGTCTCGCCAAACGTTTCAAGTCAATCCTCAAGCAAGCCGGTTTACCACTACTCAGACTGTATGATTTGCGCCACACGGCAGCCACCATCGCACTAGCAGTGGGAGTGTCGCCCAAGGTTGTATCGGAGCAGCTAGGACACGCCAGCACAGCGTTCACATTGGACACCTACGCTCATGTCCTACCGCACATGCAGGATGAGGCTGTCGCAAGAATGGAGGCAGCGCTCTTTGGGAAGGGGATAACGAATATCTGAACAGCGCATCGCTCGGCACTCGAGTTCTGAAACAGGTATCGGGTGCCGAGACTTGCCCCAAAAAGCCGCTTCAGATCCGCGCGCTGGTTTCCGGTTTGCCACGCATCCTCCCAGAACTTCCCACAAGCCCGT
>QHZR01000219.1 GCA_003224755.1 Acidobacteriota bacterium
CCACACCAGAAGGCCGCCCTGCGCGAAGGTCATCATTGCCATGCCCAAAGTGGCGGCGAGAAACGCCGGATTGCGCGCGAGTCCAAGCACTGATCGACGTTCGCGGGTCTCTGGCAGAGAATCGAACTGTCCGCGCTCGGGCTCACGCAAGAACATCACCAGAAGCCCCAGCAAAAAGCCTGGCCCAGCCGCGATGTAAAACGGAGTTCGCCACCCGTAGTGCGTTCCGAAATATCCCCCAATGGGATAACCCAATGCGAAGCCAACAGGAATGGCTAAATAGAAAACGCCCAACACCCTTCCTCGCACAGATTCAGGAAATAGGTCGGCGATAATCGTCGGAGAAATAGTCACAAAACTTGCTTCCCCAATTCCGACCAGCGTGTGCCGGATGAGGAGCGATTGATAACTGTGTACAAAAGCTGTCAGTAACGTGACGCCACTCCAGGCAAAAGCCCCTAGCGCAACGATCAACTTGCGTGAATATCGGTCCGCCAGGGGCCCCATGAAAGGTGCGGCAAGGGTATAGAAAATCAGAAAGACGGTCGTGAGCCGCCCGATCTGGGCATCGCTGACGTGGAACTCGCTCTGAATCAGAGGCTGAACTGCATTCAAAATCGACCGGTCAATGTAATTGAGCAGATTAAGGACAGTCAGTAGGACTAACGCCGTACGAGGATAGAGCTTTCTCGAGGTCACTTGGCGAAGGAATATATCATGCGCGAGGCTTAGGATTGTTGCTTGCTTCGGGCTTGGGCCAGCGTGCAGTCACTACCGTCGAAATTCCTCCACGTGGCCTAAAATCGCCTTTGACCTCAGCCCACCGCGGCTTCGCCCAGCGCACCACATCTTCGAGCACCTGATTGACGATGTTCTCCTGAAAAATTCCCAAGTTGCGGTACGACTGCAGGTACTCTTTGTACGACTTCAACTCCAGGCAATTCTTGTCCGGCATGTATCGAAGCGTGATCACCCCAAAATCCGGTAGCCCGGTCTTCGGGCAGACGGAGGTGAACTCCGGGTTATCAATCACGATCTCGTAGCCAGGAAACTGGTTCGGCCAGGTTTCGATTTCCGGAAACCTCGCGTCGAGTCCAGCTTTGGCATGCTCCGGCGTGTAACGAGGCTGCTTGGACATAGGTGAATTGTAAGTGAAAGGAAAGCCCCACTTCTCGAAAACCGCGAGAAGCGGGGCACCCCGCATTGCTACTATGTCCCGAATCGCGCTAGCCGGAACAGTGGGTCAGGATCTCGGCCTTGCATAACTAACTCTGCGATCATTTCGCCCAATGCTGGACCATGTTTAGAGCCGCCGCCGACCAACCAAATGTTGGCTTCCTCCGGATGCCGGTCAATGATGAAATGTCGATCTGGAGTGTTCTCGTACTGGCACACGCGTGTTTCGAGGAGCGGGGCATTCCTCATCGCAGGAAATCGAAAGCCAAGATATTCACGTAATTTTTTCAAGGCTTCCATGCTGACGAACCGCTCGCCTAGGTCCGGATCGAATTCGTATCCGCGACTATCGTCCGCTATTTTGAACCCTCTCCCTTGGTTTCCCGGAATTCCGTAAATAAATGGATCGCTATGGTCCGCCCATGCGGGGAGGTTTTCTTCTGAGAACCGGGCATCCCCCGCCGGCGTGCCGAAGAAGAACACATCCTGCTTTGTCGAGCGAATCTTGTCGCCGATCGTGTCTGGAAAGAGTTTTCCCATCCAGGGCCCACAGGCGAATACGTATTGGTCGGCCGCCAGCTTCGAGCCGTCTGCGAGCGAAAGGCCATCCTTGGCGCCTCGCTCCAAGTCAGACGGAAGAACCGCATCTTGCTTGTACTCGCCGCCTTCGGCTCGAAACCCATCCAGCACCGTTTGACATGCCATTCGAGCCAGCAGACAACCGGCCTCGGGCTCGTAAATGCCCCAGCCCACACCTTCCATGTTGATTTGGGGCCAGCGTTTGGTGATTTCCCCAACCGACAGCTCCTCGTACGCGACACTCGCCTCGCGCAGGCAGTGCAGTGACCCACGCTCGAACTCATCGCTCCCAGCTCTCGCCATCCAGAGCACGCCGGTGCGGTGGACCAACTGACGGCCCCAACGTTCTTCGTGCTCCTTCCACAGGCGCGTGGCACGGGCGGCCATTCTCGAATAAGGCTGGTTCGGCCCATACGTACAGCGGAGAACCCGGGTCTCGCCGCCTGAAGAAGATCGCGAGTTGCCCGGCCCCCAGGCGTCAAGCAAGACAACCTGAGCGCCGCGACGCAACAGGAACAAGGCAGTCCATCCGCCAAAAGCCCCCGCCCCGATCACGGTTATCCGCGGCTTCCCTACCATGACCTGCCTCGCCAAGAAGTTTCTAGACGTCATTGATCATATTGCACGCAAGAGCTGCGGGTTGATTGAGCATCGTGAATACGGCTACCCTGCGAATGGGATCAGGAGGCTTGAAACTACACATCGCCATTTTGTTATTGCTTGCAGCGTCTCAGCGCAGTGCGGTTGCCGAGACCCCAGGCGTTGAGTTTCCTGTTGGGACGGTGGTCCCCCACGTGACCTGCCTCGAGGATCCGAAGCAGAGTTACGCGCTGTATCTTCCGTCCAGCTTCTCAGCGACCCGCAAGTGGCCAATTATTTATGTCTTTGATCCATTCGCCCGCGGGCGAGACGCAGCCGAAATCGTGCGGGCGGCAGCAGAGAAATTTGGCTACATCGTGGCGCCCTCGAACAGCTCGAAGAACGGCGCAATGGGTGGTTCTAAGGAAGCAGCCGAAGCTGTTTGGCAGGATACGCATCAGCGCTTGCCGATTGACCCAACCCGCCAGTATTTCGCCGGCCTCTCGGGAGGAGCGCGAGTCGCAACCAGCCTCGCACTGTCGTGCGGCGGCTGCGCGGCCGGCGCCATCGCCAATGCTGCCGGATTTCCCGTCAGCAACGCACCGTCCGGCAACATCAAATTCGCATACTTCGCGACGGTTGGGGATGCTGACTTCAACTATGCGGAATTCGCGCAATTACGTCCCAAGTTGGACGCGAGCGGCGCTATCTGATTCGCACCTTTGAAGGTCCGCATGGATGAGCGCCACCGGACGTGTGGTCAGAGGCGCTGAACTGGATGGACCTTCAAGCAATGACAGTTGGAACTCTGCCCCGCGTTCCCGCTCGAATTAAAACGACACTCGATGCCAGCATGTCTCGGGCCAAGGAGCTTGAGACGAGAGGCGATTTGCTGGCCGCCGGTCGCGAGTTCAAAGCTATAGCTCGCAACTTCGGCAATCTCACCGACATCACTACGGCTCCGGCGCGAGTCTCAGAACTGCAGAAGAACAAAAACTTCAAGAAGGCAGAGAAGCAGGAAGCCGCGGAGCTCGATCAACAGGAACGTCTTGAAGCCACGCCTTCAGCCCAAATGGCGAGACTGCCGAATGGAGAGATGGACGCAATGGCATTTAATGAACTCCGCTCGAGTATCGCCGGTCTCAAGAGACAGGCAGGCAGCAGTGGTCGCGATTGGTTGGTGGCACGCCGTGCGCTGGGCGGACTCGTTGTCCAGGCATATGAGTCCGGGCAAGCCAGCCTGGACCAGAAGAATTATTCTGTCGCCCTGCAATACTTTGACCTGGCAGCGGCTGGCTCGGCCAAACCCGCTTGGGCCTATTACCAGAGCGCACGCATTTATGCAATTACATCGGACAAGAAGAGCATGCTATCGGAATTGAAGAAGTGCCTGACCGCAGGTGTTCACGACTCCTCAGCGCTTGATTTGGATGAATTCCAACGTTATCGCGATGTGCCCGAGTTCAAAGCCGTGGCGGAGGAATGGAAGAGGAATGCAACTCCTTGAAGGCCGCTTCCTCTTCCCCATCGAGCTGTGCGTGAGCTACTTGACGACGTAGAGCTCCGGGAGTTGTTGCTGCAGATGAGCCACTTTCGGCGCATCGTTGTAAACGATGTATAGATTCTTGGGATGATTGGCGGCGTAGTTCTGATGGTAAGCCTCAGCAGGATAGAAGGCATTCAGTGGAACGACTTGCGTCACGATCCGGTTCGGAAACACTCGGGCTTTTTCTAGCTGCGCCATGTAGGCTTCCGCAATTCGCTTTTGTTCCACGTTGCTATAAAAAACGATAGATCGGTACTGACTTCCTTCGTCGGGCCCTTGACGGTTCAGCTGGGTAGGATCGTGGGCCACGGAAAAGAACACCCGCAGAAGCTGGCCATAGGTGACCTGTGAAGGATCATAGATAATCTTCACCGATTCCGCGTGCCCTGTTTCGCCGGTGCTGACGACTTCATACTCGGCGGTCTTCGCAGCCCCGCCGGAGTAGCCCGAGGTGGCGCTGATGACGCCTTTCACATGCTGGAAAACAGCTTGAATTCCCCAGAAGCAGCCGCCGGCAACGACAGCAGTTTGCTGAGACCTCGCGGCGGCAAGTGCAGCGTCATTTGACGGACTGGGCAATGCGGTGTTGCCGCTACCCGCGGCATTGACAGGAACCAGGACCAACGCAGTTGCAAGAATAGAAAGAAATACAACAAATTTGGACACTATATCCTCCATCTGGCCGCGGTAGCGGAATCGCGGCTCCTGCAAGTTATAGAGTCTTCAGTCCCACGAAAGTTACAGGATGCATGAGACCGCAAGCTTGCGGAGCATAGCTTCGGGCTACGAGAAGGATTGCGGCTCTATATCCCCGGACAAATCATCGAGACTCGATGCTAAGTATTTCTTCATGCATCGTACGCAAGGCACGTATCCCTCTCGCAACGCCTGACGCGCCACCAGGGCCCGAAGGTGCGCTCTATCGTGAATGAATGGGCATCCGGCCACATGCATCGTTTTCCCGTCGTCGGAGACAAGAACCGTCATGTCAGGAGGAACCCCACCCACTTGAGCGTGTTCCGATCGCGGCTCGGCGCGCCCGAACGAGGCGGAGCGGGCTGCTTCGAAGGCGCCAACCACGATTACAGCAGCCGCTGCAGCCACCATCCATCCCAGAAAGCTTCTTCTGTTGGGTTGCGTATTGTCGGCCAGCCTTCGATGCAAGCGGTGGCTGAAGCCCAGTGGCACTTCCAGCATTCGTTCGTCTCCATATAGGTGGACTACATTGCGCGTGCCGTCTAACACTGCAGCACAGCGTTTACAGCTGCGCACATGATCTTCGATAGCAGCGCTTAGCTCCGCGGGGACTTCGCCTTCCAAATAGTTCGAGATTTCACGCCATACCTCTTCGCATCGGACTACCATGGCTTGACCCCCTTCTCAAAAGACAGCCTCGTGTTCCAACTGCCACCTAATCCCGGCGACAGCAGATCACGCAACATCAGCCGCGCCCTTAACAGCCGGGTCTTTACCGACGCGGTCGAGATTCCCAGCGCCTGGGAAGTTTCCTCGATGCTCAAATGGTGCATGTCCCGAAGCACAAAAACGTCTCGATATATTTCGCCGAGTTCAGCAAGGGCTTCGTTCAACTTTTCGCGAATTTCCTTTCGCTCCAGCGTCTCGGATGGAATTTCACGCCAGTCGGCGAAGTCGCGTGGCGTGTAGTTCCCTTGTCCATCGTCGTCGCGACCAGCAATCGATTCCATCGTGTGGGCGTGATGCTTTCTTCTCCACATACGAGCCTCGTTCACTGTGATCTGAATTAGCCAGGTGCTGAACCGGGACTCAGCGCGAAACTGCCGGATATTCTTAAGCGCTTTCAAGGCGGCCTCCTGTGCCACATCCTCAGCGTCGGCCTGGTTGCGCAAAATGGCAAACGCCGCGAAATACACGCGCCGTTCATAGGGCTGAATGAGTTCGTAAAACAGATCATGCTCGCCGTCCCGAATGCGCCGGATCAGGGCTTCTTCGTCGCGCACAGGATTTTCCACCAAAGGCGTCTTCTCCGGCATTTCTCCTCACGGCCACTCTGAACTACCGCGATCGGCAACAGCAATTACTTCGATGGATACTCCGCGTCCTTTTTCCATCCCGTCAACATTGAGACAAAGTTATTCCAACCGTGCAAGATCACCATCACCAGATGTCCGAAAACGAAGGCGAGGATCGCCCACATGATTATGAAATGCCACAACCGCGCGTAATGGAAACCGCCCATCGTCCACGCCAGCAAGGAAAACTGCACCGGCTTCCAGATGGCGATGCCTGTCAGCACCGACAGCACACCCAATCCGATCGCTGACGTGTAGGCGTGTTTTTGCAGCGGGTTATAAGCCTCCCTGACTGGCGGCTTCGGACCAAAGAAAAAGTAGTGCCGCACCATCGGCCACACTCCGGGAAGGTCGCGCGCCACGAACAAGACTTGCTTGTAGTTACCACTGAAAATTTGGTAACCGATGTACAGAAGGCCGGTGCCGATATAAATCCACATGAAAGTGAGGTGCCATTGCAGTGCACCGCCCAGCCATCCGCCAAGCGCGAAGGCTTTTGGCCAGTGGATTAAGTCCTTCTGTGGGATTTTTGCACCGAAGCTGGGAAACGCACGGAAGATCTGCAGCCCGCTCCCGACCAGCACGAACAGCGAAACCAAGTTTACCCAATGGCAAAGGCGAACGATGAACGGGTGCTCGTACACAGCTTCTGTGACTTCGCCTGTTTTTGTGTCTTCAATTTCAATCGCGCGGGTGGCCATGCTCAACTCCGTGTATTCGGTACAAAGCCCGGTTACAAACCGTAGAATTCCGAGTAGCCTTGATCTTCCCAATACCCAACCTTCTCCAACACACGAGTCACTTTAAGATGCGTTAGATACTTGGCTTGCTTGTACCCAACCTTAGTAGGAATGGTCAGGCGCAGCGGAGCGCCATGTTCGCGAGTCAGCGGTTGACCGTACATCTCATAGCACAGCAGCGTCTGTGGATGCAGCGCCGTCGCCATGTCCAGCGATTCGTAATAGTCGTCAGCGCACTGCACAGTGACGAAGCCCGCGGCAGTGTCAGCACCAATCATCTTTAGAAAATCGGAAAGCCGAGCTCCACTGAAATTGCCGATCACGTCCCAACCCTCGACACAGACGTGCCGTGTATTTTGCGTGATCTTAGGCAAGGACTGTATCTGTACCTGGGTGTAGGCGCCCGGCTTCTGTACCGCCCCCGTCACGGTCAGATTCCATCTTTCAAGATCAACTCCCGGATCGTCCACGTCGTAATCATTGATTGGAAACCGATTAAACGGCGTAAGCTCAGAATGAGAGAACGTAGGTGCAAGGTGGCCGGAGCGAAAAAGCGCTGCCGACGCCCAATCGCTGAAGCCAAGGCCGGCCTTGAGCAGGTAGTTCTGTACTTTCGGGATCGCGAAGGCACCAAGAGCCAATGCCGGCGTGAGTTTGACAAGCTCGCGCCGATTCACGCTCTTGAATCTTCGGCTTTCGATAGTAGAGTCCATGGAAGCTGCTCCATCTCAGCTTAATCGGATTAGGGATTCGCCAGCCGCAGAAAGGTTACACCCAATCCGGCCCGGAGAATTTCTTTCGTTCTTTCGCGAAAGTCGCTGCATCAAAAGGGTTAAGTGTGATTACTCGCGCCCAAGGTACGGGTGGTACATTTATCGTCAGCAAAAACTGAATGGCTCAGAACAGTAAAGACCGGAGCTTCT
>QHZR01000220.1 GCA_003224755.1 Acidobacteriota bacterium
ATTCGCGGCGGGGCGTATGCGAACCTGCGCTTGAACTTCGTGGCGAATGGAAAGGCTCACGGACGAGATGCCAAGACTTCAAACCGGACCTGAGAAATTCGGCCGTCCGGCATTATAGGGGGGCCTCGGAAAACGTGGCCATGGCGGAACAGCGAACCCACCTCGCAACCGAAAAGGGCGAGGCTGGTAACTCTCTGCCTACAGCAAACGCGTCCGAGTTCTATCCCAACCACCGTGGTCAATGAGTCAAATCGCCTGATTACACCAACTGACCGCACTCAACCGGATTACAGGATTTATTCGACTTCAATACAGTCTCTGCGCTGCCTTGCTTCAGCAGGGCCGTTACTAAACTCCAAGCAAGGATGGCTGCGGTATGAGGAGTCGTATTGACGACCTGCACGATGAACTTCGGCGCCTCATGTTGGAGCACGTTGAGAGCATAAAAGAGGAGACCTTCCTGGGGGGCCTCAGCGAAGAAGAATTCCAGAGGCACGAGATGCGACTCAAACGTATCCGCGAACTATCGGCTGACTACCTTGCAACGTTGGAAAGGAGCTTACGCGCATCTAAGAGTCCGATGAAAGAAGGAGATTCGATGCCGGAAAAACCAAGTGTCACGCTGCCTGGCAAGGTCGAAAAAATCATCCCACCGCCGAATCCAACGGAACCGGAGAAGGCGCAAATTGCGATTGACGGGGCTGACACTCTCTACCGCGAAATCCGAATTGAGAATTCGCTTACTGGCGAAGGCGGCGAAGAAGTACACCTCAAAAAAGAGGCCGATGTTGACGTTACGGTAGAGGCCGATAAAGACGCCACCACCACTTCAAAAGTCGGTAAGGGCAAAAAGAGTGGCTCTTAGGGTCTCGCCTGGTAAAACGTGACAACTCGATAGTTGTTAAAAATCCTGGATTAATAGTCTTCGCGCGAGTGGCCCTCGGTTCGTGCGGGATGCTGGACGCGTATCGGAAGACGCATCCGCGGGCAGCGTGACGGGATAAAGAGAGCCGCCTGCCTGACTGGCTCGAACGTTGGAGAGCGGCTCCCTCCCCTAGAACGTAACGACTCAATTCTCGCACGCGTACTCCGCGCGCCCAAGTAACGACCTCGATGCTGTCAAAAGCAAAACCGGGACGCCATACGGGGGCTGTTCTTGCAAACCTCTTGCCTGGCACCCCGGAATTCGGGCGAGTGGTCGTGGATAGGAAGCACCCGCCCAAAATCAGGCGGAATCGTGACGCTTCTAAAAACGGTCCCCCGGCGGCGTTCGGTAGCCGTTTGGCTAAGCGCGGCAGCGAGGGCCTTGTCACGGTGACGAATTAACGTAGATTCTCCCGAAATGTGGCTACAAACGCCATGAAACGCCACTTGGTGATAAATCAATTACACTCATCGGCCATGCGTGGTTCGTTTAACCCCTCGCAATCCAAGGGGCAAAAGCGGCCAGCAAAGTCCCACATGTTCCGGGCAAGGTCTGAAGTCAATCTCCTGCATGTTGACCAAATTGGAGCGGGCGTCGGTAGTTGGCGAACTATCGCCATTTCACAAGTAACTTTCCTGAGATTTGCTATCTGGTGGGATTGACAGCAAATAATTGACAGCAAATACCTTAAGGCCTCTGGCTTACGCGTCCTACATGCTTTACCTGATTGATCGAGTCTGGGATTGGGTATCACCTGAAACTATCAGGGCGCGGGAATCCGCGAGATATATCGCTACTTGCCTGTTGCGCTTTTCCCGCCTTCCGCGTCCATTTTTCTGTTGCCGTTTTTGCGTACGAGCTCTGCCAGCCAGGCAGAGATAACGGCCACATCGTCCATTCCGAGACCGTTGCTATGGAGGTGTTACGCCATGGTGAATTCGGTATTGATAGCGGAGGACCACGCGCTTACCCGCCACGCGATTTGTTCAGTGTTTACCTCGCAGGAAGACTTCGAAGTATGCGGGGATGCTGAGAATGGTCGGGAGGCGGTCGAGATGGCACAAGTGTTGCATCCCGACCTCATCGTGCTGGACCTTTCGATGCCCGTGATGAATGGGATCGAGGCTGCACAGGCTTTGAAGCGGCTCATGCCTGAGACACCCATAATCGTTTTCAGCGAATACAGCGATGTGTTCTCGGAGCGCGAAGCTCGCTCTGAGGGTATTTCCGCTCTCGTCTCAAAGACGGAGCCTGTCTCAGTGTTACTGGATAACGCTCGCGCTGTGCTTGATTACACGACAGGCGGGTTCCTTTCACCCTCCAACCAAACAAAGGAGCAACCACATGTTCACACGCGTAGTTGAAATTAAGAGCAAGTCAGGAAAATCCAAAGAACTGACAAACGCCATTAACGAGAAAGTGCTTCCGATTCTAAAGAAACAGCATGGTTTTGTGGACGAGATTGTCTTAGTCCCAGACAAGGAGACTGATCGCGTCCTAGGCATCAGTTTCTGGAATACCAGAGAAGACGCCGAGCTGTATCATCGCGAGCATTTCCCGCAGGTCCAAGATTCGGTTCGACACCTGCTCGAAGGCGAACCGTTAGTCCGGACGTTTAATGTGGAAACGTATATTGGCCAGAAGATCGCGGCGCACAAAGCCGCCTGAAGAGTATCCCAAGAAAGTTTGGGCCGCCTCACTGTTGTGACGCAGAAAAGGCGGCCCTTGTTTATCTGGTTGATTGCAAGAGTTAGCCAGAATCAGCGCCACAACCTTTTTTCCAATTCCAGTTTTCTGGGTTTGGGACGATAGTGTACGCCCTCAACCTCGATTGGTGATAAATCGCTCATTGTCTCGTCACAATTCCCCCGTTTCCACCATGGCAAGGGTTTTGTGGAGGGCTTTCAGTACTTTCTGGCGCTTCGGTTCTTCAAGGAGATACATCGGCAGGCGCTCAAACCATCGTTCCACTTCCCACGAGCGCAACTCTCGCCAATCAGGACCGATGTCAGCAGCAATCGCCTTCGCGGATATTCTGCTGCTCGGGCGTTTGTAGAAAATCTTCTAAACCAGTCAGAACCACTCCGGTGATCTTCAAACCGGGGCCGGCAAACGGGAAAGACTCTCGCGGCGGCCACCTCACTGTAATGAAATTGTAATGATCGAAAGATCAGAACCTGTCAAATCAAGTACACAGTGGACAAGACGGGCTGCCTTGCACCCAGTGAAAGAATCGAATAGAGTAGAGCACTTTCAAAACGCCGCAAGTTCCCCTTGTGTTCTCATAATCCGTAGGTCGTTGGTTCGAGTCCAACCGCCGCCACCAAATCTCACTTTTCGCGCTAGTCAGATCATTTTTGTTGCAGTTTACTGGCGGCTAATTCCTGTGCTTTTTCGAGTGCTTCCGCGGCTTTCACCGGAACATCAGGTTCGACGCCCGTACCTTCCCAGTTTGTCTTCGAAATCGGATTTACGGCACGCGCAAACGGCACTCCGATCATGAAATGGTCATCGATACGTTGACCGGAGACCGGATGGGCGCCGCCTCCGGTGGTTTCGCCCACAATGGTTGCGCGTTTCAGATTTTTCAGATTGTAGGTAAATTCTTCTGCTCCGGAAAAGGTGCTCTTCGAGGTCAACACGAATGTGGGTTTCTCCGCCAGCATCGTTCCCGGAACGTAGGGCAGAGTCCAGTATTGAGTGGCGAAGTCATCTTTTCGGTTGTAGAGGTCGTTGAGATGAGTTGGCTTGTCGAACAGATAACTTGAGATCATCGCCACCATCTTTGGATCGCCCCCGCCGTTCTCGCGAAGATCAAAAATGATCGCATCAACGTGCGCGAGAAAATTCATGGCCGCGACTGCAGTTTGGCCGCAAATCGCCGGGTCTGCAAAAGCGTTGAACTTTAGATAACCAATGTTGCGAGGCAGGATTTCGATTTTCTCGAACGCGCAATTTGTCCGCTCCAGCATCTTTCGGAACTGGGCCTCTTCTTCAGTGCTGGGCTTTTGTCCTTCGGGCGGAAGCTTGACAGCGCTGTAATTGACGCCGAGATGTTTGTCGTGGCTGACTGCCTGCAAGTCCTTGGTGAGCCGATTCGAAAATGCATCGGGGTCGGTGATCGCGTCGTAGTCGCCCCGCTTCTGATTCGTTCGAACGCCATCCTCCATTTTCTGTGCTAGATCGGGATAGACGTAGGACTGCTTCAGGTTCTTGGCTATGCCATCAATCACTCTTTGCCGCTCAGCGGCATCCAGCTTAATATTCTCGACAACAGCGCCCGGAGGAATTGCCCGCACGCTAAAGTTGTCCACAACCCCCGATCGCGCGTCCTTCAGTTGGATGCTTCCGATTGCGACGGTCGGGCTTGCCTTCTCCTTGACGCGGAACTTGATCAGCAGCGGCTCGCTGCTTTCGATTGCCAGCAAGTCGAACCCGCTGGTCTGGCTGTGAAATCCCATCATGCGCTCGACTGACTGCTGCGGGTCGAAGGTCTTGATGTAGGCTTCGATTTTCGTGCGCTCACCACTGTTGAATGCGTCGAGCCATGCACGAAGAGTTCTTCCGGCTGGAGTATCAGGTATGGTGGCTTGCCCGAAGCTGTGCCCGACGTCAAGAAGTAGAAATCCCACGCCGAGCAGCAATGCTAGTTTCAGGTTCTTGTGTCGTGCTCCAGAAATCGGCGAGTGCAAATTACGAACTGTTGCAGGCGGATGCATACGGTGAACCTCCTTACAAACCGCGATCATTCTAATACCGCGCTAGTTGCCGGTGGAGTCAACGATCAGAGAAGGAACTCCGGGCGGAAAAGACTTTGCACAAAATTTGGTAAAGAAGGGTCGCTTTCTGCTCGACCGATCTCGATCGGCGTTAGCTCACCTGCCTAGAGCGAGATCTCACAAACCCGCCTACGCGAACGACACAACCCACAACATCGCCAATTGCAAGTTCGCGGTATAGCCACGTTCTTTCAATCAGGGTACGACGATGTTCAGCGATCTTGCCTTTGGCGACGATTCGGGTTTGCTTTTCGCCCGGGCAGCCAACGGAAGTAATTGGGCAGTAAGCTGCTCAGGCAATTTTTTCTGGCGGCGAGTTCCCATACACTTCGGTTTCGTTCCCTTTTTTCACGAGTGGAGGAGATATGGCAAGATCGGGGCTGTCTTTTTTCTTGTCCTTCCTTTCCCTGCAGAACAGGTTGTGGTTGTTCCTGCTCTGCGCCATTGCGATCTGTTCGTCCCCAGTAAGATTCGTCGCCCAGGAATCGACGCATTCTTCCGGATGGGTCGTCATTCCGATTGACGAATATCGTGACTTGCATGCGAGGGCTTACCCTGCTGAGCACGAGGCTGAACCGCCTAGCGTAGATGCCACGCTGACGCGAGTTGATTACGATCTGCGGAGCAACGGCGAAATCGCAACTGGACGGGCAGACCTCACGGTGGATGTGCTGAAGGATGGGTGGGTGCGCGTGCCCATCCCGCCGGGGCTGTTGGTGAGAGAGGCGCAACTGGACGGGAAGCCTCTGGCACTTGCCGCGGGTGGAAGCGGAAAAGGTGGCGGTCAAGTATCGGCGCTGCTTTCGCATCCGGGGCGTGCTGTTCTCGTGTTCAGCATAGCGTTGCCGGTTACGGCCACTGCGGGCGAGGAAAGCATCTCTCTGCCTCCAACCCAATCCGGAATGACGCGTGCTTCTCTACAACTCGCGCGTCTGGATGTGGACGTAAAAGTCGGCGGCGGGCTGCTCACAGAGAAATCTGAAGCCAATCGCGAAAGCAAATGGATGGCATACGGCCGCGGCACGGAATCACTCACGTTTTCGTGGCGCAGGAAGACTGAGGACCATCACATCAGTCTCCCTTTGCGAATGCGAGGGTCACTGACTGAACTGGTGAGCCTGGGCGAGGATTCGACTGCGATGGTCGCGGAAACGGAGGTCCAGGTTACACAAGGCGAGGCACGCGCGGTGAAGATTCATCTTCCTGCGAATATCAATATCAATATCAATCAGGTTTCCGGCGCGGCGGTGGCGGATTGGGAAATGCAGGGTGGAGATCTGGTGGTCAGCTTTCTTGAACCCGTCGCACAGAGCACGCGTTTTGTGGTGAGTGGCGAGACCCGTTTGGCGCGCGATGGGCAAGTCGAGATTCCGTTGTTCCGGCTGCTTGACGCCGAACGTGAAACTGGCGGCGTAGCGGTTGAGGTCCTGGGAGCGGGAGAAATCAAAGATCCCAAATCGCAAGGGCTAGAGGATGCCGATGCAACGGATTTGGGTGAGATGGTCACCAGCCGGCAGTCTCCGTCGCTGGCTGCATTTCGATTTCGCAGCGGTGATCCGGCAACCCGGGCGTTAACGCTGAATATTGTCCGCTACACCCAGCAGGCGGTGTCGACGGAAAGAGTCTGGTGCAGGCGAGATACGCGATCCGCAACAATCAGAGAAGCTTCGTCAAGATCGCGCTTCCTGCGGGAGCTACGGTCTGGAGTGCGGCGCTGTCAGGCAAGCCGGTGAAGCCCGGCCAAGCTCCGGATGGGAGCCTGCTGGTTCCACTCGAAAAAGCGCGGGGAGGAGAAGAGGCGCCAGAGTTCGTGGTCGAGATCGTTTATTTCACGCGCGGAGTCAAATGGGAAGAGAAGGGGAATTTCGCGGTTACGCTTCCGGCGTTGGATTTGCCGCTTTCGCGAACTGGGCTGCTGGTTTATTATCCGCCGCTGTTCAAGGTGTCGGCTGAGCCAGGAATTTTCCGAACGGAGACTTACCGGAATCCGTCATCTGGGGCGTTCACCATAGAGACGGCCGTTGGATCAGGCGGTCCAGTGGGAGGGACGATATCGGTAAACGGTTTGCCTCCCGAGTCGGGCCAGGCAAGGCGTCAACAGAAAGACGACGATACGAAGGCCTTGGCTGATAAGTTTTTCGCCAAGTCGCAAGGCGCAAGGTCGAAAGGGATCCTTCCCATCAAAGTTTCTTTTCCTGCTTTTGGGCCGTCGTTATTTTTGGTCGCCGAACTGACCAGCGCAAGCCAGGTTTCTACCTTATCGTTGAGTTACCAACGGGGCAAAAGGGGAGGTGCGCGATGAAAACAGCATTCTTGTCTGTGATGCTCCTGTCTCTGACGCTTGCTTCGATCGCGATGGTGGCACAGGAGAAAGACGCGTTGCCATTGCCCGATCCTGGAAATGTCACGCTTACTCTCGACGAATACAACAAGTTGATGGAGCTGGCGAGCAAGCCTGTCAAAAAGCCCGATACGGCTCCTCTTGCTTATTCGCTGAAGCATGCCACGCTCAAGTTGAAGGCGGGTGACGACTCGGTGATGGGTACGATTCAATTCGACGGTGAGGTGTTGAAGAAAGGCACTGTCAAAGTGGCCTTGACTCCGGGCTGGACGATTCTCGACGCCCGCCGCGAAGGCAGAGGCGTGCCGCTCCTGCAAGAGAACGGAATGCAAACGGCGGTCCTCTCCGGCCCAGCCGACTTCTCCATCTTGCTTGACGCTGGCCTGCCGCTCAAAATCGAAGCTGGGCGCGCGTCCATGAGTCTGCCAGTCCCGTCGGCGGGCAGTACTACTCTGTCCCTGGTCGTTCCTGGCGAGCACACGTCTGTAAACATCAGCCCCGGATTGATTACCAGCCGAACCTCCGAGAACGGGCATACGACAGTGGAAGCCACACTAGCGCCTGGGCAACCTGCTGTTGTCTGGTGGGCAACGCGGGAAACGGCCACGCCGGTTGTGGCCCGTGAGGTCCGCTTTCTTGCCGATCTGAAGACGCTTGTGTCTGTGAGCGAAGCCGATCTTGCGGTCGGCGTGCTCGCGGACGTCACCGTGGTGCAAGGCGATCCCTCACAATTTGACGTGGAGGTGCCCGCCGGTTACGAAATCACGGGTGTAACTGGAGCATCGCTGGATTCGACCGAAACTCAGCCCGGCATCTTGACTCTAAAAGTCAACAACGCCAGCCAACGAAGTCACGAATTCCTTATCTCGATGGAGCGGTCGCTTTCCGCGTCCAAAACGGATGCTCCATTCTTGACATTCAAGAATGCGCAACGCGAGACGGGCGAAGTTCTGGTCGAAGGCGCGGGCAGCATGGAAATTATCGCAACCGAAAGTGGAAGCCTTAAGCGCATGGATGTGAAAGAAGCGAACCCATATTTGCGCTCGCTGGCACATTTTCCACCGCAGGCGGCATTTCGGTATCATCGGCAACCAAACGAAGCCCCGACTCTAGCTTTGGAATGGGTACGCTTTCCCGACAGTAGCGTTCTGGGAGCCGTTGCGGAGAATGCCATTGTCACTACTCTGGTCACGTCGGAAGGAAAGTCGCTTACGGAGGTAAAGCTGATCATTAAGAACCAGGCACAACCATTCTTGAAAGTTGCACTGCCTGCGGGTGCGAGCGTTCTGTCGGCGGATGTTGCCGGCGAAAAGGTCAAGCCCGTTGAAGGTCCCGACGGCAACCGGGTTCCATTGTTGCGGGCCGGTTTTCGGCCTACGGACGCGTACACAGTTTCTTTTGTATTTCTGCATTCTGGCGCACCCTTCGCCAAGAAAGGCGGGTCTGACATTTCCCTGCCGGGCATGGATATCCCTATTGATCTGCTGCAATGGGAGGTCTTCCTTCCCGAGCAATATAAGGTGAAAGATTTCGGAGGCGACGTTTTGGCGGCGGATCTGGTGCCGCCTGCTTTTGTGGAGAGCAATGTTGGAGCGACCAACGAGCTGATGCAGGAATCCGCGCCGGTTGCGGGCAACTTCAACTTCAGAATGGAGTCGTTGCTGCCAGGACAGTTGGGGGGAGGCGTTCTTGATCAGAGCGGCGCTGTCATTGGCAATGCACACGTGACAGTTACCTCGTCCGAGACCGGCTACAAAATGAATGCGGCTACAAACGCGGAAGGACTGTGGAGGGTGTTTGGCGCGCCGTCAGGGCGCCTCAAAATTCGCATAGATTCTCCGGGGTTCAAAAGCATGGTCCAGGATGTCATCTACGATGCGAGCCGGCCCGGGCCTTTCAACACAGTTCTGCAAGTTGGGTCTGTGTCGGAAACGGTGGAGGTCAGCGCGGTCGCTGTAGGGACCAACGATGACACCAACTATGACTATGAGAAGGAACAGCGCAAGGCAAAAAAGCAAGCGCAAGCTGCGCAAAATACGCCTTCGTCGAATGTGCTAAATCTGCAGCGGCGGGTAGCAGGAGTTTTGCCGGTGGCCATTGAAGTGCCTCATGCGGGGACGGCATTCCACTTCGTGAGGCCGCTGGTGGTGAACGAAGAAACCAAGGTGACGTTCACTTACAAGAGCAAGTGATGTGGACCAGAGTCTCGCAGCATGTGCCCGTGCCGCTCGGCTCGGTTCGATAGCGGGTTTCAAGGGTTGCAAGCGGGACAGTCGCCGCTCTGCTAACGAAATATCAAGATGTAGATAAATCACGCCAGAGAGGCTAGAGCCATTACCGCAAAGACGTCGTACCAGACGTGATCTGCTCTGCGATTCTGTGAATGACCATTCACATCGAACTCCGGGTGAGTAAAAAGCCCTCGACGCCGTTCGGTCAAACTTGCATACCTTTGGGGCGGGGGAGGGCTTGCCTTGTCGTGCTGCCCAAACCTAGTAGGATTGTCAACCCGGCTCAAAGCGCAAACATGCGCCGCCACAGCTCGGGAACCACGAGCGCCAATAACGGCTGGGGGTGGTGGTTGTGTGTTAGTTTGTGCTGCGGACCTGGATATCGTGACCCTGTCCGGTTCCTAAGTTTCAGTAATTTACTAAATCCACAGAAGCTCTTAAATTTGACTTCAGCCTCAACAAGAAACTCATGTTTACTGCCCGGCCAATTGGATTTGTGAGTAGTCCGTACAAGGACACGAGTCAGGTTCCGAAAGGGCTTGGCGCGAAGCACGATGCTGAAGGTGTGCTCAAGATTCTGCCGGAGTTTGAGGCGGGGCTGCTCCACATAGAAGGCTTCTCGCATCTGTATGTGATTTGGGAATTTGACCGCTCCAAGGACTACGACTTGGTAGCACATCCACCCGCTGACGACCGGCGTCCTCACGGTGTTTTTGGCACGCGATCTCCGCGGCGGCCGAACCCGATCGCTCTTACCACAGTTGAACTGCTTCGGCGCGAAGGCGGCAATCTGCACGTGCGCGGCGTTGACATGCTCGATGGCACGCCAATTCTAGATATCAAGCCCTACCTGTCGAACGTCCCGGAAGAGAAACTCCGCCGGGGCTGGCTCGCCGATGCTGAGGCGCGACGCAAGTAAGCCCCAAACAATCCCCCGTAAGCCTGGCTTCCAAGAGCCTGATTTTGCTGCGCAACTGTCGTTTCATTCACGGGTTGATATTAGTGAGCGGTTCGCCCGGCTCGATCAAGGGGTGGCTTCAATGAAAGCTGAGCCGAGGCCGTAAAAACAGAGGAAAATCATGCGTTATCTAAAATACTTCGCGTTGTTAGGAATTTTGGTAGCAGTGGCGGCAGTGCACGCGCCGGCACAGGTCGCCGTGGGCGCGGGCTTTGGCCCGGGATACGTGGCTGGATCTCGGGTTTGCACGTATGGCTACTATGACTATTATCCCTATGCCTGCGCGCCCTATGGATTTTACGGGCCGAGCTACTTTGTCGGCGGTGTGTTCATCGGCGCAGGCCCCTGGTATCACGGCTATGATGGACCGCGATATTACGGGCATTCTTACTATGGTTACGGCCGGAGCTACTGCGGCCATGGCTACGGCTGGGGCCATGGTTACCGGGGAGGCTACGGCGGCGGATATTACGGGCACGGATTCCATGGCGGTGGAGGCTACTACGGTG
>QHZR01000221.1 GCA_003224755.1 Acidobacteriota bacterium
AGGCAGGTTTGTGCGCCGGAAACAATCGAAGTAGATTCGCCTTAAGATTTCGAAAAACAGGGAGGGGCGGCTCGCCCGTTTTCGTTTGCAGTGGTGCGGGCGAGGATGCCCGCATCGCACTGACCTACATTCAAAACCCTAATTCGCCGTCTCGTTGAATGCCGGAGCTATCGGGTGCCCCAGCCCATAGGGACCTTGTGCAGTGACCACCACAGGCCCCGCCCCTCCCGGCAGAGGCACGGTTACGTTGGCGACACCGGAGCTGTTGGTCACTGCAATGACCTTCGATCCGCTGAAAACTTTTTCTGACCCAACTTAAACATTTGTAAGCGATCCTGCGCTGGTGGCGAAGAATACGCTGGCTCCTGCAGCGGTTCCACCAGACGAACCAGGGCTCAGAGCCACGCTGAGATTGATAGGCAACACTGTGCCTGCGGTTCCGGTTTGATTGTCGCCAGCGGTCTTCGCCAGTGAAGCCGCAGGTTTACCAACGACGATCCATCCGCTTTCGGTTGTGGAGACGCCGCCGCTGTCAGTTGGGGGAACCGAAAAAGAGTAGAAGCCAGGCGTGTTCCCGGCGGTCACCTGAACTGCACCCTGCTGGCCTGAGTTGACGGTCGAACTCGCGGTGGTCGCGGTGATTCCAGACTGAGACATTGGCGAGCCTAGAGTCACACCTGTTCCGGAGATCAGTTTGGGATGCAACGATGCTGTCCCGCCAGCGGGCACCATGATGGTATCGGGATTCAAGTCCCATTCCGCTGCGGGCAGATTCGGCGTGGTCCCCGTGATCACGAGCAGGGTTGCCGAGTAGGGCGCGAATGTCATGCTCGAATTCCACGCCTGTGACGCGCCAGCGACAATGCTGTGTGCGGATGCGGTCGAGAGCGTGTAGCTTTTCACTTGCGAGGGCGTAAATCCGCTCAGTGCGAATGTGGTTTTGGCTGAGTTGACCGGGTCTTTGTTGACAACTATCAGCGTCAGCGAAGTTCCGCCGACGTTGGTTGCAGCGTAGACGCTGAACAGGCCGGGATCGGCGTTATGTGTGGCGGAAACCGAGATCGGGTTGAAGGTGCTGTTGCTGCCGTCGTAGTTGCGGTATAACTTCAGCGAATTGTAGGCAGGATTGGCGGGATCGGCCGCAGTCCAGCGGGTCGCATAGGTGGCGCGCTCGCGTCCGAGAATTCCGAAGGCGTCCACGTCAGCGAGTGCCGTGGAAAAATCGGATTCGCCTGCAAAAGCAAAATTCCACTCTGTGAAACCGAGTGGCGTCCCCGGATAAATGGCGTTCGCCATCGCCCTCGCGCGCTGAATGCGGAATGGGATATGGTCGAGTGGCTGGTTCGCTGTCACGCTGTTCGAGCCGAACCATGCCGGGATAGTGAAATTCGGATCCCACCAGTCGCGCATGATATTCAAGGCAAGCGCCTGCTGTTGTGACAGCGGTAGACCGCTTCCGCTGATGTCCGTGTAGGCGTGAAGGTCAAATGCATCGAGCGCGCGAGCCTGCGATCTGATCATTCCAGTACACATCGTTGAGCCACCATGGCATGAAATCAACGTTGGCGTGGGCAGATTTGTCGGTCGTGCCCGTCGCCGAATTCCAGTAGTAGTACCAACAACAACTACCCATCCAAAGCGGACGGCCAGCGGGTCCCAAATTTTTAGTTTTGGTTGCTTCGGCAAGATAGACATCGCGCAGCTCGTCATATGTCGCCGGACTTTGATGGATGTCGAAGTGGGTGGCACCTTTCCCACCCCAGATGTCAATCTCGTTATCCATGTCGTAGAAGTGACATGACCCATTCGTGAAGTACGGCACCGGACAAGCCCCGCCGCCGAAAGCCTGCGTCAATCCTTTGGCAGGATCGGTGACCCAATCAATCCGATAGACGCAATTGCCGGAGGGGCAGGCCTGGGTATGATCATCAAGCAAAGGGAAATAGGCATCGTTGGGGTCGTTGGTAGTGGTCTGAGTGCTGCAATCAGCCTCCACCCCGTTGCCTGCATCGGAATTAAATTGATCTGTGTGACACTGAGGACCGTATTTAACAGCCGAAAAGCTCCAATGCCCATTCACACCATTTTCTGCACTCTGCGCCACCCAGTTCAACATCGGCATGGTCATCAGCGGATGTCCGCCGGCGCCCTTGACGTCCTTGATGAATTGCGCTGAGTCGGCATCAGCAGGATTGCTCAGAGCACTGAAAGTAAAGTCTTCGAAGAAATGGTCGTTGTCCGAGTTGTTGGTGCCGAGCTGCCAGTTGTAAGTCGAGCTCGCATTTCCGCCCCAGCGCACGAGCGGTGTATTTGTATTCGTGATGTAAGCGGCATCAGGCGGAAAATTAACGCCATGGACGAAGGGACTGATGAAATGGCGGTTGGCCAGCACGTCAATGTTGACGTTGACATTGGTGACCGGAGGTGGTGGTGGTGGAGGGTTGCCGCTACCGCCTCCAGAGGAACCGCCTCCGCAGGCGACGAGGAAAACAATCAAGAGGAACGGAGAGACACTGACAGCCAGGGCCCGCACGCGAGGCGAAGTCATGGGTCAAGATAATAGCCTAAAACGGTTTAGACGGGAATAGCCCAGGTTGTCAATTTCTTGCAATTAGGCAGGCGCAATGCGCAAGCTCATATCCACGGCGGGCGCCGAGTGGGTGAGCGCGCCGACAGAAATAAAATCAACGCCGGTTTCGGCATAGGCGCGTACGTTCTCAAGGTTGATGCCACCCGAGCTTTCAAGCGGAATACGGCGGTCGGCCTTCGCGCATCTTTCGACTGCGGTGCGCACATCTGCAACCGTCATATTGTCGAGCAAGATG
This sequence comes from Acidobacteriota bacterium, assembly GCA_003224755.1. Taxonomy (GTDB): domain Bacteria; phylum Acidobacteriota; class Terriglobia; order Terriglobales; family Acidobacteriaceae; genus Gp1-AA145. The sequence goes on from QHZR01000221.1 coordinate 2,826, forward strand.
GCCTCAGCCCCGAACGCGAGAGCGTCCTCGAGTTCTGCGAGCGTACGCACTTCAACCTCGAGGGGCTGGGTGCCGCGACGATTTCGGTGGGCACGCTCGAGCGCATTCTTGATGCCTCCGGCGAGCGCGATGTGGTTATTCTTGATCAGCACGCCGTCCGATAAATCGAGACGATGATTTTGCCCGCCGCCACAACGCACCGCGTATTTATCGAGCATGCGCAGGCCCGGCGCGGTCTTTCGCGTGTCCAGGATTGTTGCTTTCGTGCCGCCTACGGCTTCGACAAACTTACGCGTCAGTGTCGCGATTCCACTCAGTCGCTGCAGCAAGTTCAGAATTACGCGTTCGCAGGAGAGGATCACACGCGCATTGTGCCGGACCACGGCGATTTGCTGTCCGCGATGCAGTCGCACGCCATCGAAAATCTCTGGATGGCTGGTAACTTCGTAATGCGAGACCACTGCGCCATCGAGCATGGCGAACACGTCAAGAATGCGGGCTGCTGCTCCAATGCCAGCCAGAACACAATCTTGCTTGGCCAGTATGGTGCCTACGGCGCGCTGGTTGGGATCAATGCAGGCGTAGCTGGTCGCATCGCGCGTGGCCCGGTCTTCGAGCAGCGCGTTTTCAAGGATTGCCGTAATGCGCCGGCTGTTAAAGTCCATATTTGCTCATGTGGGGACAGCCGCCCTCGGCTGTCCGGTCGAGCAACGCTCGACAAATTATTTCACTCGGAGACAGAAATCGGGTCTGCGACCCGAGGACAGCCGAGGGCGGCTGTCCCCACGCTGTTCAGTTCAGTTCGTCCAACTTCTTTCTGATCTTATCTCTGAGTGTCAATAACTCTTCTCTTCTTTTGCGGAGTTTCTCGACGACATGTGTTGGCGCCTTCGTCACAAACGATTCATTCGCGAGTTGTCGTTCGATGTTCTCCAATTCTTTTTCAATTCGCTCTAACTCTTTGGTCGCCTTTTCGCGCTCGGCTGCGACGTCAATCTTCTTTTCGTATTCCAAGCGAACATCGAAGCGTGTCGTATGACGAACATTCGCCAGTTTCTCCAGAGAACTCTCGGCGAAACGGACTTGCTCCACGTTCGCCAATTTCTCCAGTGCATTGCGATTCTCGTCGAGCAGCCTACGGATATGCGGCTCAATTGCGAATACTTCGACGGGAACTCTTTCTTTGGTTTCGACCTTGAGCTCCGCGCGCAGATTCCGCACACTAACAATCAAATCCTGCAAGATGGCCATCTGGGTCTCGGCGGTTTCATCGATCTGGTTTTTGTCGGCTTGCGGATATGACGCCAGTGCTAACGACTTCGACGGCGGCTTGCCATCGTAAATCGCATGCCAGATTTCATCGGTAATGAAGGGCATCACGGGATGAAGCAGCCGCAGCGAAGCCTCGAACAGAGCAACGAGGTTTCCGCATGCGACACGCGCGTTCTCTGCACATTCTGGCGTGAGCCGAGGCTTGATCAGTTCGACATACCAGTCGCAGAACTCTCCCCAGAAGAAGTCGTAGATCGAATTAGCAGCTTCGTCGAAACGGCAAGCCGTTAGCGATTCGTTGACGGTTTTGGCAACGCTGTTGAAACGGGACAGAATCCAGCGGTCTTCAAGAGTCGCGGTTTGAAATCCAGCAACACCCACGTTGGGATAGCCGCCCTCGGCTGTCCTTCCGGGCCTCAGGCCCGGATCAATTCGCTCCACATTCATGAACATGAAGCGCGCGGCATTCCAAATCTTATTTGCGAAGGCGCGATAGCCTTCCGTGCGGCTTTCATTGAATGCGATGTCGGTACCCGGCGATGACATCGCCGCCAGGGTAAAGCGAGTTGCGTCGGTGCCGTATTTCTCGATGACCTGAATCGGATCGAGCACGTTGCCTTTTGTCTTGGACATCTTCTGGCGCTCGGCGTCACGGACGAGGGCGTGAATGTAGACTTCGCGAAAGGGGACGGAGGCGTGGAGGTCATCGGCGGTGAGTGGGGCTGAAAATGCGCGCGTAGACCCGGACGCCCTCGCCCGGGCGGGCGAGCTCTGCTCGCCAATTGGTGCCGCGCCAGGCGCGGCAGGGCGGGTGGGGGCACCCGCCCCTACGTATTCCGTGGAGGGCTTATGCGGCGACGCCATAAACCAGCATCCCAGCATGATCATTCGCGCAACCCAGAAGAACAGGATGTCAAAGCCCGTAATTAACAGCGACGTTGGATAGAACACTTCCAAATCGCGTGTCGCTTCCGGCCAGCCGAGTGATGTAAACGGTAGCAGGCCGGAAGAGAACCAAGTGTCGAGGACGTCGGGATCCTGCTTCAGTTCCGATCCGCCGCACTTGGGACAGGACGGCGAAGGCGTCTCGCGCGCCACGATAATTTCGCCGCAGGAGCAGTGCCAGGCCGGAATCCGGTGCCCCCACCACAACTGGCGCGAGATGGTCCAGTCATGAATGTTGCCCATCCAGTTGAGATAAATTTGGCGATAATTCGCGGGCGTGAAACGAATGTAATCTTTTTCGACTACCTCAATTGCGCGGTCCGCCAGCGGCTGAATTTTGATGAACCACTGCGTCGAAAGGCGCGGCTCGACCACGGTCCCGCAGCGATCGCACTTGCCGATGGCGAGCGTGTAATCTTTCTCGCCGACCAGAAATCCCTGTTCACGCAAATCTTCCAGCACTTTCTTACGCGCAACCTCGCGACTTAGTCCTGCATAAGCGCCCGCGTTCTCGTTCATTCGCGCATGCTGGTCCATGACTTCGATTTGTGGCAGGTTGTGGCGAAGTCCGGCCTGAAAATCGTTCGCGTCATGCGCCGGAGTCACCTTCACTGCTCCGGTCCCAAACTCGGGCTGCGCAAGCTCGTCGGTGATAATCGGGGTCTCACGATTCATTAACGGGAGCAGAACCCTCTTGCCCTGCAAGTGCTTGTAGCGCTCGTCGCGTTCATTCACGGCAACCGCGGTGTCACCGAGCATGGTTTCTGGACGCGTAGTCGCGACGGTAATAAACTGATTCGTTCCGACGACAGGATAGCGAATCTCCCAAAGCTTGCCGGGAATTTCCTCGTGTTTGACTTCGAGGTCGGAGATCGCCGTCACACAGCGCGGGCACCAGTTGACAATGTATTTGCCGCGATAAATCAGGCCGTCTTCATGCAGGCGGACGAACACTTCACGCACCGCACGCGAAAGGTTTTCGTCCATGGTGAAGTACTCGCGGCTCCAGTCCACTGAAGCGCCGAGACGGCGCATTTGTTCCTGGATCGCACTGCCATACTGCCTTTTCCAGTCCCAAACTCGTTGGATGAATTTTTCACGACCCAGCTCTGAGCGCTTTTTGCCTTCAGTTGCAAGCTGCCGCTCGACCATCATTTGCGTAGCGATGCCGGCGTGATCGGTGCCCGGCAGCCAGAGCGTCACGTCGCCGCGCATGCGGTGCCACCGCACGATAATGACCATCTGCGTCTGGTTCAGCATGTGACCCATGTGCAGGCGGCCAGTCACGTTCGGCGGCGGCAGCAGCAAGGTAAAGACTGGACGCGTGTCACCGGGCGCCGGAGTCGGCGTCGAGAACAGCTTCTCTTTCACCCAATATTCCGCCCAGCGC
>QHZR01000243.1 GCA_003224755.1 Acidobacteriota bacterium
CACGCCTTTCAGGTTCGAGTGCGGGATGATCCTGCTGCCCCGCGGCGTGGGTCCAAACCGTACCAACAACACATAGTCTCCGCTTTTCGCATGCAGCTTTCCCCACCCTTGCCAGTACGGAATGATGTGGAATTTGCCGCCCAGATAGAACGCCCAGGGATAGAAAAGGCCGGTTAACGCAATTATCAGAACCGAGCCGAGCGCCAAAATCACCGCCGATTGCCACACAAGCTGCCCGAGACAGCCGAGGCATCCACGTCGCACTCTTGGAGGAGATGAGAGCTGCGCCTGCAGGTTGGGCGTCCGCATGGCAGCGAATTGTAAATGATGGATCGGCGAGACTAAAGGCGATGGGGCCGGCCGCCGCAGGGGTTGTCTTGAGTTACTGCTTCGCCGCGACGAGAGTTTGCCGGAGAAGAAGGTTGGCGGCATCAGCCAAACTCAGGTCGTCTGCCACGCGTTCGAAGTTGCTGTGACGTTCTTTCTGTTGCACGCAGATGCTCTTGAACAAAAGCGCCCTGCCACGCATGTTCACCGTCATATCGGTGACTTCCCAAACTCCCGGCGCAAGTTCAGCTCGTTGTACCGTAAACTGCCCCCCTTTTTCGAGATGTCCAAGCAGTCCCCCGCCGAATTTGACTTCGTTTATCAGCTGGCCGTTGATACTGGCCAGACGCTTCTGCCTTGCGTCCACCCACATTTCTCCGACCATCTGCTGCAATACCTTACCTTCACGTGATGGAGGCCTGAAACGGGGATTGGGCTTGAATGTCACTCTGGTTAGAGTTCCGCTCTCGCCAGCGTATTCAAATACGAACGCGTCCGGAATCATCCGCAGAAGGACGTTGCACTGTTCGGCATCCTTGCGGCGGGCTTGTTCCGCTTTTCGCTGATCCTCAGGACTGTGAGAGAACCTTAGTATCCGTTCAGACTCATCGCTCGCCTGCGCACCAGGGAGGGGTTTTCCCGCGACCAATAGCAATCTGTCGAGCGATCCAGACTTAGTCTCGATGACTTCCCGAGTCTCTTGCTTGCCGGTCACCTCTTTGTCCAGCCGATACTTCCAACGGACGTCCGAATTGATGGGAGGATGCAACTCATTGTAGATGACGGCTTTAACCAGATCTGATGGAGAAATTCGCGTTTCGGACGGCGATTCTGCCAATGCAATGCACGGAGCCAGAAGTAACAGCACGCCGACGCCGGAGGACATCGTTCGTAGATAAGAAATCGTCAAGGCCATGGCTCCTCTGACCGCTCAAGCCTACGGAACGAGGTCGGCGGTCACAATCAGGAGGATGGGGTAGCAACCGAGAGGAGATCACTAATTACTAAGGGACACTTCTTACCGCGAGTAAGGTTCACCCGCACATCATTGATCCTTTGGTTCTTGTGGTTCTTGCCGGGGACGGCATGCCACCTACGCGGCGCCCCCGCGACCCGACCTTCTCGCATTTTTTGTGGCCAGGTGAGGATTTGATTTCGCTTGAATGTCGAAATCCTCGCCTCGACCGCACACGACGAACAAAAGCCTGTCCCGAGCGAAGTCAAAGGACTGAGGCACCCACTGCAATTCTTACGATTTAGGCTACCCTCTGGATCTTCTCTTCCCGTGCCGCCTTCTTCTCTGTGAACAACTCAATCATTGCACGATTGAACATAGGAATGTCGGATGGCTGTCGGCTACTTATCCAATTCGAGTCGCGCACCACCTCGGCATCCTGCCACTTTCCACCAGCGTTACGGATATCGCCCTGAATTGTGTGATAGCTGGTGAGGCTTCGTCCACGCACGAGGCCGGCCGAAACCAACAGCCACGGCCCATGGCAGATCACGGCGATCGGTTTGCCTTGGCGGTCCATGCTGCGCACGAATTCCTGGGCGCGAGGCTGCACGCGCAAGTGATCGGCATTCATTGCTCCGCCTGGAAGCAGCACAGCATCAAAATTCTCCGGATCGGCCTGCTCCAGTGTGGCGTCAACCTCAATTGGCTCGGCTTTCTCCATATGCTTTAGGGACTGGATATTGCCCTTCTTGGGAGAGAACACTGTGGTCTTCGCACCAGCTTGCTCCAGCGCTTTTCTCGGTTCGATCAGTTCCGTATTTTCAACGCGTCCATAGCAAGAATCGCCACCCGCATTCCTTCGAGGGGCGTGTTCGTTTTCGACATCAGATCCTCCTGTGATTGATGTTTCTAATAAAGAATCGCGCAAAAGCTTTGTGGATTGGATCAGTGAAAGATGGTATGGCAACGACGCGCCCATCATTTCGCCAACAGCGCTTGCTATTGCACAGCCTACGCAGTGAAACCCTGTCGCATGAATCTGGGTTATCCGAAATCTAGACAACTCTTTACTACTCTTTACGCGAATTTTGCCTGCTGCACGCGTCTTAAGAATGAGAGCAGGGCACGAGAACAGTGATCCCGTGCATGCCATTTCTAAAGCAGGAGCGTCCTTATGCAGACCAATGAAATGCAGACAAATGAAATTAAGTCGTGGGAAGAGCTGTACATAGCGGCAGTGCTGGAAACCGATCCCGCAAAAATCGCAAATCGACTCGACACTGCGCAGGATGCCCTTCGCGAGCGGTGGCATGCATTGCGCCAACTGCCCCTTGCGCGCGAACCCGAGAAGCAACGGGTGGAAGACGCCATCCGAACTCTGAACGTGATCCGGCTTAACGAACTCGATCCTCCGGCTTGAGTCTCGCTTTGCGCGGTTGGCGACCACGCTGCGAACTTCGCCTTTCAAAATCAAGCCCGTGGGCACAGCTGAAAACTCCAGGTGTGCCTTCGGGCTTGCCTCATCCCTTACCGGTGCTTTCCCGCTCCCGCGTTTTTGCGGTAAAGGCCGCATATTCGAGAAAATTGCAGCTGCTGCGGCCTTCGATTTACGGTGACCTCAGTAACCCGTAGTAAGACGTTTCCCCCGTCAGCGCTGCACTGCCCTGTAATAATCTTTGCGTAATCGGGACTCCGACCATGTTTCTGGCATAGTCCCGAATTCTCTCGTCTTGCAGGGGATTGGGTGCGATCAAGCCGCAAATCAGGAATCCAGATCGCGTGGAAGACGGTCACTTATCGAAGCGTCTTCTTGATGGTGGTCGCAGTCATTGCTGCGATCGCGATCGGCACGCGCCTGGCGTTTCCTGAGTTCACTGAAAACACAGTGAAGGCGGCCACGAATCTCGTTACGAACCTGTTGGAGCGCGTGGCCGCGCCCGCATCCTCTGCTAAGCCCGGAACTACTCTGCAACAGGCGCACATTACAGCGCTGGATGGAACAGTACGAATCAAAAAAGCCAGCAGCAATGCATGGGTCCACGCAGACTACAACGTGCCTCTCGAAAAGGGCGACGTCATCCAGACCGGCTCCGAGGGCATGGCCAAAATCGTGTTCAACGACGGCACGAACTACACCGTTAAGCAGGACTCGCTGATCGTCATCGAAGAGAACTCAGCGAACGAGCGGCAGCAAACAAATGTAGCCGTGAGCGTGAACACCGGCACCGTGGATCTCGCCACCGGGACCTATACCCAAGGTTCCACGTCTGAAGTCAAAATGGACGGTGCAACCACATCGTTCGGTCCCGATAGCGCGGCGCGAGTCAGCAAGGATCCTAAGTCCCAGCACGATGAAGTGCTGGTCACCAAAGGACGCGGCAGCACCGAGCGCAACGGAGAAACCACTCAACTTGCGCCGTGGGAAAAAGTTACTTACGGGCAACAATCGGCCCATCTTGAAAAGGAAAAGGAAATCGGACCGCCCACCCCGATTTCTCCGGCCAACATGATGCCGATCTTTATTTCGCAGGAGCCCAAGCCCGTCGAATTTTCCTGGAGCCCCATGGCAAACGCCAAGGGTTATCGGCTGCAGATTTCGCGCAATCCATATTTTTCATCTCTAATCGTGGACAAGAAAATAAATTCGCCAAACGTTTTGGTCTCCGGTCTAACCGAAGGGCCGTACTACTGGATGGTGCGCTCTTTCGACGGCCTTGATAAAGAGTCGGCGGAAAGCGAAAAGAACAGGTTCACGGTAATTGCGAAAGGCAACGACTCTGGAGCCATTGCGCTGGCGCTCGATCCTTTTGTTCAGCATGGGCACGTAATCGAGTTGACCGGGAAAACGGAAGTCGGCGCCCGGGTGATGGTGAATGGCCACGAAGTGCCCGTTGTTGGCACCGATGGCAGCTTTCATTACTTCACACCGCCGCTGCGAACCGGAGAAACACTCATCACGGTAACAGCGCAGGATACAAAGGGCGGCGTCAATACGCAGCAGCAGAAGATTGTGATCCAGTAGGTACGTCCCTGCTGGATTCGGTTTAGACCAAGTGACTTTTATTGTTAGCATCGGGTCGGAAAAATCCTTACAATGAGGATCAAAGACCCAGAACAATCGAATTTTTACCGGGCTAGTGCCGGTCGTGGAGCACTGTGTCCGCGGATTCGAAGATATAAACCACAAAGAGAGACCAGCTGAGTATGTCATCCAACGGATTTCGCAACGGCTCATCGAGCGGGCACAATCTGCGCTCGCTTTTCAGCCTTTTCTCCAGTGACTTGGCCATTGATCTGGGCACGGCCAATACCCTTGTTTATGCACGCGGCAAAGGCATCGTGGTCAACGAGCCGTCGATCGTCGCGCTTAACAAGAACACCAATGAAGTCGAAGCGGTGGGCAAAGAGGCCAAGGAGATGCTTGGCCGCACGCCGGGCAACATCGTCGCCATCAAGCCCATGAAAGATGGCGTCATCGCCGACTTCAAGGTCACTGAGAAGATGCTCAACTACTTTATTCAGAAGGCGCATAACCGCAAGATGCTGGTGCATCCGCGGATCGTGATCGGCGTGCCTTCTGAGATTACTCAGGTGGAAAAGCGTGCGGTCATGGACTCCGCTTACCGCGCCAAAGCGAGCGAAGTGTATCTCGTGGAACAGGCGATGGTGGCCGCCATTGGCGCGGGGCTGCCGATCACGGAGCCTTCGGGCAACATGGTCGTAGATATCGGCGGCGGGACGACCGACATTGCCGTCATTTCTCTCAGCGGCATCGTTTATTCGCGCTCGGTACGCATGGCTGGCAATCAGATGGACGAAGCCATCATGAATTACCTCAAGCGCAAATATAACCTCCTCGTCGGCGAGCGTACGGCTGAGCAGATCAAGATGGAAATCGGATCGGGCTATCCACTGGACAAGCCGCTGACCATGGAGATCAAAGGCCGCAACCTGATCGAAGGCGTCCCGAAGACCATCACAGTGGACGACAGTGAGATTCGTGAAGCACTGAGTGAATGTGTTTCGACGATTATGAACGCGGTTCGCGTTGCGCTGGAACGTACACCGCCCGAGCTTTCAGCGGACATCAGCGATCGCGGAATCGTTCTGACCGGCGGCGGAGCGCTGCTCAAGAATCTGGACAAGCGCATCCGCGAAGAAACCGGCTTACCGGTTTCCATCGCCGACGATCCGCTGTGCAGTGTCGTGCTCGGCACCGGCAAAATGCTGAGCGATTTCAAGTTGCTGAGAAAGATTTCGATTGAGTAGGAAAAAACGTCGTTGGTCGTTGGCTGTTGGTCGTCGGCCAAATCAGGTTTGATTTCATCCCGAACGTTTCGTTAGACAAGAAGCATTTGCTGAAAGCTGACGGCAGATAGCTGACAGCTCATTATGGATACTTTCATGGGCCGCTATCGTAATGTCACCTTTCTCGCGGCAGCCATTTTTCTTCAAATCCTCGGCCTCGCCATTCAGATCAAACGCTCCACTGAGAATGAGTCGTCCCGCCTGATCCGGTTGTGGGCAGTCAGCATTGTCGCGCCGCTCGAAAAGGGAATCGTGCGTGTCCAAAGCAGCGGGGCCGGTATCTGGCACAGCTATTTCTATCTTCGAGGTGTCCGTCAGGAGAACCATGATCTGCGCGATCAACTCGAACAGCTTCGCCTGGAGCAGGTAAGGTTGAAACAGGACGCGGACCAAGCACATCGGCTGCAAGCTCTCCTGGGATTCAAAGAACAGTTTATCGGCAGGACCACCGCCGCACAGGTGATCGGATCCAGCGG
>QHZR01000627.1 GCA_003224755.1 Acidobacteriota bacterium
CGCAAATCCAACCCTCGACAAGACTCGCCGTGTTATGTCCCTGGTGTACAGGCATGGCCAACGATACGGCCTGATTCCTCGAAGTCAGGAGTCAAACCCAATGCGTTTCGTCCGTTGCAAGACCACCAGTGGGTACGAAGCCATGATTCTCACTCCTGAACAGGCATACGCCGTATTGCTTAATCTGCAAGAGCCGGAACGTACACTGACGCTCTTGGCTGCTGGCACAGGTCTCCGCATCTCGGAGTGCCTGGGCTTGCAATGGCAGGATGTGAATTTTGCCGACGCAATCATTCATGTCCGACGCACGTGGACGTGTGGCCGAGTGGGGTTGCCGAAAAGCAAAGCCTCAAAAGGTCCTGTTCCGCTGCATCCTTTATTGTCCGAGTTCATGTTCCGCTGGAAGGAGCAGACACCTTATTCTGAGCGCGGCAATTGGGTATTTCCTTCCTTCCGGCTGAACGGTAAACAACCGCGTGTCGCCAACATGCTGGTGGAAGACTATCTGCGTCCGGCGGCAGTAAAGGCAGGCGTTCTCGCATCGCGCTGGGACGACAAAGGCAGGTTAATCGACGATGACCCACGCCGATTTGGCTTCCATAATCTGCGCCACAGCCTCGCATCGTTCCTAATTCGCATCAAAACCGATCCGAAAACCGTGCAGACTTTGCTTCGCCACAGCGACGTCAAGCTCACCCTTCAGTTTTATACCCATGCCATTAGTGATGATCGCATGGCTGCGGCCGGCGCAATGCTGGTTGCGATTCTGAGCCATTCCGCGGACAAAAGCGGACTGAAAGCGGACTGAAAAAACCTACGCCTGACCTAAGTTCTTCAGAATCATATGCGAGCAGCAGTCGATGAGGGATCTGTCACAGGAGCGGACTGAGAGCGGACTGGAGGGACAGGAGACGAAGCCGCTAAGTTATTTGGAATGATGGTGGCCAGGGACGGAGTTGAACCGCCGACGCCAGCCTTTTCAGTACCAGCTTATCCCTACCATTCTTCAACAACTTAACTTCGCAGAGTGGCCGATTTATTGTGACCATTCTGTGACCAGCGCCGATGTTCGCCTAAGCGTCGGCCTCAAGACCTGTCCAAGGAAAATAGCAGTACGAAAATGATTGTGCAGCGATTGATTGCCTCACTGCAGGAATCTGGTGCTGACTTTGTCATGACAAAGGAATCCTTCCAGATGTCCTTCAGAGGATCAGCGTTCCAGTAGAGTCGTTGCCGGACCACCGAAGAAAAATTACGCCTAGTGTCCCGTCTCCGAAACTGAGTTTTGACATGTCGCCTCCAGGCGTGAAAACCGGTTAGAGAAGCGAGGAAGGGCAAGCAAGCCGACTGCAAGCCCTCGTCGCCTGGATCAACCGCAAGGAGGAAAACGCAGGACCAAACATCGCTCAGGGTAAGCTCTGGTAATTCCCCGGAAGCAAGTTACTGCACTGAACCACGCTGGCGTACACGTGGAGTCGCAGAACAGATCGGTTCCATTCCCACCGATTACGGTCAAAGGATTACTGAAATCCGCGCTGGCCGTCGATGAATTTACCACGACCAAACCCCCGTGGGCAACTCCGGTAATGCTGGTAAGCAGCAATTGCACGATGATCCGCAGGTGTCTTGTCATTTGCAAGCATCGTCATCAGTTCCTTCTTCTTCAGTGCTGGTTTTTACTCTGCACCTGTGGAGTACGGCGGGACCAGCGTCAACAAGGCTACCCCAACGATCGCTAGTAAGCAGTATTTTCTTAAAATGGCCAACCCTATTCCGCGCTTGCAGCTTCGCGCGGGAGTCCTGCGCTCGATTTGCACGAATGTCGGTACGCTCCGTCGAAAATCCATCCCAGACCTAAGCAGGTTTGGGCGCAAGTTCGTTTATGGGGGTGATGGTTACCTCATAGCCGAGTTTACGAAGGGCTCGCGCCAGCATCTGGGCACGTTGTTTCTTTTCCCTGGGACCCACATCACGGCCTTGCTCGATATATCGCACCCCTTCATGCAAGATCTTCCAAACTACGCGACAGAGCCGATGGGCAATGGCCCAGATGGCGGACTTATAGCCGAGGCGGGGCATCAGACGGCGGAACACCACCTGAAAATAACTCCCTTTCTTCGCGACCGCAGCGTGCGCGGCTTGGTTCAGAACTCGACGCAGGTATTTATTTCCTTTCGCGGAGCGACTGCTATGGTTTTGCTCCGCGCTTTCTTCCTTGCCAGGACAGGTTCCCACCCAAGCCGTCAACTCCGCCGCCGAAGAGAATGTACTAGCCTGCACCCCCACCTCGGCGATGATCTGTTGCGCTGAATCCACTCCCAGGCCAGGTACTTCCGCCAGTCGGATCACGGCGTCCTGGTGCGACTTCATGGCCTGCGCGATCATGCTGTTGAGCTGAGCCATTTGCTGATCGATCAACTGTAACCGCTGAAGTTGTAAGGCCAGCATTCCCCGGTGCATGGGTTGCACTCTTCCCGTCAAAGCATCCACCAGTTGTTCCTCCGTGCAGTGCAACCGTTCATCTCCCAGCTCTGCCAACCTCTTAGGGTCAGTTTCGCCTTGCGCCAAAGCATGCAGAATGCGAAGCCCACTGGCACCCAGTAAGTTGCTCACCACGATCGACAGCTTGATGCGCATTTCTTCTAGCAGACACTCCATCTGGTTCTGCAGTCGTACTCGGTCGCGCGTAAGCTGCACCTTCATGCGAGTGAGGCTGCGCCAAATACGCTGTTCCCCCTTGGGCACAAAACTCAAGATCAGCTCATCGGCCATCCGTCTACGCACCA
>QHZR01000268.1 GCA_003224755.1 Acidobacteriota bacterium
GTGATCGGGGGTCGACCTTCATCCCAGCTATAGAGATGTTTCAACAGTTATCTGCCGGGGTAGCGTATTTTCGGTTCCTTGTCCTGATTAGAACGACGCATACGACAACCGCTAGTGTGGTTCCGACAAAGACACTGGTCAGCAGCGCAATGTTGTCGGCCTGGATGTCTCCCGGCCACCGTTTCGATACCAGCAACGTAGCCGGAACAGCGGATACGATAAAACCGGGGAAGAAAGACAGTGCTCCAAGAACTAGTCCGCGTGCCCACGGATTCACTCGGGAAAATTTCCCAGTGAAGCAGTACTTCAAGAAGTGAACGCCCATGCCAAATGCGCCCAGAGTCAGTAGCCACATTAGCCCCGTACCCAGAATGGCGGTCCAAAAAGAAACATTCGGGTTACCAAAATCGTCGTACCCCATGCGGGCGTATCCGTAGGCAATCACTCCTGCCAGAACGGCTAATGCGCCCAAGATGCCAGCTAGGACTCGTCTCCACATGGGTTCACCTCTTCAAAAAGCGAATCATTGGCGATGTATTCGGAACGACCGAGCAGGAAAGCTCTTGCAATGATAACTGTCGAAAGCAGGCGGTTGCGCTCATTGAGAACTGCCACTTCCCACGTCAATGAGACGCGATTTTACGCCAATTGCGCCGGTCGTGAGGAGACAACGCTCAGTTACGACGCTGCCATTCTGGAGTAGAATTCCTCTTTGACATTTCACTTGACGCCGCGAATGAGGGAAAATAAAGGGAGAGGTGTGCGATGCGAAAGCTTTTCTTCTCAGTTTTGCTCATCATCTTAGCTCTCTCTCCATTGGTATTTGGCGAGCAGATTCGTGGCGACTACCTTGAAACTCGCAGTGCGGACATTTACACAGGATCGTGTTTCGCCAATGGCGAGGTGAACCTTGTTGGCAATCAGGCCATACTTGCATGGCACGTGGAGAGCGGAACCTGGAATGGAGTCCCGCTTGACGGGCTAACTGTGGCTGCTGCCGTTCGCGCGCGCGCGACACTGGGTGATCCTTATGCGAGTCCGTATCCAGCACAAGCTGTGCTGATTGTCGATGAACAAGCGAACGATCGCCAACGCGCCGCCTTAACCGCTTTTGCGCAACATATGGCCGGGGAGCTGCTACGAAACATTGAACAGGTGATATATGCTCCGACCGAATTTGCTGTCAATCATGAAAAGAATGGCGCCGCAATGCTTCGTGCAGGACGTTTCGCGACTGTGCATACACGCTCCCTCAACGAGGGCGACCATCTTTGCGGCAATGAGGCCACTTTCTATCCGCCGCTGACCGAGACCACGCATGCTATGCCTGCGGTGGCGATAACGGATTCCTACCGGGGTCCTGGTTTGGGCACGGACTGGGAATTACATGGCAAACGCAGCGCATTTGTGGGAACATTCGCGCTGTAGCGAGCCCCAGCGAATGCGTCAACTTTCCTTAATCGTGGTGGCGGTCACGTTGTGTCTAACTTGCGGGGCACAGACTGGCGGGCTGGAAACCATAGGACCACCGACAGATTTGGGTGTTCCGAACGCAGTGGTTCAAGTTCTCGAGTCCCACGGTAACCGATTAAAAGTCGCTGATGGCAGCGTTTTGTGTGACATCTGGCTCAGGAAGAGCGTTCCCACGCAAACAGCGAAGAAAGAAAGCGAGGGATTGCTCTACCCGGAATTCTCCGAATCGACGCTGATTGGCGTGATTTTATTTCCCAAAACTGCCACGGATTTTCGCGGGCAGCCCATCGCGGCGGGAACCTATAGCCTGCGCTACGAACTGATGCCCGATGATGGGAACCATCTAGGAGTCGCTCCCGATCGAGACTTTCTTCTGCTGGTGCCCGCTGCGCTTGATTCCGATCCTGGTGCTCTCTTCAAGTTTGATGAGCTTGTGCAGATGAGCCGGAAGGCCAGCGGAACCAATCACCCGGGCCCATTGAGTCTGGCGCAAGCGTCGGGATCGGCAACATCGCTGACGAAAAGTGCTGAGGACCACTGGATATTCTCCAGCATGCTAAAGCTGGACTCAGGGAAGGATCTGCCGTTTGCCCTGGTCGTTAAGGGTACTGCCGCGCAATAGCCGTTATTAGGTCTGACTGCGGCGCCACAGCACTATTCGCAGATTCCCGTTCCGTGGCACTTGCGATTATGCGAGCTGCAGTTGCCGGGTTCAGCCAATTCACCGTCAGGGCCGATGCAATTCTGGGTGTGGATGCACCAAAACAAGCCATCGTTTGACGGTTGGACAGTTGGGTCCGGTTCAGCGGAGATGAATTGGCCTTTCCAACGTAGTGACGGACACAAGTTTGGATGTTTGACGTTGAAACGTTCGGCTTCGCTGATGGCGGAACTCATGCGGCACCTCCAGCTTTTAAGATCGCACGCTTGACTGCGACACGTGCAAGTTGCACTTTGTAGGCGTTCTGGCTAAGCGGCTTGGCTGCTTGCACAGCCGCGTCCGCAGCCGCTTTCGCCGTTTCTTCAGAGATGCTCTTGCCGATAATGGCCTGGGCGGCTTCCTCCGACAGCCACGGAGTGGGAGCAACATACCCCATCACCACACGTGCCGACTGAACAGTTGAGCCGCTCATCTGAAATACCACGGCAGCAGTGGCCAATGGCCAATCAAAAGCGTCTTTTTGGCGGATTTCATAGTGCGCGGATTTCAGGTCTGCGGCTGGAGGCAGCACAACCTCTGTCACGATCTCGTCACGCTTCAAATCGTGCTCTCGCTGATCTTCGGTTTTCGGGATGACGAAGAACTTATCGAGCGGCAATTCGCGCTTTCCGTTGGGCCCGATCAAGCGGATCTTTGCCCCGTAAGCGATCAGCGCGGGAGCGATGCTGGATGGGCTGACAAATTTTGCCGGGCCGTCGTTTCCGAGAATCGCGTGGTAGCGGTTTTCCCCGGTCGCCACCAGGTCCTTACCCGATTGGTCTTTCGGCAGCAGGCCTAAACCATTGCGGAAGTACCAGCAGCGCGGACGCTGACAGAGGTTTCCACCTAGCGTCGCCATATTGCGAATCTGAGGGCTGGCGGCTTCGTTTAGCGCATCGGCAAGGGCGGAATAATCTTTCACAATATTTACGTTGTCCGCGAGATCGGCCAGTGTGGTCAGTGCGCCAATGCGCAGCCCTAGTGAGCTTGAAGCAACACCGTCAAGTTCTCGGATCTCCTTGATGTTGACAAGCCGCTTGGGATGAACGATGTCGTCCTTCATCAAAGCTAGCAAGTCAGTACCTCCGGCAAGCACCAAGGCGCCACCTGAAGCGGCGCCAAGCAGGCTCAAAGCTTGCTTCGTGCTTGTTGGACTAGCGTATTCGAAGGCCCTCATCACGCACCTGCTTTCTGGCCGAGTGCGGCGAGTACGCGGTCTGGGGTTAGCGGTAGGTAGGAAACGCGTACTCCGATGGCGTTGGCGACTGCATTCGAAATTGCCGCCCCGGGAGAAATCACTGGAGGTTCGCCGAGACCGATTACACCGCGCTCGTCGTAGCCTTTGCCGGTCATCATGTGCACCACTAATTCAGGAATGTCGTTGTATCCGGCGAGGCGGTAGAACTCCATATTCGCATTGAGCATAGTTCCGGTGGCCTGGTCCATCACTTTTTCTTCAAAGAGTGCATAGCTGATGCCCATGGTCAGGGCACCGTAACAACTGCTCTCCGCGGTTTTCAGATCGATGATCAGTCCACAATCTTGCACTGCGACCATCTTTCTTACCTTGACGATTCCAGTTTCCATGTCCACTTCGACATCGGCCATTTGCACTCCACCGACGCCGCTGTTGGTGAGATCGGGTGGGTGTTCCTTATCGGGATTTTTACCGCGAGCGGTGATGGGCACCGCGCCAATTTTTGAGCAGGCTTCCTTCCAACTCAGCGAGCGACCAGAGTCACCTTTCACTCTTACCGTTTTGTCCTTGCATTCGAGCTGCTCTGGGGTGGCATTCAATGCGGGAGCAACCTTGGCGAAGAGGGCTTCTCGGGCCTCCACCGCCGCCCGCCGAGTAGAGGAGCTGACGCCGCCTGGAGTCGTGGACCCTCCCGATGCGCCCGAAGGCGGATACTGGGTGTCTCCGATGTAGAGCTTTATTGCTTCAATTGGCAGGCCGAGTGTTTCGGCGGCAACGATGGCAAGGGTGGTTCGCGTGCCTGTGCCAATGTCCTGAGTTCCGATTTTCACATCCACTGAACCGTCAGGGTGGATGTTGACATCGCACTGACTGGCGTGCCCACGCCCGCCCCACGTGTGCAGCGACAGGCCGAGGCCGCGGGCGACGTTGCCGGAAATGTTCTGCCCGCGTGGGCGCCATTTCTGCTTCCAATCCATCAGATCGGAGGCTACGCCAAATTCTTCCTCATAGACCTTCTGGCGAGGTCCGGTGAGGGAAAGATTCTTCAACCAGAGATCTATCGGATCCATATTGATCTTGGCCGCAAGATCATCCAGCGCCCCCATCGTGATCACTGCGGCTTGCGGATGATTGGGAGCACGCCACGCCCGTGCCGGGCCGATGTTGTTGCGAATTGCGGTGTGCTCTTTGCGCTGATTTGGAATTGAAAAGACGTAGGGGATGGGCGGCGATCCTCCCCCTCCAGGGCCTCCGGTGCCCCAGGACTGGGATTGCCAACCGGTAATGCTGCCATCTTTGCTGGCGGCGACCTTCACTCGTGCATACGCCGATGGTCGCGCGCCTGCGACTTTCAGTTCCGCATCGCGCTCAAGCATGATACGGACCGGCCGTCCTCCAGCCTTTCTCGAGAGCTTGGCAGCAGTAATGTCCCACCGATCCGCGGAAAACTTGCTGCCAAAACCCCCACCAATGTGGTCCTGGTGGACTCGAATGTTGGCGGCTGGTACGCCCAGCGGTTCAGCCATTTGGGATGGAACACCCGAAACGTTTTGTGTGGAAATGTGAACGAACAGATGGTCTTTGTCCGGCCATTCGGCGGTGGAGCCATGGGACTCGAGGCAACAATGGGTGATCACTGACGTGCCGTACACTCCTTCTGAAACAACGCTGGCTTCTGCGAATGCTTTGTCGGGATCACCTTGCGTAGTAGCTGCCGCCTTCTGGTACGGGGAACGAGTGCCGGAGCCACTGGGTTCATGGTATGCGGCTTTTCTCAGGGCATCGAGGATGGCATCGGAAGCGCCGTCTCCTTTGAATTGCTTCAGCAGATCCTCTTCTGGGTGAAAACTAACTCCATGCTCCTTCAAATATTCGAGGAACTGCCTTTCGGGCATTTGATTGTCGATTGCATCCCAGACGTCATCCTCGCTCATGGGACCGGGAGCCTCCGCTGATCCCGCGGGAGGCTCGGCATCGCTTACGAGATAAGCGAGCGGCTCGTATTTCACATTGATGGCGCGGATCGCTTCCTCGGCGGTGCCTTCATCAACCGCCGCAACAGCAGCGATTTCGTCGCCTGCCCACTGGACAGTACCACCGATCTTTTGAATTACTTCGACTGCCTCAACACCCGGCATTTTCTGGGCCGCCGTAGTATCGACGCTCAGAATTTTTGCCTTGGCGTGAGGCGAGCGTAGAACTTTACCGAACAGCATCGGCCCGGAAGGATGGTAGTCATAGTTGTACTTCGCGCGTCCGGAGACTTTGTCTGGTGAATCCAGCCGCGAAATGCGCTTGCCAATCAGGCTTCGATCTTCTGCTGTGGGCCAAGCGAAGTCAGGCATGGCTTATGCTCCCTTCTGCGCGACCTGCGCGATGGCACGGCGAATGCCGTGATAGGTACCGCAACGGCAGAGATTTCCGCTCAGGCCGCGCCGGATTTGTTCGAGAGTTGGATTGGGATACTTGTCGAGAAGGGCTTTGGTGGCCACGACGAAAGCGGGCGTACAAAAACCGCATTGTGAGGCGTCATTGTCCACGAAGGATTGCTGAATGGGATGGAGCGCACCGCCTTGGGAGATGGATTCAACGGTGGTGATCGCCTTTCCCTGAACTTCGATTGCCAGCAGAGAGCACGAGTACACGAGTTTGCCGTCAACAAGCACGGTGCAGGCGCCGCATTCGGCCCGATCACAGACGCGTTTTGCTCCAGTGATGGCCAGACGGTCGCGCATGGCATCGAGAAGGGTGACGCGGGGCTCCAGTTGTAGAGTGTGCTTTTGGCCATTAATCGTGAGCGTAATTGGGGTCTTGC
>QHZR01000229.1 GCA_003224755.1 Acidobacteriota bacterium
CAAAATCACGCCGTGGCAGTTGCTGGGCTCAAACGGCTTATCCGTCGCAGCGTCGGTGGATCCATTTTTCTACATGGTGCAGGACGAAAGTACGCCGGATCCGCCAACGAATTTAATGGGTACGGTGGAGTAGTGCAGTCTGCAGTGCTTGACAGTCCCTTATCCCCGGTGCAAGATGTGCCGGTCAAGAAACACACGTCTTAGGGCCAGTTAGATATCCGGTAATGCAGGACAAACATTCGAAAGATTGAGGTTTGACGAGCAACCCTGCACGTCAACCGATCCAAAAGAAAAGATTGGGATGGAGAACCACAATGCCTAAACACCGGCCACCACAAGATTCCGCGAAAGAGCTCAGAGAATTGAAGAAAAAATTAGCCAGACAGAGACGCGAAATCGACGAGGCAAAAAAACGGCTGTCTCTTTGCTTACAAGATTGCATGAAAAAACTTAAGCACCCGCCCTGGCATTACGGTCCGCATTGCAAGTAACGCAAGTTACTTCGTTGAGGAAATGCCATTGGGAATGAAGAGTCGCGGCATTCTTGTGAAGCGGTCGAATTGTCTGGTTTTCTTCTTCCATGACGGCGCCCTGCATTGCAAGAACTAC
Organism: Acidobacteriota bacterium; assembly: GCA_003224755.1. GTDB lineage: Bacteria > Acidobacteriota > Terriglobia > Terriglobales > Acidobacteriaceae > Gp1-AA145. The sequence goes on from QHZR01000229.1 coordinate 610, forward strand.
CTCACGGGGAAAGAATTTGAAGCTTCGCCGCTTTTGGTTCCGATTTTGGGGAAATTGGATGGATGGCGCGGCTTTCGGGGAGTCGAGCGATTACTTCCCGAATATTCTCCTGCGTCCATTCGCCAAAGCTTGCGCCGCCTCATTGCCAGTACAGCCGTGCTTGTCAGAGGTGGTTCCCAAGCAAAGCGAGAATCTGCACTGTCAGCCTGGCAGACCTGGGGTGTGGAGGCTCGCTTCTTCCACCTTGCCACCAAGAACACGCACACTGCTCCAATAACGGTCGATGAAGCTCGCTTCAACCGTGCGCTTAAGCGACGTGAGCCTCCGCCTCCCTCGCTAAAGCGTTATTTTGCTCGAGCGCGCGTCCATCTCCCAGATCCCACCAGCCAGCTTCATGGTCAGCTGCCCGAAGTCCTGCTTAGCCGGCGTACGCATCGCCATTTTGGCGCCGGTCGGGTTTCGCTCGAACAACTCTCGATTCTACTTCGACTTACATGGGGCTTTACAAACCATATCCACTGGCCCGGGTTGGGCAGCCTACCGGTGAAGACCAGTCCCTCAGGAGGTGCTCGTCATTCGCTGGAGGTTTATCTGTGGTGCTCGCACGTGAAGGGTCTGTCACCAGGCATCTATCACTACCGGCCGGACCGACATGAGTTGGAACTTCTGAAAGCGGGGAGGATAGCAGAACAAATGGCGCGGCTGTGTGGTCATCAAGAGTGGGTTCAAGACTGTTCAGTACTGTTTGTGATGACAACCGTGCTGGCGCGCGTGACGTGGCGCTATCGATTCTCTCGTGCTTATCGGGTCATCCTGCTCGAGGCCGGCCATTTCGGTCAGACTTTCTGATTGGTTGCGACATGGCTCGGACTGGCTCCCTTTTGTACCGCGGCTCTCGATGATGAAAAGATCGAAATCGATCTTGATCTGAATGCCGGTGAGGCAGTGCTCTATGCGGCAGGTGTTGGCACGCGCGCTGCATGACTAGTCATACCTATGGCGTCGGCCACTGGAGGGCATATACCTCTTGAGTGCCGATATCCCGGGTTGCGAGTAGTGAGTCATCGGGTCCCAATCCAAACCAGGGTCCAAAAGGGCCCCACGTGCGACGCAGCTCCTCAAGGCCCACTACCTTTTGCGGAACCTGCTCGTGGACTCCAATCCGGTCGATGGAAGGTTGAGCTCCGAACGTATCAAAATAGAGATATTTGCTGTCTTTTGACCAGCACAAGTAGCCAACTCCCATCTGGGTCAGTTCATCCCACTTCTTGGTCTGAGTATCGAATAGCAGCAATTTCTGGGAATCCATGGTCGTGGCGGCGATATATCGGCCGTCGGGCGACCATCGCGGCGAGAGTAGTCCCTCTGAACCCGGAAGAACTGAGACATTATGGGTTCTTACGTCGAGCACGAATATGCTCGTGATTGTGCCAGAATTTTTCTTGGGATCGGAACCAGTGAAGACTATAGAGTTACCCTCGGGTGACCAACCTGGATCGGCCTGTCGCAGGTCCCCTGGCAGCATCTCTATGAGGCTACCGCCCGCCGCAGAAATCGTGTAGATCTTCGTTGTTTTGCCATCTTTAGCGCCATCAAAAACTATATAGTTTCCATCCGGAGACCATCGCGGTAGATGCACCGCGAGCGGCTGGAATGTCAACTGCTGTTTGTGAGTGCCGTCTAACTTGCTTCGCCAAAGAGTGCCATCTGGGTAACTGACATATGCCACCCACTGTTCGTCTCGCGAAAAGCCCAGACGATCCGCGGAAATTCCTGAGAGGTAAGGCAGGAATTGGCGAGCCTTGGCGTCATAACGCACCAGTTCGCCGCGGCGCTGCTCGCCTAGCACAAACAACTTCTCGCTGTCGCCACTAAAGACCGGAGCTGTGAAGTTCATCGGACCTGCGGTGAGTTGCCGCGGTCCGTGCTGCAAGCGAAAAAAATTGCTCTTTTCCGTACGTACCCAAATGTTGCTTCGGCCGTTGCGTGATGATTGAAACGCAAAGTACTTCCCATCCGGACTCCAGTTTCCGCAACACTCTGCCGCTGGTTCGTTCCACCCAGGAAGCAGGGGATGCAGATTGCTGCCGTTAGCCGAGACCTCCCACAGGGACATCGCATCGGTTCCAGGATCACTTATCGTAAAGCGTAGCACGCGACCATCTGGTGCCGACCTTAACCAAAAAGGGATGCCGGCTACAGTCACCAATTTACGAGCATTGTTGCCATCCGATTTTGCCCAGTACAGATTCGTGCCATTGGCGTACACGATGTCCCCGTGCGTGGTCCAGGCCGCATCGTGAGCCAAGATTTCACCAATACGCCGGGGAGTTCCGCCCAATGTGGGGATTGTCCAGAGTGGGGACTCTAACTCCGAACCATTAAAACCCAGGACAAGCAGCCGAGCGTGGTCTGGCGAGATGTCTGCCATGCGAGGAAACCGAAAGGGCGTCTCAATAAGAGTGGTTTCACTACCCGCGGTTGAGACGTGTGCGAATCGAAGGTCACCCTTTCCTATCTCGGTAAAATAAAGGCGAGCACCATCGGTTACCACCGGGTAGAACGAGTCAGGAAACTCTTTTTGCTGGCCATCGCTGGTGACGGGATAGGAACCAGTCGGCACGGGAATGGGGGAAGGCCCGATCAGAGTCATGAACAGCAGCAGCCCCAAGAGACCCACTCCCCCGCCCAGCAAACCCACCTTCTTGTACAGCCGATTGCGTTCCGGGCGAGAAGGACGCGGCGCCAGCGAAGTTCCTGATGAGATCCCCGAGTCCACGTCGCGCTTCAGACGCTGCAACTCGGACCTCAGATCACGGGCTGTTTGATAGCGTAACCCTCGATCCTTCTCCAAAGCGCGGTTGATGATTTGTTCGAGCTGTGGGGGCACGGCCCGATTCAATTTAGCGGGTGACACTGGGGCGCAATTCAGAACTGCATCCAAAATGATGCCATCGCTGCGCCCCGTAAATGCCCGGCATCCTGTCGTCATCTCGTAGAGTACCAAGCCAAAGGAAAATAGATCACTACGCGCGTCCGTGCCTTCTCGGCGCACTTGTTCCGGCGACATGTAAGGGATCGTGCCAAGGATCGCATCGGTCTTGCTCAGAGGCTGTTCCCGGCTGACCGTTAGCGCGGAAGTAGATATTTCTTCGTCCAGAAACTGCACCAACTTGGCGAGACCAAAGTCCATAATCTTTGCTTGGCCTCTTTTGGTTACGGCGATGTTCGCAGGTTTGATATCACGATGAATGATACCTTGGGAATGGGCGGCATCGAGCGCATCGGCAACCTGAATAGCTATATCAAGCACCTCTTTTACAAGCAATGGCCCCTCGCTTAGGCGTGCGGCCAGGGTCTCGCCAACAATGAGTTCCATCACCAAAAATTGGATGCCCCCATCCTGCTCCAGCCCGTAAATCGTCGCTATATTGGGATGGTTCAGCGCGGCCAGCATCCGCGCTTCGCGTTGAAAACGAGACAGGCGCTCGGGGTTGTTTACGAAAGCTGTCGGCAGCACTTTGATGGCGACGTCGCGTCCCAGTTTGCTGTCGGATGCCCGATAGACCTCTCCCATGCCACCCGCGCCCAGGGGGGCACGGATTTCGTAAGCTCCCAACTTGGCGCCGCTCTTGAGCGACCCGCCTACGAAAGTTCTGTCATGTTTCATTTTAAGGCCTGGCTCCCTTGACCCGCTGCGCACGCAAAGTTCCCGAAGGATATCAGGATCCAGGCGGGAAGAGAGAGGGTCGTGCGCTTAAATCAGATTTATGGTACTCCGGTACATTCGATGCCGCTACAATCCGCCGGTCGTCGATCAGGCAATGCGTGAGAACCCGCTTTGGTGGCTAGTCTCCGCTGATGGCTGGAGGGAGCGGAACCTTGCTGGTGACCGGACGGTGACCGAAGATCGCCTGAAGGGATGTGACGCCGGTTTGCTTCATGTAACCGCTGCTCTTGTTCATCAACGAAGTCAAAGGAAAATGGTAGGCGCCTTGACGGATACGCTCTTCGAGGTCGCTCGGAGGGTAAGGCTTTCGTCAGCGAGGTCCCCGAGATTTCGACTTGGCCGTCATAGGGAATTTCCTCCCCAAAGACGAGCACAGTCGCGCCATGGCCAGAATCATGGCGGCTCGAAAACGCATGCGGGGCAAGAGCAGGATTGGGTCTGCGTTTACCACAGCGGTTGCTTTCGTATTTGCTTCGAAGGTCTGCAACGACGAAACAAAGATATTTGTTTGTGGTATTGCTTGGCAGTATTCGAGCAGTTCAGGGCTCTTTCCTACGCTACGCCCACTCTGCTTGTCGATAAATGTGCAGAGAGCAGGAAGATTATTAGACGTGCAATGTTTGCTCTCCTGCACTGGAGAGTTGTTTTGTTGAGCCTGCTCAGCGGTTGAGACTTTCAAGTAGCATACGGCACCCTTTGCTTTGAGCGTGGTCGATTCCAGCGAGTTCATAATGCCTCCCCTAGACTCATCCGGTATCGTCAGTGGCTGAAATCGCTGGCGCGATGAGCGCGCGCTAATGCCTCATGGACCGCAATTCGTGTCAGCCAGGTAGAAAACTTGGCCCTGCCCTCAAACTCAGCCAAATGCTGGTAAGCCCGCACGTACGCATCTTGCATGACATCTTCCGCTTCCCCATCGTCGCGCAAGATTGCCCTTGCCACGCGATAGAGCCGCTGGTTGTAGCGGCGCATCAGAATTTCATAAAGTGGCGTCTCGCCGGTCAACACGCGACTGACGACTTCCTCGGGCATTCTCTTAGGCAAGCTGCTGCCGTGCTCTCCTCCACGCCAATATCAAACCTCACGAACCCGAAAGACGAGAGTTTCCGTGAACACGTAAGCGATGAAGCTGAGGATTCCCTGTTAGAAAACGCTGGACGAAGCTAGGCGAGGCTGTGCTTGCTAACGGCGTTCCGACCGAAGGGCACATCGGCCGAAATGACCGCTCTGGCCCGTTCCGAGCAGGATCAGATCAAACGGTTTTTGCGTGGATTCAACAATTTGCAAATTAAAATTCGTTCTTGGCGTTGATTCCACAGTTGATTTTTGGGTGTCTAAAGTTCTTCGAACCCGTGACTGTGTATGTCGTGCTGTGCGGCGTACCGCCCGATGACTTCACGTTGGCGGGCCCAACGGACTCACGGAACGACTGACCCTGGGGGCGTCTGGCACCCCGTCCATCGGAAGGAATGCTTAACAATCCTTTTAGGTACTTACGCCGAAAACGGACAAATCATCGGCACGTCGACGAACTGCATTGTATTCGGTACAGCCTGCTTGTGACTGTGCCTCGGCTTCCTCGTTCCTACCGATTGTAGAGGCGTGGTTCATCGGAGTAAATGAAAAGGGTACGCCATGAACGAAAGCTTTCTTCTTCGTTCAAGTACACCTATGTCCTGTGTCACTTTTGTAAAGTACATGTGCACATCTAATGATCGCAGTGAAAGAGTGCACCCCTTCTTTCAAGAGCAATCGTACCGTAGCCTGAGAATGATAAGATAGGCGGCTG
>QHZR01000230.1 GCA_003224755.1 Acidobacteriota bacterium
GGAACTGACTCTGGCGAGTAATTCTGTTACGACACTCGCATGGAGGTGAATCTTCCGCCATCGTGCGGACGAGCCGGTTCGCTGAGAGCTGCCTCTGAAGAAATGCCGGGCCTTGATGTACCTGCAAGGTAGTTAAAAGGACACGTAGCTTATCGGGATATTGTCATCACGCCGGCGAGGTAGTGATTAACCAGAAATTTGATCTATGAATACTGCCGGACATCTGATGCGGTTAGTGTTCTTGCTTACAGTGGCCAGCTTAGTTCATGCGGAGAATTCCGTCCTCCCGCACTTGAACATCGTTCCGCAGCCGGTCGGCGTCAAATTTTTGTCCGGCACTTTCACCCTCAACAATCAAACTCGAATCGTGGCCGTTGACAAAGAGTCTCGCAGGATCGCTGGCCTCTTTGACGATTTCTTACTGAGCAACCACGGCTTTCATTTGGAAATCGAGCCTACGGTGCCCAAGAGGGGACGATATATCTCCTTCACCCATGTAGGCGGGCCAAATTTGCCTGCGGAAGGGTACCGGTTGGTGGTGACGCCAGTGGAAATTCGTGTTGTAGGCCAGTCGGCGGGGTTGTTCTACGGTATGCAAACCCTGACACAACTGCTGCCGTTGGGTCTTAAACCCTCGGTTGCGCTGCCGGCCGTTGACATCACTGATTACCCGCGGTTCCATTATCGCGGAGTACTGCTAGATGTGGGGCGGCATTTTTACTCTGTCGCGTTCCTTAAGAATTTTCTCGATCTGATGGCGCAATACAAGATCAACAGATTTCAGTGGCACCTCACGGACGATCAAGGATGGCGCATTGAAATCAAGAAATATCCCCGGCTGACTGATATTGGCCCGCAGAGTGAGAATCCCTCTACAGAGGACAATTTCGATCCCTACGTTCGTGGCTATTACACCCAGGAGCAGATCAAGGACATAGTGGCCTATGCTCAGGCGCGCTTCATTACGGTGATTCCCGAGATCGAAATGCCTGGGCACTCGCAGGCTGCTTTGGCCGCATACCCGGAACTGGGATGCACGCCTGCACCGTCCGCGGGGAGCTCTGGAGCCACCGTTCACAACGACGTTTTTTGCCCCAACGAGGAAACGTTCTCATTCCTCCAGAACGTGCTGAATGAGGTGATCACGCTGTTTCCGGGATCTTATGTCCACATTGGCGGCGACGAAGTTTCGAAAGATAGCTGGAAGCAGAGTGCGGCCGCGCAAGCAGTTATGAGGCGCGAGGGATTGAAAGACGAGAATGAACTCGAGACCTACTTTGTTCAGCGTATGGAGAAATTCTTGCGCTCCAAGGGAAGACGAACGATCGGGTGGGACGAGATTCTGGAAGGCGGTTTGGCTCCGAATGCAATTGTAATGTCGTGGCGGGGTGAGGGTGGAGGCATCGCAGCTGCAAAGCAAAAGCACGAAGTCATAATGAGTCCAACCGACTACTGTTATTTCGATTACAACCAGGGCGACGCCAAGCGGGAACCTCCGAGTATAGGCGGTTTTATCCCACTCGAGAAAGTCTACGGCTACGACCCAATCCCTGGAGAGCTGACGTCAGACGATCAGAAGTACATTCTTGGCGCGCAGGCAAATCTGTGGAGCGAATACATTAGCACGCCACAACATCTGGAGTACATGACGTTTCCGCGATTGTTGGCACTGTCCGAAGTGGTGTGGTCACCGGAGGAGAGCAAAGACTATGCTGGTTTTCTGCAGCGGCTGCCATATCACCTCGGCCGGCTGGAAAAGCAGGATGTAAACTATCGGATTCCTGAACCAGACGGATTCAAGGATTTTTATACTGCCACCGACGATCACGTACGGGTACAACTGAGTTCCCTCATCCCCGGCAGCCAGATTTACTACACGCTCGATGGCAGCGCCCCAACCGACCAATCGCCGCGTTATCAGATGCCCTTCCAGGTCCCTCTTCCGCCGGATAAAAAGACATTATTAAATCTTATTGTCGTTACGCCGCGAGGTCGGCGCAGCATTGTTTATACGGCCACTCTGTTGCGGCGTTCGTATCGAGATGCGGTCCCTTACACCGAGAACCGGCCGGGCCTGACGTTTACATTGTTTGACGGGAAGTTCACCAGCACACAAGATTTCGATCTCGGCACTCAGGCCACGACAGGGATTACGAGTTCGTTTGACCCGCAGCAGTTCGGTCGGCAAGTGAACTATGCGGTCACATTTGAGGGATACCTCAAAGTTCCCACTGACGGCTTCTACAAGTTTGCGGTGGAATCAGACGACGGAACGGTTCTGCAGATTGACGGCGAAGAGATCGTCAACAATGACGGCAACCACGCCAGCCAAGTAGTCACTGGCTACGTTCCTCTCCGGCAGGGATTTCACAAGATGGAGCTTAAATATTTTCAGGGCACAGGCGGAGCGGCGCTGAGCGTGGGATGGGCTGCTTCAGGGCAGGAATTGAAACCGCTGGACGGCAGTGCGCTATATCATTAGTCGAACAGAACGAGTGACGCCGACCGGAGATAAGATGCAAGAGATTTGGTCGTAAATCGTTAGAACTTGTATCCGAAGCCTACCGAAATGATCGGATAGATATTGAAGGCGCGGATGTCGTTTCTGAAACTCTAGTGAGTATCAGAAGACTGCGTTGGATAGTGTTTGGTTTTTTGCGTGTGCGAATTGAAAACATCGAAGCTGCCGTCGGCGTGGGCTGTCAGCTTCAGGTAATTTCCCGCATCAGGTCCTTGAGGGTTTGCAATGAACTCGTCGGCGACATTGTGGCTTGGCCCACCCTCGTCAGAGAAGTGCAATTGCCACAAATCTTCCAGATGCGGCGATTTCTTAAGGATGTCCCATGCCGATGGTGTTCCGCCTTTTTTCGCTCCGTTGTCCATGATCGCGACTCGCGCGTCAATTCCGTTTACCAGCTGCGGGCTCCCACTCTGCCCCCATCCGTGGTGCGACACGATGTAGATATCGACCTTGCCCAGTTTGTTCACCGGACACATCAGCTCCATCTCTTTATCTTTGGTTAAGTCAGCTAGATCGAGAATTCGCAGCTTCCCGAACGTGATCAGCGTTCCCAGCGAGCGCCGATTTTCAGTTTGATCAGCCGGATATTGTTCGGCGTTCTTGCACGCTGGGTTGTCCTGACCAGCTCCGGGCAATGGCTTCGCGATGACCACTCCATCGGAACTGACAACTGTCCCGTGTGCGTCCTTGAGTGGAAGAACGTCTCCCGGCTTGGCAGTGATGCGCTTGTATTTTCCTGAAGCTAACAATTTTTGGTACGCCTGCCATACCTGCACCGTAGGCGCGTCTGTGCTCTCTCGGTTCTCGCCATGGTCAATGAATGTTCCGATCGGAATGCGATCTGCCAATTGCGGCGCTCCACCGACGTGGTCCATATGGAAGTGCGTGATCAGGACATAGTCAATCTTGCTGATACCGGCCTTTTTTGCCGCCGCCACAATGCGATCGGCGTCACGGCCATCAAAGCCCGGCCATCCGGTGTCAATCAGCAGCGACTGCCCGGTTGGCGTGACAAACAATGTCGCCTGCCCGCCTTCGACATCCACGAAGTAGATTTGCAGGGCCTTACTGGCTCCGGGTGAGGCCCACCCTCGCGCAACCGACGCGAAAATCAAAAATGTAAACAGAACAGAAATCATTCGATGAGGCGTGCACTGCCCTACAGAACGATGGTTCACGTTTGGCTCCTGGAATAAATTTCTTTGCGAACTTTGCGACTGCTCGGCGATCTTTCCGGTTAAAATCTTTCCACGATTCTAATCCCCATGAAAAAACTGCGCAGCCAGGAATGGTACGGACGTCGCGACCGCGAAGGTTTCATGTATCGCAGTTGGATGAAGAACCAGGGCTGGCCACACGATCTGTTCGATGGACGCCCCATCATTGGCATCTGCAATACCTGGTCGGAGCTCACGCCTTGCAATGCCCACTTCCGCGAAATTGCCGAGTTCGTCAAGCGCGGAGTGTGGGAAGCCGGCGGCTTTCCTCTGGAATTTCCGGTCATGTCGTTGGGCGAAACCCAGCTTCGTCCCACGGCCATGCTGTTTCGAAACCTTGCCAGCATGGATGTTGAAGAGTCTATCCGAGGCAATCCTGTTGACGGGGTAGTTCTACTCATGGGTTGCGACAAAACCACTCCATCCCTGCTGATGGGAGCTGCATCCTGCGGTCTTCCGACGATCGGCGTTTCCGGCGGCCCTATGTTGTCGGGAAAGTATCGCGGACACGATGTGGGTTCCGGCACCGGTCTCTGGCAAATGTCGGAGCAACTCCGCGCCGGCGAAATGACCGAAGAGGATTTTTTTGCCGCCGAGAGCTGCATGCACCGTTCGAAGGGCCATTGCATGACCATGGGTACGGCCTCCACGATGGCCAATATGGTGGAGGCGCTAGGCATGAGTTTGCCCGGCAATGCTGCCATCCCTGCAGTTGATGCACGCCGCAATACGCTGGCGCAGATGACCGGTCGGCGCATTGTGCAGATGGTCCACGAAGATCTCGGCATCGCAAAAATTCTCACCCGGCAATCATTTGAAAATGCGATTCGCGCGAATGCCGCCATTGGTGGCTCAACTAACGCGGTCATTCACCTGGTTGCGATTGCAGGGCGAATCGGTGTGCCGCTATGCCTCGACGATTTCGAACAACTGGGTTCGGAACTGCCGTGCCTGGTGAATTTGCAGCCATCTGGAAAGTACCTGATGGAAGATTATTTCTACGCTGGAGGCTTGCCTGCAGTTCTGCGCGAACTGGGCCAGGCCCGTGCACTCAATCGAGATGCATTGACCGTAAACGGCAAGACCATCTGGGAGAACGTCACCGAAGCGCCTTGCTGGAATCGCGAAGTCATTCATGAATTTTCCACTCCATTTAAACCGAACGCGGGAATTACAGTTCTGCGAGGCAATCTGGCGCCGGACGGAGCGGTGATCAAGCTCTCGGCTGCAAGTCCACATCTATTGCAACATCGCGGCCGCGCAGTCGTTTTTGAAAATATTGAAGAGTTTCACGCGCGCATCAACGACGAGTCGCTCGACATTGACGAAACCTGCGTCATGGTGCTGAAGAATTGTGGTCCGAAGGGATATCCTGGCATGGCGGAGGTCGGCAACATGCCGCTACCTCCAAAGCTCCTGCGCAAGGGCGTGACCGACATGGTCCGAATTTCCGACGCGCGCATGAGCGGCACGGCTTATGGAACCGTGGTTCTGCATGTTTGCCCCGAGGCTGCGGCCGGTGGCCCGCTGGCCCTGGTGCAATCTGGGGACACGATCTCGCTCGACGTGAAGAAGCGCGAGCTTCGTCTGGAAGTTGAAGACAATATTCTTGCTGCACGCCGCGCGAAGTGGACTGCTCAGCCGCTGCCAGAACGCGGATGGCTCAGGCTCTACGCCAAGCATGTGATGCAGGCTGACAAGGGCGCGGATTTGGATTTTCTGGTCGGAAACAGCGGTGCGAAAGTCGCGCGGGATTCGCATTAGCTGGATTCTCATACGACGGTTGCTCCACCCTTCCGTTTGTTTTTTTTGGCGGAGGGTGGGGATTTGACTGATAGAGTCTCTTAGCCTTCGCGACCTTTGCGTCCTTTGCGGTTAAAATGTTTTTCCTAGCACACCATGAAAGTTGTTGACGCCAAAGTTATCGTTTGCTGTCCCGGACGCAATTTCGTCACGCTGAAAGTCGTCACTGAAGACGGCATCCACGGCCTCGGCGACGCCACCCTGAACGGACGCGAACTTTCGGTCGCCAGCTATCTCTCCGATCATATTGTTCCGCTGTTGATCGGCCGCGACGCTCGCCGGATAGAAGACCTCTGGCAATACCTTTATAAAGGTGCTTATTGGCGACGTGGCCCTGTAACCATGAGCGCAATCGCCGCCGTTGATACCGCGCTTTGGGACATCAAAGCCAAAAGCCTGAACACTCCCCTGTATCAGGTTCTAGGAGGCGCATCGCGTGAAGCGGTGCTCGTCTATGGTCATGCCAGCGGCGCCGACGTCGAGAAGACAGTAGAAGCCTTC
>QHZR01000231.1 GCA_003224755.1 Acidobacteriota bacterium
TCACTCCATTCGGTTCCCTTGTCCACATTGCAATATTCGACTAGCGCCGCGGCCTGCTAGGTTCCCGTGCCAAGATTGAGTCCCATGAGTGGTTCCGTGCCTACAGCCTTGCACCATGCCATGAATTCGTTGGTTCCAAATTGATTTGAATTCATGGAATTCCAGGCTTTGTCGAGTACGCGCGGGCGGTCTTGCTTGGGGCCAACGCCATCGAGCCAGTTATAGCCAGAGACAAAGTTGCCTCCGGGATAGCGAACAATGGGGACGCCCAGTCTTTTTATTTCAGCCAGCACATCGGTACGGAATCCATTGGAATCCGACAACTTCGATCCGGGATCGTAAATGCCCTCATAAATCGCCCGTCCCAGGTGCTCGAGAAATGAACCGAAGAGATTGCGGTCGAGTGGGGCAATGGTGCGACGAGAATCGACAAAGATGCGAGATTTGCTCGGTGCTCGAGCTTTTTGCTTGCGCGGACAAGAAGCGTCCCAACATCAAATTGGCTGAGCACGCGAGGCTAGCGGTTCCAGCCTGCCGCAGAAATTGACGTCGATCGCCAGAAAACATAGTCGCAACTCCGGTTGTGATTAGGTCGAGGTAAAGGTAGCTAAGGTTTCGTTATTAAACTTTACTTACGATGCGAGACGATATCAGATTCGCACGATGGATGCTAGTGGTAAACGTTTACGGGGAAATTGAGTATTGTCACGTACAGGTTAATCGTACCCGCAATTTGATTTTGCGCAATTTTGGTTCGAGCTGCGGTTCTGTGATACAAACCTGCGATGCCTGAACCGGGCCAGCCAACGCTTGTTCGTGCTATTGGCCGCTGGAGCCTGGCTGCACTCACGATCAATTGCATTATTGGAAGCGGAATTTTTGGATTGCCTTCCCAGATTTCAGCCACATTGGGGCGGGCGGGCCCATTCGCGTGGATATTTGCAGCGATTGCAACGGCTCTGGTGATGGCATGCTTTGCCGAAGTCTCTTCTCGCTTCGATCAGACAGGAGGCGTTTATCTCTACTCACGCACTGCCTTTGGTCGTCCCACCGGGATCGCAATCGCATGGCTTGGCTGGCTGGCACGGCTAACGGCCGCAGCCGCAAACGCGAACTTATTTGTGACCTATCTGGCGCAATTCTGGCCTTCGGCGCAAGAGAAGCTGCCCAGGATGATTGTTCTCACAGCGGTGTTGAGTGTCCTGACAATAGTGAACTACGTCGGCGTTCGCAGAGGCACCCTGCAAAGCAACCTTTTCACTGCGGCCAAGCTGATTACACTTGGCGGATTTATCGTGGCCGCGCTGGTCTTCGTGGGACTGAAGCATCAATCTTTGGCGATTTCGCTTCCTGCCGGGCCTTTCAAGAGCTGGCGCGATGCCATCCTCTTATTGGTATTCGCATACGGAGGCTATGAAACTGCGCTAATGCCGGGAGGAGAGGCGCGGAATCCGCGTCGCGACTATCCGTTTGCGCTGTTCGTTGCGCTCATCGTCTGCACGATTGTGTACACGATGACGCAGTGGGTGATTGTTTCATTGCTGCCACAGTCATCCATGACAGGTAGGCCGTTGGCGACAGCGGCGCAATTCATGTTCGGGGCTGCGGGCGCGGCCATCCTGAGCGTCGGAGTGCTCGTTTCCTGCTACGGCTATTTGAGTGCCAACGTTCTTGGATTTCCGAGAATTCTTTTTGCACTAGCGGAACACGGAGACCTGCCGCCGGTGATGGCGCGGGTGCATCCGCGGTTTCGCACTCCGCATGTTGCGATTCTGGTATTCGCGGGCCTGCTCTATGCCTTTTCCTTAGCGGGAAGTTTTCAGTGGAACCTAGTGATCTCGGCCGTGTCGCGGTTGTTCTACTATAGCTCCGTCTGCGCCGCGCTTCCTGTATTGCGGCGAAAGAGCGGAACACCTGACGCTCAATTCCATCTTCCTATGGGAAACCTGATTGCCGCACTCGCAGTAGCAACGTCTTTGTCCTTGTTGCTGTCATTTCCTCGGCTCGATTTGCGAAGTGGAATAGTTCTGGCCGTCGTCGCGCTTGGGGTACTCGTGCACAGCTTGTGGGCCTCACGACAGACGAGAACAGCTGGCGCTGCGAGAACTGCCGGCTATGAATAGATCAACTAAGAGTTCCGTTTGCCCCAGCCGCCTCCGCCGGGGGTTTCGATCCGAATGATATCCCCGGCTTTAGCGAACAGGCTGCTCTTGCCGGGAATTTCGTGGGTCTTATTTTCCGACGTGTGAGTCGCTTGTCCTGCTGTACCGGGTTCTCCTCCCGCCAATCCGTAGGGGCGGAATTTCCGGCGATCGCTGAGTAGCGTGACCTGGGCATCGGCAAGCAATTCAACTTCGCGAATCAGGCCATCGCCGCCGCGAAATTTTCCGCTGCCGCCGGAATTTGGCCGATAAGCATATTTCCGCACGCGAAAGGGATATGCATACTCAAGGGCCTCAACCGGCGTGTTCAGCGAATTGGTCATGTGCGTGTGCACACCGGAGAGCCCGTCGGCATTGGGGCGCGCGCCCATGCCTCCGGCGATGGTCTCGTAATAAGCAAACGACCGGCCAGTGCGAGGGTCGGTGCCGCCAATGGTGAGATTGTTCATGGTCCCGGAGCTAGCTGCGGGAATGCGACTCGGTATTGCCTGCGCCAGCGCAAGCAGGAGAACGTCAACAATTCGTTGCGATGTTTCGACGTTGCCTGCCGCAACAGCGGCTGGTGGGCTGGCATTCACAATGCTTCTCTTAGGTGCGTGGACGCTTATGGGTCGCATCAGTCCGGCATTGGCGGGTGCCTCTTCGGGAAGCAAACAGCGGAAAACATAGTAAGTGGCTGAATAAGTGATAGCGAAAACGGCATTCACGCTGCTCGCTACCTGCGGGCTTGACCCGGTGAAATCGACGTGCGCCGAGGTGGCATCGGGATCGAATGTGATGGAAACGTGAATCCTGATAGGATCGCTGCCAAACCCGTCGTTATCCAGAAAATCTTCCGCCGAGAATGTTCCACGCGGCATTTGCGCGAGTTCAGCCCGCATAAGGCGCTCGGAGTAATTGAGCAGCTCGGCACACAACTGCTGCACCTTATCTTGTCCGTGGCGAGCAACAAGTTCCTGCAAACGCATCTCGCCGACCCGGCAAGCGCCGGACTGCGCGGCCAGATCGCCTTCGCGCTCTTCGGGAGTGCGCACACTATCGAGGATCATGTTCAGAACGGTCGGGTCAGTTTCGCCTTTCCAGACAAGCTTTATTGACGGAATACGAATACCTTCTTCGTCGATAGTGCGGCACAGTCCCATGGAGCCGGGATATTCTCCACCGACATCGGCATGGTGGGCTCGCGATGCAACGTAGAAGACAGGTCTGCTTTCGGGTGGGACAAATACCGGCTGCACCATCGTAATATCCGGCAAGTGCGTTCCACCTGCGAATGGATCGTTGAGGATGGCAATGTCTCCGGCCTCGAGTGTCAGTGCATCCATCGCAGCTCGGACCGACATCGGCATGGAGCCGAGGTGGACGGGCATGTGATCGCCCATAGCGATAGCCTGACCGGAGGAATCGAAAACGGCGCAGGAGTAGTCTCGGCGTTCTTTGATGTTCGGAGAAAAGGCCGTCCGTCGCAGCACAGCGCCCATCTCCTCAGCAACCGACTGGGTGGCGCTTTTGAACACGGCAAGCTCAATTGGATCGAAGGAATTCATTCAGAGCTCGATCACCATGTTTGAGTACTCGTCCACTTCGGCCTTACAATCCGGCGGCATAGCCGTGGTTGCGCTGTACTCGTGGATAGTGGCCGGACCCTCAAAGCGGTTTCCAGGCATGAGTAAATCGCGCTGAAAGACAGGAGTGTCACGCCATTCGCCATGGAACATTACTCGCTTCTGTTTCAGGATCGCATCAGTACAATCGGAGTCCCCGAATACTTTGCGGGGAAGCGTGATCTCGTCGGAGGCAGCTACCATTCGCACTCGCACATTGACGACTTCTACTTGCCTGCGCTCATCGGCATGTCCGTAGCGTTTGCGGTGTGCGGTGTGAAATTCATTTAGCATTCGCGATCCAGCTGTGACATTGAGTTCGTATCCCTGACCGGCATAGCGCAGATCGGCGGAGCGGGTGGCGACTCCGGCCAAGCCTTGTTCGCGAAACTCTGCAGCACCTTTGGCTTCGAGTTCAGCAAAGTATGGTTCTAAAAGGGCAAGAGCGCTTGTTGCGGTCACACTGGGACTGGAGCATTTTTTTGCGTTCTCAGCAATGACTCGGCGCTCTCTGCGGTCAGAAGCTTTTAACCGCGGAGTTCGCTGAGATTGCGCAGAGTTCGCCGAGGAAATCTCATCGCGGATGTGTTCTCCACCGTCTAATGGAATCATCACTGTTCGCGAGTAATCCCGCACCACGTCGGACATCAGAATGCCCAAAGCCGACAGTGCGCCCGGCATTGCCGGCACCAAAACTCGCGGAATGCCGAGTGCGCGGGCCAGGGAACAGGCGTGGAGCGGCCCCGCGCCTCCGAAGCAAACCAGCGTGAACTCGCGCGGATCGTGTCCGCGTTCCACGGAGATCAAACGAATCGCCTTTTCCATTTCCGCTTCTGCAACGCGCACAATCCCGGCGGCGAATTCTTCGATCGATTGAACGGTGCCGCGGGCCTGGTCCATGAAGCGGCGCGTGCGGGCTTCGTCGAGGCGCACCGTTCCGGCCAAGGACAGCTCCGGATCAAGTCTTCCGAGAACGAGATTTGCGTCGGTGACCGTGGGCTGTTTCCCGCGGCCATAACAGATCGGGCCCGGATCGGCTCCCGCAGAGGCAGGCCCCACATGTAGAATGCCGCCTCGATCAAACCACGCCAGCGATCCGCCGCCGGCGCCGACGGTGTGGATGTCGAGCATGGGCACGGAAATTGGGATGTCGGAAATACGGGCCTCGCCGGTAGTCCGCGAGCCGGCACTGCCGATCAGCGAAACGTCAGTGGAGGTACCTCCCATGTCGAAGGCGATAATGTTTTCAAAGCTAGCTAGCTTGGCCACGCGATGCGCACCAATGACTCCGCCTGCGGGGCCGGAAAGCACGGTGCGCACTGGTTCGCTGGCGGCGAGCTTGCCCGAGATGATGCCGCCCGACGACTGCATTACGTAGAGGGAGCCCCCATGCTCGTTTTGAATTGCGGATTCGAGCCTTTGCAAATATCCGCCGACCTTGGGTGCCAGATACGCATTGACCACGACGGTTGCGGCACGTTCATATTCGCGGAATTCGGGCAGAATTTCGTGGGAGACAGAGATGGGCGAATTGGCTGCGTGGCTGCTTCCGGTGCGGGGCTCGGCAGGACGGGCGGGGGCGCCCGTCCCCACGTGTTCATCTCCTTCCCGCAACGCTACAACGACTCGACGTTCATTCTCAGGATTTGCGAACGAGAACAGGAGCGAAATGGCGATGCTCTCGGCGCCGCTGGCTCGGATGTTCTCGCAAAGTTCATTAAGCTCTTGCTCGCTCGGTGAAATCAGAATCTCACCCTCCGCACTGACTCGCTCCCTGACGCCGAATCGGAGCTCCGGCGGAACCAGGCAAGGCTTGGGCGTTGCCATCCAGTTGTAGAGGTCTTGCCGTGCCTGGCGGCTGATCGCGATAGTGTCCTCAAACCCAGTGGTGGTCACAAAGGCCACGCGCGCACCTTTGCGTTCTAGGAGGGCGTTGGTACCGATAGTTGTTCCGTGACGGACTTCGACCGCCTCTTCTTGCGGTCGGGCCTGGATGGTCGCCGCTAAACGTGCCGTGGTCTGGCGGATTGCATCCAGTACTGACCTTGCCGAATCCTCGGGCGTCGAGAGCACCTTGAGCACGGCCAGCGTGCCGTTCTCGAGGTAGACGCAATCGGTAAAGGTGCCGCCTGTATCAATAGCAATGCGCATGAAAGCGGAATGCTATCGCGAAGGCGTTTCGGGTTCAACTTCTCGATCCTGCGCTGTGCTCTAAAGAGGCTTCAATTAACCTTTCCTTGACACTCTTTCTATGGCAAAGACCGTTAGTTGCAGAGATGTTGGAGCTGATTGCGATTTCGTTGCAAGGGGCAATAGCGAAGACGAAATCATGAGCCAGGTTGAAGAACATGCCCGCAATGCACATAGCATGGGAGTCGTCCCGGACGAAGTGAGAGATAAGGTCCGTGCCGCGATCCATGACGAATCCGCGTAAGACCAGTCGTTGGTCGTCGGTCGTTGGCAAAGCCGGCGAACGACGAACGACAAAGGACGAACGACGCTTTCAATGATCCTCAACCAGCGCTGATGGAGCGAAACTCGGCGTGTTCCAGGTCGCGGTCGCGCACACCTAATAAATAGAGGATCCCATCCAGGCCGAGGTGTGACACCGCGTGGCGAGCGCTCTCACGCACTAAAGGCTTGGCCTGGAAGGCAATTCCCATTCCAGCGGCGTTTAACATAGGCAGATCATTGGCGCCATCGCCCACGGCGACGACTTGATCTAGTGAGATGTTTTCCGATTGCGCAATTTGCGCGAGAAGCTGCGCTTTCTTAGCGCCATCCACTATTTCTCCCGCAACTTTGCCGGTAACGGCGCCGTCCACGATTTCCAGCCGATTAGCGAAAACATAGTCAATGCCAAGGCGTTTTTGCAGGTGCTGGCCGAAGAATGTGAATCCGCCGGAGAGGATTGCCGTCCTGTAGCCAAGCCTCTTGAGAGTCGAAATCAGCCGTTCAGCGCCGTCGGCAAGCGGGACTGAATGCAATAACTCCTGCAAGCGTTGCTCGGGAAGGCCGCGCAGCAACGACATTCTCTCCCCGCATGGCAGCAGCGGTGATTGCCGACACCTGATCTCCAACACCATGCAGCTTAGCAAGTTCGTCGATTATCTCCGCCTGAATCAGCGTCGAATCCATGTCAAAGGCGACCAAGCGCCGATTGCGGCGATAAATGCTCTCCCGCTGAAACGCGATATCAATCTCGAATTCGCGAGTAAACGTCATTAGCTCGGTGCGCAGCGCGGGAGAAGTGTCGGTTCCGCCGCTGATTTCAAATTCGATGCAGGCATTCGGATTGCTCGCAGAACCGGTCAGGGAAAGCCGGCCGGATAACCGCTCAATACGGTCAATGTTGAGCCCGTGAGTTGAGATGGCCGCACTGATTTTGGCAAGCTGCGCGGCGGTGATGACGCGGCCAAGAATACTGATGATGAAGCGAAATTTGCCTTGCGATCGTACCCAATGCTCGAACGCCTGCTGGCTCACGGGCGTGAACTGAATCTTAAGTTCGAGATCATGCGCTCGCACGAGCAAATCTTTTTTGAGCGGGGTGAATTCTTCTCCGGCTGTGAGTTCAATCAAAATGGCCAGCGCCAGAGTTTCGTGCACAACCGCCTGCCCGATATCGAGCACGCGGACCTGGTAGGCGGCCAATGCGTCGGCGAGCGAACTCGTCAGTCCGGGCCGATCACCTCCGGACACATTAATCAAAATCACTTTATTCATCGGGAAAGGAGTCGCAATACAGATTAACAGGCAGGGAAGTGGTTGCGACGCGCACAACCTGATGCCGCGGCGCGCTGTCTAAATGGCAGGAGGGAACATGCCAGCCAAGAAGAAGTCGAGCCGACGCCGCTACAGCAAAGGCGCAAGCAAAACGGTTGCGAGTGCGATGCGTCGCAAGAAAAGCGGAACACTTCGCTCAGGTAAGCGCGGCAAAGGCGGAAAAGTGAAGAGCCGCAAGCAGGCGATTGCTATTGGACTTTCGGAAGCGCGTAAAAAAGGCGCTAGAGTTCCACGCAAGTCGAGCTCAAAAGCCGCGTAGCCACGTCAGTAACTCGCATCGAAAGAATGATACAAAAAGACTCTGAGAGAAAGCTCGGGGCTTGACGGATACTTGTTGCTGGCTGCGAACGAAACGCTTGCGATGCGGCCAGCCCGGTGCCCACCGAGGGGTCACATCTTTTCGAGACGGATGTCTCCGTCGCCGGTGTGCAGCTCCAGAGGGATGCCCCCGCCATTGATTTTTGCTCGAAGCGCATGCTCTGACTTAAGCTCGGAGGCATCGATCGGAAAAGCCACTCTTATATTGCCGTCGCCGGTTTGCGCACTCAGATCTGCGCGGAAATCGTCGGGAAGGCGCAGGCGCACGTTACCGTCCCCGCTGCGGAAAGTCCATCCTGGCTTGGGCGCGGAGGATTCGCTGACCTCGGCATCAATGTCGCCGTCTCCGGTGCGCAACTCCAATAAATCGAAGCGGCCAGTTACGTTGACGTTCCCGTCGTGTGTGTCGGCACGGACTGAGCCTTCGAGATCATGGAGGCGGATGTTGCCGTCGTTGGTCTCGATGTGATGATTCCCGCGAACGCTCTCCACGCGAATATCTCCGTCGCCGCTGTGAAGGTTCAGATTGGATTCTCGCGGTACTCGAAGCTGGACATGAATGCTTTGGAAGCAAAAGCCGAAACAGCCTTTGTTGTTGCGGTGAAGCCTTAATTCCACGCGATTTTGGGTCCCATTCGCTTCAATTCTCAAGTCATCGTTGATCTTCCAACCGTGAGTGATGACCCTCGCTTCCACCTGCTGACTGGAGCCGATGGTCACCTCAACGTCTCCGTCATTAGCGTCCACGACAATGTCAGGTACGCCGGTGACGGGATAAGTGTGTTCCCACTCCTCGGCTCGGGCCAAGGCGGACAGCATTAAAACAAGAGCGAAGCTAGAGGACACAAGATAGCGCACACGTCACCTCCCGATAATGGACGTTAGAAATACGTAGAAGTGAGCGAAAAAGTTCCCGTTTCACATCCTACTTCGCAGGTGTCGCTGGCTTCTGGAAGATCCTCGGGTCAACGATGGGATTAATTTCAATTTTGCTGAAATCCACCGAACTGGACTCGTTTCCACTCTGCTTGTTGACGCGATGAAAAGGCAGATTCAATCCGTCCACTGATTTCCAATCAGAGAAGTCGGTTTCGGAATCCTCGAGACCGCGCGGGCCGATAGATTTATAAGTTTCCCGTAGCAGCCTTCCAGTTCGCGGATCTACGAACCAGCGCATGTTTACATCCCGGCCAGAGACATCGACGATGGCGACTTCGTCGTTTCCATCCTTCTCTTTCCCCACAGCTGTAAAGGAAAATTCCGGATCCCCCACGTGCTGCCCCAGATAGACCAGGTCGCGATGGACCTGCTCCATGGTTTCTTTCTTGCGCGACGAGGGCATGTCCTGGACTTCATTTTCGCTCAAGCCGAACGCCGCCTCCGGCGTAACAATCATTGAAAACTTCCCGCGCGCGGTCTCCAGATCAGCCCGCAAGCTGTCGGGAAAAACAATAGTGCTCTCGATTTGAATGGTGCCAGAGTCACCTGCGACTTTTTGCGTCAAGGTAAACGCTGACCTGAGCGATTTTACGTCCTTGAGTTTTGCCTCTCCGCCGAAGGCTTGTGCAACTTTCGCAGCAAGCGCCAGCCCTTCAGGGTTTGATTCTTTCTTTTCAGGTTTTTCAGCGCTTGAGCCCGCTGCGGACTTTTCCCTGGGCGGCGGAGGAATCGTGATATCCACATCATTCACCGGGCCCAGAGTTGAAAGCGGCTTATCGAATTCGGCGGCATTGCCAGCCACCAGAACGGCAAGGTCGTCTTTATGAAGATATTTTGAAACTACCCGAGCCACGTTGGCCGTGGTCACCTTTTCAATGCCGGCGCGGTAACGCTCCAGAAAATCAGCCGGGTAACCGTAATATTCATAGGCCATGCGCTCACGGAGAACTTTGTCGGGAGTGTCGAAATTGAAAACAAAATTGTTGAGGATCGTATCTTTGGCACGCTTGATCTCGTCATTACTTATGGGGTTGGTTTTCAGTTTGTCGATTTCCGCGTACAGTCCCTGAATAGCTTCAATCGTGGTGCTGCTCTTCGTTCCTATAACCAGTTGCAGAATGCCGGGGTGATCAAATCGAGTGCCGATGCCACCACCAACGCTGTAGGCGAGGCCCTGTGCGGTGCGAAGGCTCTGCATCAATCGGGCCGAGAAGCCGCCCCCGAAGGCTTCGTTAAAAACTTCGATCGCATAATAGTCAGGATTGTCGCGGGTGGTCCCAAGCCCGACCATGTGAATGCTGCTCTGGTTCACGTCCTCTTTCTTCACTTGGTAATAGCCGGGCTTGGCGGATTCAAACTTGATTTCCGGCGCTTTTGCAGCCGGGCCTTTGGGCCAATCGCCAAAAGCGCTACGCAACTTAGCTTCCACCTGGGCGGAATCGAAGTCGCCCGCAAATCCGAGAATGATGTTGTTGGGATGGATGTATGTCTGGTGCCAATCGAGCAGGTCTTGCCGTGTGACCGCCGCAACGGTCGCGTATTCGGGTACCCGCGCATATGGATTGCGGGCACCATACGCCAGCCTCGTGGATTCGCGTACGGCAATTTGGCCGATGTCGTCGTTGCGGCGCGAGATACCATCGAAAATTTCGTTCTTGGCGAGGTCGAGCTTTTCCGCGCGGAACTCAGGTTCACGCATCAGTTCGACGAACACCTTGAAGACATCGTCAAAGTCTTCTTTTAGGCAGGAGAGTGAGACGGTAGTGGAATCAGCGTTGGCGCCCGTTTCCACCTTGGCCGCGCGAATCTCAAGATAGTCGTCAAGCTGGTCGCCGGTTTGGGACTTGGTTCCTCCAGTGCGCCAGACTTCGCTGTAAAGCGATACCAAGCCGTCCTTCTCGGCTGGCTCGGAGCGGGTGCCGCCGCGAATCCGAGCGGTTGCGTCAATCGTCGGCAACTCGTGGTCTTCCTGCAAAAAGATGACCATGCCGTTAGGTAGCTCAATGCGCTTGGGCTCTTGAGGATGGAATGCAGGAAGTTGCGGGATCGGGATACGCTTCCACTCCTGCGCATTTAGAGGATGGCCGGCGAATGTGCCGCAAATGACTAGCAAGATCAAACACAGAGGAGCGCGGGAGAGAAGTTTCTTCATTGGGTACCTCCGCTGCCCGCTGCCGCGGTTTCGATGATGCCAACGGTCCGGTTGGTCGGAACGAAAACCTGGTTGGCAACCCGCCGGATATCGGCTTTGGTCACGGCGTCAATGCGGTCCACGGAGCGGAACAGTTCGCGCCAATCGCCATAGAGAGTTTGAAAAACTGCAAGATTTTGTGCCAATCCTTCATTGCTGTCCAGACTGCGAACCAGGTTGGCTTTCGCGCGAGTCTTGACCATCTTCAATTCGTCGTCGCTGATGTCTTCCGTCTTCAGGCGCTCAATTTCCGCGTGGATGAC
>QHZR01000232.1 GCA_003224755.1 Acidobacteriota bacterium
CGAAATTTATCGAAGAACAGAAAAGACCAACGAGTCCGAGTCTGAGCTCTCAGCAGCAAGAGCTTCGCTCAATAAAATTCCCAGTCCTGACCAGCAGACTCGTCCTGAGTATCTTCGCCTGCGTGCTCTGATCGAAGCCGGATTTAACGATACAGCTTCAGCGGAAAAAGATTTCAAAGAGGCGATGTCGCTGGCTCCCAAAAGCATGAACATCCGGCTGAACTACGCGAACCTCTTGTGGAAGACGGGCCGTCAGCAGGAAGCTTTGGAGCAATACAAAGCTTCTTTGCAGAACGACCCCACAAACCATGCAGCCTTGATTGCCATGGGCTATTTATCGCGCGACATGCACGATCCGGCATCCGCAGAAAAATATTTCTTGAAGCTGGAGGAACTCTATCCCAAGGATTTCATCCCCTACTTTGCGCTGGGTGACGTTTACACCGCGAACAAGCAGTTCGACCGCGCCGAAGCCAGCTATGAAAAGGCTTTTGAGCTGGCGCCGAAGCATCCGTTAATTGTTGCCGCCGCGATCAATTCTGCGGTCGAAGGGCATAACCTCGACACCGCCAAAGCGTGGATTGCGAAAGCCGCTGCCGACCCGGTGATTAACGATACCCCGCAGGTTATGCGCGAGCGCCAGCGTTATTTGACTTTCACGAAAGATTATCAAGCGGCTGCGGACCTGGGCTACAAAGTCATCGAGAAATTGCCTAAGGACCCCGAAGCTCCGGTTTATCTGGCGTACGACCTTCTCTATCTGAATCGTCTGGATGACGCTTATGCGATTGTGCAACGCTTCGAGCCACAGATGCCGAAGGACAAAGACCTGCCTCTGGTCGCTGGTTACGTTCATTCGCACAAGGGACAGCCCAAGGAGGCCGAAGCCGATTTCACTCGCTCGCTCGCGATTGAGCCGAACGATGCGACCGCTTATATGAACCGCGGTTTCGTTCGCAACGATCTGCGCGAAGCCAGCAAAGCTGGGGCAGATTTTGAAGCGGCATTGAAACTCCGCAAAGATTACGGTGAAGCCCACCTTGGCCTGGCATTTGCGGATCTGCAACTTCATCGTGCCAAGCCCGCCATACACGAGGCCGACCTCGCGGCCAGCATGATGAAGGATTCCGCTGCCATTCACCTTGCGCGCGCCGAAGGTTACCGCCAGCAGATGTTGTTCCGCGATGCCGAAAAGGAATATCGTGCAGCCCTGCAACTCGCGCCGAACGACCCCCGCGTCTATTTGGCGTTGGCTGAAGCGCTTTACCGTCTGCATCGCTATAGTGACGCTCTGACGGTGCTAAAGCAGGGCATACCTCTCTCGCCGGACCCCTCTTTGCTCTATGCCGCAATGGCCCGCGATTACGCGCAGCTTAAAGACAAGGATGACGCGTACAAGGCAATCGCTAGTGCCGAGAAGAATGGAAACGATGCCAGAGTGCTGATGGCCACAGGCGAAGCCCTGCTCATCCTTGGCGACGAGAAGGCTGCGATGCAGCGCTATTCTCGCGCTCTCGATGCTCCAGGATCAGACCGGGTCGAAGTTCGCCTCGCCCTCGCCCGTTTATTTGTGCAATCAGGGCGGCGAATTGATGCCAAGGACCAAGTTGCTTTTGCTATGGCAGAGTCGCGGGTCGGAGAAGCGACTGCAGTTACTGCTGAAAATCTGATTGATGCTGGCAGGATTTTCGTCTCTATCAACGAATACGACCTGGCCAGAAGCTACTTCGAGCGCGCACAGAAAGAAGGCGCCGACCAGGAGATGGTCAATCTTGGTCTCGCCAACACTGAAATAGCGCTCGGCAACACGCGGGCTGCCGCCTTACTCCTCAAGACCGTGGGCAGCAATCCCGATACAGCGCAGGACTACGACTATCTCCTCGCCATGGGGAACTTGTATCAGCAGGAGCACGAAAGCTCCCAAGCCCTGAGCATGTTCGCTCGCGCCAATCAGGTGATGGCTGGTAACGATTACGCGCGCGAAACCGAGATGCGCCTGGCAGAGCACGAAGGCCGCCAAATTACCGATCAGGTGAGCGCCGAACCGGAGTTCTCCCTCGCTCCGATATTCGAAGACATCAACATTTATCAGCTCGACTTTCGCCTTCGCGGCCTGACGCCAGATTCCACGCTTCTGCCGCCTCGCTCCTCGATTGAAACAATCGGCACTGCCCGGTACCATCTGCATTTCAATGGTTGGCCTACAATTAGCGGCTTGTTCCAGGAGAGAAACGCACGCGGCAGCATTTCTTTCCCGCAGGGCCCTGTCGGGCCTACAGCTACGCCACCACCCGGTTGCACCATCACATCCCAACAGGGGTGCCCCGTGGTTGTGCAGTATCGCAACACTTATGACACGAGTTTCAACAGCGGAATAAATCCCGTATTCCATCTGTTTGGTACACCTGTCAGCCTGAATCCCGGAGTCCAGTTCACACTCCGGCGCGATGCCAGCTCGCCCATTCAGTTGAACCAGGACCTCTTCCGGCAATTTCTATATCTCTACACTGGTTCTTTTGCAAATTGGGTCTCAGTCAACGGGAGCCTGATTCACGAGACTGGGCCATTCACGGAAGAGCACCTGCACTCGCGCGAGGTCTCAGGGACTCTCGAATTCGAGGTCGGCCGGCCGTGGAGCAAAACGACGCTCCTGACGGGTTACCAGGGCCGCGACATTCTCTTTCGCCCGCTGATTCGCGAGTATTTCAACACCGATATGTATGTCGGAATCCAGCGAAAGATTGGGTCAGCCTGGACCGTTGCCGCCCTTGGCGAATACCTGCGGGCCTGGCGTGTGCAGGATGCTGACTTTGCCATAGCCCAGGCGCTACGTCCGGGATATCGTGTTGACTATCGTCCTCTAACGTCGCATTGGGCGGTGCATGCGGCGGGTACTTGGTCGCGGGGCGAGGGCCTGAACGTTTATGACAACGTCAATAATGAAGTCATGGTTTCTTACATCAAAGGCTTCCAACGGCCGCTGAATGACGGAATTGGTGAGGTTCCGGTAACTTATCCTCTTCGCATTTCATTTGGCATTCAGCAGCAGACCTTCTACAACTTTAGCGGTAACAACCGAAACACAATTCTCCCCATCATACGGATTAATCTTTACTGAACGATGGCGTAGGCATCGGTGTTGACCGAACTGCGCTTGGGAATTGAGATCTCAGGCAAAGCCATGGCCACGAGTGTCACCGATCCGCCAACCAACACACCCGCCGGCGAGGGACTGAGGGCGCGTGTCCTCAGCGGCAGTGCCGTCATGTTGCTCGGCTCGGTTTTCGTCGGCGGCATGAACCTCATCTACAACTTTGCAATAGCGCACAAACTCGGGGCCGGACAATTCGGGCATGCCAGTGTCACCTACACCCTGCTCATGCTGCTTTCTTCAGTCACTCTGTCCTTTCAACTGGTCTGCTCAAAGTTCGTAGCGCGCAGCCCTTCGAAAACCGCACAGCTGGCAATTTATCGTCACTTGCACCGTCGTGCCTGGATGTACGGAACCACAATCGGCGTGGTGCTAACCATCGCCAGCCCTCAAATCAGCCACTATCTGAATCTTCCCACCACGCTTTTTTTGCGAATCCTGGCCTGCGGCATCGTCTTTTACATCCCGCTCGGTGTGCGGCGTGGTCTTTTGCAGGGGATATGTGATTTCCGTGCGCTGGCATGGAATTTCGCATTGGAAGTCGTGATCAAGCTGGTCGGCGCGGCGGTGTTGATGTCAGCCGGATACGGCGTTGCCGGAGTAGTTGGCGCGATGACTGCGTCGTTGATTGTCGCCTACGTCGTTGCTGCTCCCACGCCGCATATACACAATCCTCAGGCGCATGCACAGGCCCCGCCAATCCTCAACACCGGGCTCGACGAAGGTATTCAGGCGATCATCTTCTTTATCGGTCAGGTTGTAATTAACAACCTTGATATCGTGCTGGTCAAGCATTTCTTCAATGCCACGCAGGCGGGCACCTATGCGGCCGTGGCACTGGTGGGAAGGCTGGTTTACATCCTGTCGTGGTCGGTGGTGAGCAGCATGTTTCCGATTTCCGCCCGGGTTCGATCTGATGACACCAGGGGCCGCACCGTCTTGGGCACCGCACTGGTGCTGGTCATTTCTATTGCGGTTGTGTTCACGCTCGGCGCCTGGCTGGCTCCTGCTGGTCTCTGGCAACTCTTGTTGGGCACCGGATTTCCTGCGGTCGGACACGGCTTCTATTCATCTTTGCTAATTTTCTACGTTGTTACAACCGCAATCTATTCCTTGTCCGTGGTGCTGATGACCTATGAAATATCGCGCAAAGTCGGGAACGTGAGCTGGCTGCAGCTGGTTTTCAGCGGCGCCATTGTTATCGGGATCTACATGTTCCATAACACTTTGCCGCAAGTGATTGGAGTGCAGTTTGTCCTAATGATGGTCTTACTCGTCAGCGTTGCAATCCCATTCTCGCGTGCTGTGTCACCCCGGAGGGGATCCGGAGTCGCGAACACGGGCATCAGGAAAATCAGAAAAATTGGCGAGAATGAAGTCATTGCCGAATTCCTCCGGGGCGAGTTCAAC
Source organism: Acidobacteriota bacterium (assembly GCA_003224755.1). Lineage (GTDB taxonomy): Bacteria > Acidobacteriota > Terriglobia > Terriglobales > Acidobacteriaceae > Gp1-AA145. Next base: position 4,562 of record QHZR01000232.1, read on the forward strand.
CAGCACCATGAGTTTTTGGACTATCGCAAGCCGTTCGCCAGTGTTGTGGCTAACCCTAATTTGGACGACGAAGGCGAAAATGACTCTCGTCGCGCATTGCTTTATCGGCGCCGCGGTCGTCTATGGCGAGAACTACCCTCCGATACCGAGTGGTGGGAAGTGGAGCTGTCGTTTCAGGATATCGAGAGGACCCGGGTTTTTGCCCGCAATCAATGGCTGCGCTACGGGACCCGCGGGTTTCTGCTCCTGGATGTGGCCACTCGCATCCGCACTCGCATTTTGTCCGACTCGCAGGACCGTTTTATTACTAAGCTGCGATCACTCAGCATTGAAGTGGCTGAGAACGTCCAATTTAGCTCCGTGATACTTATCACCATCGACGAAAACTCCCCGCTCACGATCATCGAAGGCAACCATCGCATGACCGCGGCTGCGCTGGTTTCCCCGGAAACTGTGGATCAGCGTTTTCGTTTTCTGTGCGGTTTTTCACCACGCATGGAGCAGTGCTGCTGGTACCAGACGAATCCTTCCACACTGTTCCGTTATGCTCGGAACGGCTTCGCCTATCATTTCAAATATCGCAAGATGATGGCCACAATCCTGAAACGCATAAAGAATTCTCCGGCGATCTCAGGCGACAAGGTTGGTTGAGTCTCGACTAAGGTTTGCTGCTGGCTGCCTGAAAATCCACAGATCTGGCGGCGTACCGCGTCCCGTCAAAGACGGCTGACAGGCTCACATTTACGCCCTCGCGGAGCTGCCGCAATACGTTGGGAGCGACAGCGTCCATGTAAACGTCATAGTTCTGGTTGTCGCTGCGATTGGCTATCGCGATCAGCCGTCTCGAAAGATCCAGATAGGTCACTTGGCCCGCGAACGTAAACACGCTGCCTGGGGTGGCAAGCAGGGTGATCTCACTGATTTGCCGCTGTGCTCCAAATTTGAGTGCGACCAGAGCGCCGACCGTGAGATCGCTCAGTGAGGCCTGCTGGTCACCGCGTCGTACCGCCGTCGTAGGAGAGACTTGCAACTTGACCGCCTGGTCCGAAAGCTCTTCGCGTACGGTTACGGTATTGCGCGCGAGGTCAATTTGCGAGATCTGTCCCCGGCTGCTGCCTTCCTCGGCCGTGCTTCGAATCCAGATCGTCTTGGCGAAAACCCGGTCGCCATTCAACATCGTGTCGAGGTAAACCCGCTGTCCCTGACTGATATCCCGCTCCGTAATCGGAGCGCTGTCGCGATAGAAACGGGTCCGGGTGTCAAAGTGAACCCGCATTTGTTTCTTGCTACCGAAGGGCTGGAATGCCATTTGGTTCATAACTCTGTCTAGGTTGGTAACCGTCCCGCCGATGAGGGTCACACGTGCCGACGGCAGCGGTGGTAAATCGAGTAACGGATCATAGCCACGGGGACGAGCGGGCTCCGGAGCTAAGGCTGGGCCAGTGGAGTTGACTCCCGGAATCGCAGTCGCCGGAATCACCGAGCCGGGAGCGGGTGGCTCCGGCCGGGTCCCTGACTGGCCGTGTGCAAACCCAGATAGCCCAGCTAAAGCCACAAGGACCATCTGGCAAAAGAGCAGTGGCAGAATTCGCATAAGTATGCTGTTGTGCTGTTCTTGGATGCTTATTCAGACATGGGCGTTCGCCCCCGCCTGACAATCGTCGCCTACAGCCATAAAACGCAGATTGCGGAAATGGCATCCAAGTCCTAGAAATTCAAAGCTCTAAAACCTATGAACGTGCGCCCTGCGATTTTGTTTGCCTCGTTGCTTGCCACCCCGTGGGCGCACGCTCAGAGTCTGCGAATTAACCTTCCGAAACATACCGATCCCACTCCGGTGCAGAAAATCAACCAGGATGGTGTGAAGGCGCTGAAGCAGCATCATCTCGAAAAGGCGGAAAGGCTCTTCTACCGCGCGTACCTGATTGATCCGGAAGACCCTTTTACACTGAACAACCTCGGGTATGTTTCTGAGTTGCGAGGGAAAGTTGACCGGGCGCAGCGTTATTACGAGTTGGCGGCGAAAGAAAATAATTCGGAAACCACAATCGCCGCTGCCAGCTCCCGGAACCTCGAAGGCCATAAGTTGAGCGAAGTGACGACCGCATACGGCACTCTCGAGCTGCGGATCAATCGCGGCAACCTGCAAGCCATGACATTGTTGTCTCAAGGACGCAATCAGGAAGCCGAAGACGTGCTGCGAGAGACCTTGAAACTTGCGCCGCGAAATCCGTTTACGTTGAACAATCTCGGATTTGCTATGGAAAGGCAGGGAGATCTCGATAGCGCCCTGCGCTACTATAACGACGCATCTATCACTCATTCTTCCGAGCCGGTGGTGGTGGCCATCGATCCCCATTGGCGCGGCAAGCCGATCAGCGACATCGCCTTCGGCAACGCACAATCGGTCCGCACCCGCCTCTCTTCGG
>QHZR01000233.1 GCA_003224755.1 Acidobacteriota bacterium
AAACTTTGCGTCCGGAAGGAGCGATCAGCTGGCAGTGGCTGATCCAGTTGCGCTCGGCTTGTGCTTCTCGAAGGAATGGCCAGTGAGCAATCGCCTTGTCGGTGAGGCCGCCGCCACATGGCTTCTCCCAGGCAAGCTTTTCGTCGAAGAGAACAACCTTGCGCCCGAAACGAGCGAGTTCGGCGGCAGCGAATGCGCCTGCAGGCCCACCGCCTACAACTGCAATTCGTTCAGAGGTGTGCATCGCGGGCACCGGCTGACAATCTCGGGGTGTCTGATACTACAAGAGAATCAGCCAGGAACACAAATAGCGCGGGTGATTTTGCGCGCGATGCAGCGCCGTTACTGCTGCATCTGGGCCATTTGCTGGTAAACGGCGATCCCGGCAATCGTCAGGATCAACACTGCCGAAGCGGTTCCCAGTACTTTCACCAGCGGGCCAAGCTTGTTGACCTTGGCCATGATCTCCACCTGCTCTCTAGCCATGTGTGCATCGGAATCGCCCAGAAATAGCTGGTCATCCTCTTGCATGGTCAGAGTGCCTCGGTAAATTAGGAGAACAATTAGGGCTGCTGTGAGAACGCCCCATGCGATCAGAAGCTCGATCAGAGTAGACATGGTCCACCTCATACAGGCGAGCGTCTTGTATCCGTTCGGGCCGGACGGCCCTGGGCGGAGTTTCTACCGCAGCTTATAGCTCTGGACGGGAGACTCTGGAACAAGCATTTTTCAGGGCCGTCGTTAGTCGTTGGTCATTCGCCAAATGCCCTGCAGGACAATGTGGTGACAGCCGCCCTCGGCTGTCCGCTCGAGCAAGGCTCGACGGCTCTTCTTGTGCCAGCAACAGGTTACAAGGGATAACTAAGTAGGCCGACGAAGGACGAACGACCAACGACCAACGAGCTTTACTGAATGAACATGTGACTGGCCGCGACCAGCACTCCCAGTAGGCCCGATAGCATGCCTAACCACCAGAAAATTTTTCGGCCCGAAAGCAGCGTGATCGAGGTAATCACCAGCGCGATTTCAAGGAAGACTTCACCGAGATCGAAGCGGTCTGCGCGCCGGCGCGCGATAGTGGCCTCCGATTCCAGCTTCCTCGCCTCAGCCTGAATATCATCCTTCTGCTTGTCGTACTTGTCAGCCTCGGCCTTGGTTGACGCGAGCCAGGCAGCAACTTTTGTGGGGTCAGAAGTTGACACAAAGCCAGCCAAGCCTAACAACTTTTGATCAGTGTGAAGACGGGTATCTTTTCCTTGAAAGTAGGCCCACTGGTCGTTCGCCTTCGTCTGCATCACGACCTCTTCTGTATGTGTACGATGGCCCAGCAACGAAACCACCGCCACCAGCACGGCTAGGATCGCCATTGTCAAAGATACCGGCGCCATCTCGGGATTGTGAGCCCCGTGCTCGACATGCTCGTGAAGTTCGTGGAATTCTTCTGCGCTCATAGATTTCTTCCGCATTCAAGTTCGGCTTCGGGAAAATGGTATCGGCTGTGGTGCGAATCGCGCAAGCCAGTGGATCACTCGCCCATTACTTTGACGATTACTCTCTTCTCTCTTTGTCCGTCGAACTCGGCATAGAAAATCCTTTGCCAAGTGCCGAAGTCAAGGCGCCCAGCGGTAATTGGAACAATCACCTCGTGGTGAATAAGCAATGCTTTCAGGTGCGAGTCGCCATTGTCTTCGCCAGTGTCGTGATGTTTGTAATCCTGGCGGAACGGGGCCAATTGCTCCAGCCACTTGTCAATATCTTCGATCAGCCCAGATTCATTATCGTTGACGTAGATCCCCGCAGTAATGTGCATGGCTGAGACCAACACCATTCCCTCTTTGACTCCGCTTTTCTCAACAATGGCCTCCACCTGCGGGGTGATGTGAATGTACTCGCGATGTTTGCGAGTGTGGAACTTGAGATATTCAGTGTGCAATGTCATGGCGTGTTCAGTTTCCTCGGGTGCCCCGTTCAAGCTTCGCTTGGGCGGGGATTCTACGATCAAGAACAGTTGCCGCCCAAGTCGCAACAGGCGCGACTAGAGCGGGGCACCCTCTGTGGTTTGTTTCTTTTCCGGCCTGAGCAGCGGGAACAAAATCACATCCCGGATGGATTGCGAGTTGGTCAGCAACATGGCCAAGCGGTCAATACCGACGCCGACGCCCCCCGCCGGCGGCATTCCATACGAAAGCGCACGAATGTAATCTTCGTCCATCTGGTGCGCTTCTTCATCTCCTCGTGCGCGTTCTCGAAGTTGTTGCTCAAAACGGCGGCGCTGGTCTTCGGGATCGTTCAGCTCGCTGAAGCCATTTGAGATTTCCATTTGTCCGATGAATATTTCCCAGCGCTCGGTCCACTCCGGCTCGTCTGCCTTCTGCTTGGATAAAGGCGAGACGGCTGTCGGGAACTCGTAAATGATTGTCGGCTGCATCAGGTGTTCTTCCGCTACGGCTTCAAACAAATTTGCAATTGTTTTGCCCATGGGCTCGTTCGGGTCGTATGCCATGTGCGAATGTGCTGAATTGAACCGGGACACGAGCGCCTTGACTGCATCCTGCGACGAAAAGTCGGAGAGCTGCGGCTTGATACCAGCCTGTTCCGGCCAATACTCGATGATCGCCTCGCGCATGGTCATGCGCCGCCAGTTCTCGGGCGCCCAGTCAATCTCCTGTTCGCCCCACTTCGTCGTCGCGCCGCCGGTCACATCCTTTGCAGTTCGAATGATCAGCTCCTGCGTCAGGTCCATCACGCCACGATAATCGGTGTAAGCCTGATAGAACTCCAACATGGTGAATTCCGGATTGTGGCGCGTAGAAATGCCTTCGTTACGGAAGTTGCGATTGATCTCATACACCCGATCAAAACCGCCTACTGTGAGCCGCTTGAGGTAAAGTTCAGGGGCGATACGCAGACAGAGATCTATATCCAGAGTGTTGTGATGCGTGACGAACGGCTTGGCAACGGCGCCGCCGGCGATCGGCTGCATCATCGGGGTTTCGACTTCCACAAACCCGTGCTCACCGAGGAATTGCCGCATGGACTGCACCAGCTTCGCGCGCTTCAGGAAGACTTCCCGGACCTCGGGATTCATGAACAAGTCCACGTAGCGCTGCCGGTAGCGCAACTCGACGTCGGTCAGGCCATGCCATTTCTCGGGAAGCGGGAGAAGGTCCTTAGAGAGAAACGTAGTCTCCTCGACATGGATTGTGAGTTCTCCGGTTCTGGTCCGGAACAGATAGCCGCTGACGCCGATGTGGTCGCCAAGATCGAGGAGCTTATAGAGTTCAAATCCCTTCTCGCCGACCGCGTCCTTCTTCACATAAATCTGCAAGCGCTGGCCGTTCTGCTGCACATGGGCAAATCCCGCTTTGCCCATTAGGCGAATGGCCATGATTCGCCCAGCAATGCGAACGTTAACGCGCGAACCGTCCAGCTGCTCGCCGGTCTTCTTCGAATATTCAGCGAGGACCTGCGACACCGTATGCGTGAAGTCGTACTTTGTCGGATACGTTCGCTGGCCGAGCGCCTCAATCTGTTTGAGCTTGTCGAGCCGCAGTTGATAGATGTTTTCGTCGAGTGCCAAGCGCCTTCCAGATTACTACGGGGATCGGGCGCGAGTGCGTCGCGGCCGTTTGGTAGATGAAACGCGATTATAACCAACCTGCGGCGGAGGTGTACCATCGAGGAATGGTACCATGGTACACTGGTACTATGTTAGGCGATCAGGAACTCTTAATCGAACGAGTGCAAACCGGGGTCCGGATGGAGAAGCGGCTACTGAAGGTGCTTAAGGCGTTTGCCGAATATCACGACATGACACTAGGCGATCTTCTGGAAGGGATAGTGCTGCATGCGTTCGATGGCAAAACAGCCTTCAGCACGGCATCGCTCGAGCGAATCCAGGAGTTGAAAAGGTTCTACGATCTCAAACTTGACTCCAGCGCCAGCCATCGCCTGAAGGAGATCAAGGCGAAGGCCGCAGCTAAACGCGTAGGAGCAAAACACTAGGACTAGGAGAGAAAGGAGCGAGCGATTGGCCCTCACCTGGAGTTGTCATGATGAGCAACGAAGAACTGATCGAACAATTTGAGACTGGTGCAATTGCCAACGAAGGCTTCCGCCACGCGGACCACGTGCGTTTGGCTTTTGCATATCTTTCACGGTTTCCAGTGCTTCAGGCACTTGATAAGTTCTCGACTGCGCTGAAGCGATTCGCCTCAGCGTCCGGTAAGTCGCAGCTCTACCACGAAACCATCACCCACGCTTATTTCTTTGTAATTCGGGAAAGAATGGCACGCTGTGAGGGTGCTGACTGGCAGGATTTCGCATCCCTCAATCCTGACTTGTTTGTCTGGAAGGGCGGAATCCTGAACCGCTATTACCAAGAGGCAACGCTTAAATCCGATTTCGCCCGAAGAGTGTTCGTGTTTCCGGACAAGTGCATCTGATCCCCAGGCTGCCGGATTATTCAAAATGAATTATGATTCCGAGCGTGTTGCAGCCGGAAGCTGCGACGGCCGAGGATAACAGCATGTCCACTCCATCAGGAGCACCGGTTTCCGCAGTGGGCGAGAGCTTTAAGGCCAGCCGTTGGACTCGCGGCAACTTGATTTTTCCAACCCGGATCGTGGTCAGCCCGCTACATGTGAGCCGGGTCAAACCACGCATGTTCGGTACGACCGACGAAAGCATCGCGATTTCTCAAGTCGCCTCAGTACAAATACGCACGGGAGTTATCTGGTCCGAAATCCGCATTGATTCCACCGGCGGCGCCGACCCCATCACTAGCCATGGTCATCGCAAGCGCGATGCAATTCGGATTCGCGAGCTGATCGAAAACTATCAAGCGGGTCGCACCGCGAATGTCAGCTGACTACAGAAACGGAATATAGGCGGAAACGCGCTGTTTGTAGCACTGAAATTCTTCGCCGAACCTTGCCGCGAGCAGCATCTCTTCGGTGCGCACGCGAATTTCAGTTCCAATCACAAAGAGAACCAGACTGGCGGCAAACAACTGCCAAGGCGTAACCACGACCGCCGTCGCACACAGGACCAACAGCATCGACGTATAGATCGGGTTCCGCACCAATCCATAGGGTCCGGAGCGAATCAGCTGATGCTCAGCGCCTAAAGCGGCATCAACCCGCAAGTGGCGTCCGAGGGCACTGGACGAAGTCCATGAAAGCAGGATTGCCAATCCGAACAATACAACGCAAATCACTAGACGCCACGGAGGAAGCTGGCGCGTCCAGAAATGACCTTGCCACAGTAGCGTGAACGCAACGAATTGAAGCAGAACTCCCCAGCGAGAGCGTTGGTCAACGGTGTTTGCAGCGGTGGCTTTCCGATGCGCAACTACGAAAGGCGTGAACCATGCGGCGATTCCAGCAAGCAGAATTGCATACGCGTAAATAGGCATGGAATGAGGGAAAGTCGCGACGGAATCTA
>QHZR01000628.1 GCA_003224755.1 Acidobacteriota bacterium
ACGCAACCACCATCGTGGGCAAGCCTCCCATGGAAGACGCCTGGATGGGCAAAGCCGTCGAGCGCATTTTTCTTCCTCTCATGAAACTCTCCATCCCTGAGCTGGTCGACATCAACCTGCCCGTTGAAGGCATTTTCCATAACCTGATGATCGCCTCGATCAAGAAGTCCTACCCTGGGCAAGCGCGCAAGGTGATGAATGCCATTTGGTCGCTGGGCCAGGCGATGTTTACCAAGTGCATAATCGTTGTCGACGAAGACGTCAACGTGCAGGACATCGGTGACGTCACGCTGAAAGTGCTCAACCACATTGATCCCGAGCGCGACATCCAGTTCACGCTCGGACCGATCGATTCGCTCGACCACGCTTCCCGCCTGCCAAATTACGGCTCGAAGATGGGCGTTGACGCTACCCGCAAGTGGGCGAGCGAAGGATTTACGCGTCCCTGGCCGGACGAAATTCTCATGGACGCCAAGACCAAAGCTCTGGTCGACAGCAAATGGAAGAAGCTGGCGAAAGAGTTGGGGTTGGAGTGAAGATTTATTTTAAGAGGCACCCCACGGAATGAGCCCGCCATTGCTCGTGTGGGGACGGGCGCTCTCGCCCGTCCAGGTCGAGCGAAGCTCGACGGCAAAACTTGGACCCCACGTCGCGGGCGAGGGCGCCCGCGCCACACTTACGTTGACAGCAGGTGCCAGGCTTCCCGGTACTTTTCAAATGCTCCGCCGTCGAAGCCGCGCTTCTTCAATAGGTTTCACTGAATGAAAAAGCAGGCCATCAAGCCTGCAAGCCTTTCTCCGAGGTTCGCCCAAATGTCTTGTCGGCATGTCATCCGGACGCAGAGCGCAGCGAAGGGGAAGTATCTATGCGTTTCAAATCAACATGCATAGATCCTTCCCAGCCTAAAGGCCGGTCAGGATGACATTCCCGAATATGACGAGAGCTTTCGGGATACAAAATGGGTCTTAAAACGAAAAGGCGCAAGCCGCAAAGCTTGCGCCTGATTTCTTACCTTCTACTTTCAGAGTAGCAAATTGGAGGGGGTAAATGGGACATGGGTCGAACAATTATTTCGCGGTTAAACTGAAGGGCTTGCGAGGAATTGTGCCGTCTTGGGGGCTTGACAGGCGTTTTCCCGTTTTGGGAAGCCCCAAAAACCAAACAGCCCCGCTTTTCGGCGGGGCTGCTCTGGTTGACGTCCGTGGACGTTCAGGGCTCGGCTTAGAGCGCCTGCACGTTTTCAGCCTGGAAGCCTTTAGGGCCATTCACCAGGTCGAACTGCACGGTCTGGCCTTCCTGCAAGCTGCGGAATCCGTTTGAGCGGATGGCCGAAAAATGCACGAAGACGTCTGCGCCCGAGTTGCGGCTGATAAAGCCGTAGCCTTTGGCGTCGTTAAACCACTTCACTGTTCCTTGTTCCACTTTGTTACCTATTTCTGTTTTTGAATTTCTGCTGAGAAGAATCGCTGCGGTGAGAGTGGTGACGCAACTTGCGGAACCTGCTATCAACTGCGGGTGAATCAAACTTAGCGGATACTGATTGGATGTGGCCGGTGGGCAAAGGATTCAAAAGTAGGGTTCGTTCAGTTTTTCGGCCCTTGCCGCCCTCTAAGAGGGGCACCCTCGAATTTCGACTCGACGCAGGAGGAGGGCCCCGCCTCGCGTGGCAGCCACCGCGAGGCTGGACTTCTACGACCGTTCATGGTATAACAGCCGCGACTAAGGTATTTCTTAGCTTCTTCCCCCCTCGCAAGTCCGCCTAAAAGCGGATCATTTTAATTCGATCCTTGCAAGCGGGCTCACGCCCGATAATGCGTACGGCTGCATGCCCGCCTGGAAAGAGGGGAGGCTGTTCAGAGATGCAGTTTCTCGTCGACAATTGGCACTTAATTCCTTTTGGCGTTACTGTCCTCGTTGTTCTCATCTGGGAGGTAATCTCAAGAAAGAAGAGAACTACGGAGCACAGCATCCAAGCAATGGTTACATTGTTTGCGACTTTCGGAATCGCGTGGATCACCTCCGAGTACCGGCAGGCAGCGCGGCTGCAAGGCAACGTTCAATTCCTCTTGGAACAGATCGCTGATCGCGCTGACAACGAATACGCCAAAGATGTTCTGGCTGAGCTGCAGCAACGGCTGAACACTTTCAAGGACAGATCCGCAGAAGCTCTGACTGAAGACAATGTGAGTTGGTGTTGAAAAACTCGCTTCGAAGACGCGTTTTCCCTCAGGGGAGTTTCTTCCGATTCGTGTTTTCTTTTGGTAGTGGTTGCTTACGCGCTTGCCATCGCTGGTTGCGCTCTCATGTTGAGGAACCGTACCAGTCGTTTCAGGTTCTGTGCCACAGCAGCTAGGTAGAACTGCTCACGCACGAACTTGATTCTGCGTAGGCGCAAGCGCCGCAATCCAATCAGGTTCTTTAGTTCCGAGAACAGAGCCTCCACTTTCCGTCGCTTGCGTAGCGCCACGGCGAACTCCGGGGTCTTGGCTACCTCATCGGCCTTCTGT
>QHZR01000240.1 GCA_003224755.1 Acidobacteriota bacterium
TCACGCCCTTAACGCGGCGAATACCAGCCGCCAAATCGGCGCTGAGGAGACCGCAGTCGGCGGCCTCGTATGCAAGCCGGCGCACGGCACCGAGACGTAGATTGACAGTGCCAGGTGCAAGTTGACGGGATTCGAGATGAGACCGATAGCGCAGCACTACAATTCTGTTGAGAGCCAAGCGCGGTTCCGAACAATACCAGTCAACGAATTCATCGATGGCGTGACGATAGCCCCGTTGGGCGTCCAGGCTGGTGAGGTTATTCAAGACTGCGGCTTTGGCGTGCTCGAGGTCTGGCAGGCGCAGGACAGATTTTGTGGTGGTGCGTTTTCTTCGTGAGTAGGGTTTCCGCTTCATGATCGATGGCCTCCATGCCACCGACCAATGATTGGGTGAATGTTGCGGCGGTACGGTCAGAGTTGCCCGTGACTCGGACACAATCGCCAGCGCGATAACGCAGAACACACCTATGCTACGAGCCTCCATTGGATATGGAGAATCCGACGCGTGACAATATCTGCCGGAACTGCCGTTTTGATCGCAATCCGTTCCACTTGTGGTCAAGCAGGAAAGGCATATGCACATCACGATCCTCAAAGGCTTGGTCCAGCCAGTGCAGCGCGGTTTCCGACTCCTGCAAACCCGCGAACACCAGGGCTAGGCTATAAGGAGGGACATAGCGTTTTGCTTTTTGTTCGAGCAGTTGTTGAATCTTGGCCTCTGCTTTTGCTTTTTCCCCTGAAACCGCGTGGACATAGCCTGCCAATGACAAAGTCTCGGAGTTGCCTCCGGAAAACTCTCCGGCCGCCTCACAGGCTGCTAGCGCGTCGCTGTACATGCCCTGCTGCTCGTAGGATTTCGCCAGGCAGATGTGCGCTATCCAGAAGCGCCATTCCATGTCGAGAGTTGCACGGAGTTGCTGAATGGATTCTTCCAGTTGTCCGGCATGGTAGAGAAACTGGCCGTACATGGTATTCGAGATTAGGGAAAAAGGATCGAGCACACGCGCCTGCTGGATCGTCGCCAAGGCCTCTTCATGTCGCCCAACATTCGAAAGAACATGAGCGAGATAAAGATGGGCCAGAGAATAATTTGAATTCAGGCTGATGGCTTTTCGCGCCGCGGCCTCAGCTCCATCAAAATCCCAGTCAAACCAAAACTTGATTGATGCGTCAGTATTATGAGCTTCCGCAGAATCGGGATCTAACTCAAGGGCGGTAGCAATGGCCGCTTTCGCTTCCGGAAACGCCTCTTTCGAAGGGACTTCACTGGTAATCGCCGCCGCGAGGGTATCCGCCAGCCCTGAATAGGCCAGGGCGTATTCAGGATCGCACTGCGTTGCCTTTCGAAAATACTCAGCTGCCTTGAGCAACTCAACGGGCGTGAGTCTTGCCCAGTGATAGCGTCCGTGAAGGTAGTAATCGTAGGCTTCCTGCTTCTTGCGCTGCGGACTTAAGAGCTGTTGCTGCTCTTCAGGAGTGAGCTTGAGTTTGACCTGGGCGGCTATGGCGGCGCCGAGTTCGCCGTGGATGTCAAGAATGCTTTGCGGCGGGCGATCGAAACTTTCCGCCCACAAATGGATCTGGTCCTGCACCCGAATCAACTGAGCAGTCACGCGAATGCGGTTCGGCTCTCGTCGGACGCTGCCCTCGAGCACGTAGTCCACGCCAAGTTCCTCTCCGATTCGGGCGACGGTCTTGTCCGTGCGCTTATAAGCCATGGATGAAGTACGCGCGATCACGCCCAAGCGATTCGGCGACATCTTACCCAATCGCGTAATGGTTTCCTCAGTTAAGCCATCGCTGAAATATTCCTGCCCCGGATCGCCGCTCAGGTTTTCGAAAGGAAGGACCACTAGCATGATGCGCGGCCTTTCGGTATCAATCGGCGGCGGCGTGATCTTGGGGGCGGCCGGTATTCTTCCCTTGAACCGGTAACCTTTGCCCTGCACGGTCTCGATGTACTGCGGCTTCTCTGGGTTTTCCCCTAGAGCCCGGCGAATCTTGCGGATTGCGGTGTTGATGCTGTTGTCAGTATCGAAGTAAAGTCCTTTGCCCCAGAGGCGATCAATAATCTCATCGCGGCTGACCAATTTTCCATTTTCGCGGACCAAAAGGATCAATAGGTCCATCGGGATCCGTTCCATGCGCACTGGCTTTCCGGCGCAAGTGAGTTCGTAGCGGCTCACGTCCAGAACGAATGGTCCCAGCCGGATTCTTTCGGAAGCCATGGAAGCTCCACCGAAGGGAAAGCTGCACCATTCTACAACCTTGCTGGCGGATTATGTACGAGTCCTACAGATAACCTACAGGCGCCCTCCATTGTGTGTTGCATTTCCGAACTGCACGATACGAGCCAAATCCGGGTGAGGCCGAATGCCACCCACGAAACTTTGGAGGCACCATGAAATTCCGAATATCTCTGGCTGTTTTGACGTTGGCCTTGGCTACGTCTTCATCGATGGCAGCGCATGATCGTGAATGCACGAATAACACGATCAAGGGAAGCTACGCCTTTACCATTCATGGACAAATCTTCACCCCGAATGGGACGCTCGTCGTCAATGGCATAGCGAAGACAACTTTCGATGGCAACGGTAACCTGACCCAAGTGGATGCAGTTGCGGTGAACGGTGATACCCTGCAGGTGTGGCGTCCTGGAACGGGTACGTACAGCGTGAACTCGGATTGCACAGGAACCATGACTCTGCTGAACCCGGACCAACCGCCACTCCATCTGGCAATCCTAGTGAGCGACTCCGGAGATCTCATCCACACTGTTGTGACGGATCCCGGATTCGCAGTCACTAGCAACGCCGAGCGCATCCTGACTCGCAAGCCTGAGGATTAGCACCTTCGGCGGGCAGTCGTACAACAGAGCGGGCATGTGTCGCCGCTATCTGTTAGTTCCTCCCTCGGATGCTTTGGATGTCCTACATGTGCGGGTCGAGCATCATGAGCAATGAAAATGCTACCGATAACCGGTAGCCAAGCAGCACTGTAACGGCTGCATGGAGTCGCAACAGGCTGAAGGGACCGTGCGTACTCGTTTGGACGATACCACCGCATTGGACCGTTCCGGGCCAGTTGTCGGCAACCCTTCCCTTACCAGATTACGGAAGGGTTGCCCGTCATCCGACCGCCGTCGTTAAGGTGTTATGACTTTCCATTGCCGCGATGTGACATCGTCATGAAATCGGATGGAAACGTTTATCTAGCGGAAATTTTCGACCACCATAAGGTCGCTACCGAGTCCGTCTACGCGGGTATAGAGCACCCACTGGCCGTCCGGAGAAACATCGAAACCCAAGCCAGTGTCCCCCGTCGGCGGACCGAGGTCCACTGTTCCAAACCTGGTCGTTTTCCCACGGCTCAGATCGAGAAGCTTTAGCTGCGCAGGTCTTGTCGACACGTCCATGAAACAGATCCCGTCTCTAAAGAGTCGCCACCGCACAGGCCCAAAAGCTAGAATTCGGAAAGCCTCGCCTCCGGTAGCCGCAACTCTCCAGAGAGTACCATTCTGTACGTAGTACAAGAACTTGCGATCAACGGATTCAGACCAACCATAAACGAAGGAGTCGTCCAAGGTTCCTCTCTCGCCCTGGGGCGTTACTTGCACCGCCAACCCGCCTTCAGGAGTCACTTTCCATACCGCCCAGATGCCGCCGCGATCCGAAGAGAAGTAAATCCACTTTCCATCACGAGACCAACTCGGCATGATGTTGTCAGACGGTCCCGCAGTCAGGCGATGCGGGGATCCTCCTTGCACACTAACCACGAAGATGTCCGAGTGCCCCTCCTGTCTGCAATCAAACGCAATCTGGTTCCCGTCTGGCGACCAGCCCGGCGTACCTGCACCTTGACCTATCGACGTCAACTGCACTGGGGTTGATCCATCGTCGCTGTCAGACAACCATATCTCCGACGAACCAGACCGCGTGGAACGAAACGCTATCTTCTTCCCATCAGGCGAAAAGCTTTGATCGGAATCCTCCCGTGTAGAAGCGACGATCCGTGTTGTGGGTCCGGATTTGTTGGCTGCTGGTCCAGCGGTACGCCAGATATTTGTGTCTACATGTCTAAGAAGGAAGGCAAGCCGATCCCCCTGACGGGCGATAGTGGGAGCGGAAGCGCCGTCTCCGCCAACGCCGGCCAGGACGGGGACGCCTCCCTCCACGGGAATTCTCCAAAGACTCTGCAGACCAGTGCGGTTGGAGGAAAACACAATGGATTGCTGTCTGATGTCCAAGCGAGTCCTGCAATAACCGCTTTGTCAGAGGTGAGGGGGCGGGTCTCTCCAGTCGCCAGACGCAGCACGAACAACTCTTGCGACAAGAACCCGGCTCCCTCAATAAACGCAATGGATTTGCCGTCTGGAGAATAAGTGGCGTTGGCCAAGTAAGGGCCCTTCGGACTGAGCACAACTCGCCTCTGACCGTTGTCCAGTGAGATCAATATAATGCTGGGACGCGGGTCGTTCGGTGATACACGGTCGGTCACAACAAGGGCTTTTCCATCCAGCGACCAATCCAGGTGGCTTCCGTACGCAACATCCGTGTAGGCATCAGCTATCTTGTGTTCGGGTCCCCCTAAAGCTGGAACCGTGAAATAACCGGTGACGTTCTTGGAGTGGCGCATGAAGGCCACAAAGCGTCCATCCGGCGACCAGGCGGCGCTGTCGTCGTCACCGGGCCCGCTCGTCAACCGCAGCGGCGTACCCGCTCCAACTAACTGCACATAGATCCTGGCCCCATCGTTTTTTTCGTCGTCCCACGAGAACGCTAATTGCCTGCCATCCGGCGAAAATGCAGGCGCCCGTTTGTCACCCGCAGAGCTCGTAAAAGGGACCATTCTGAGCGCCACACCTTGGTTGGAAGAGCCGACTATGGCGTGAACTAACCAACCGACCGCCGCAATCAACATGAGTCCGACCATGACGGCAATCGGCCAGACCCACCTGGAATGCCGGCCCGCGATGGGCGGATTCTCCGCTGAGTCATGCCTTACACCAGAATCCGAGGTCGTATCGCGCTTCAAGCGCTTCAAGTCGGCACGCAACTCGGCGGCGCTTTGGTAACGTAGGTCTCGGTCTTTTTCCAGCAGTTTACCGAGGACGCGATCGACTTCCGCCGGTAACCCGGGTTGCAAGACTGTGACCGGCGTGGGTGCTCTGTGGATGATGGCGTCGAACACCGCAGCTGCAGTTCTCCCAGGAAATGCGGGCCGTCCTGTCAGCATCTCGTGCAGCACAACTCCGCATGAAAAAAGGTCGGTCCGCGCGTCCAATTCTTCGCCCAGCGCCTGTTCCGGCGACATATAAGCGACGGTTCCCAGCGTGCTTCCGGGGCTTGTTAGTTGCACATCGATGGTCGGTTGCTGGAGTTCCGTCCGTTCCTCCACGACCGGAGCCATCTGCGTTAACTTTGCCAATCCAAAATCCAACAGCTTCACTTGCCAGCGTTCATCGACAAAAATATTCGCCGGCTTGATGTCGCGATGGACAATTCCTCTTCTGTTCGCCGCTTCAAGCGCGTCCGCAATCTGAATCGCTAGTTCGAGCGCCTGTTGGCTCTTGAGCCGTCCCTTCAGGAGCAGATGCTGGAGGGTGCGTCCCTGGAGCAATTCCATGGCAATGAATGACCGACCGTTGACGTTCTCGATGTCGTAGATCGTGCAGATGTGGGGATGGTTGAGGGAGGAGGCAGCGCGTGCTTCTCGCTGAAGCCGTTCGAGAGCCTGAGGGTTGCCAGCCAACTCCTCAGGCAGGAACTTCAGCGCAAGCCGGCGGCCAAGTTTGAGATCCTCAGCTTCATAGACCACACCCATCCCACCGCTGCCGAGTTTCGCAACAATACGGTAGTGCGAGATGGTTTGACCAATCATTTGAAGATATATGGCTTTCAGGTGGCCTCATCTTACGGACGCGGTATTCTCTAGTCAACGAATGCATGTCGAACCCAA
>QHZR01000241.1 GCA_003224755.1 Acidobacteriota bacterium
CAAATCGCGATTTCAATTTGTATTTGGAGGTGAAAGCGCGCTTTGAAGAAATCACGCTGCCAAAGATGGTGATTGATACGGATCAGCCGCTTCCGGATTGTGTGCGAGTTGCAGCAACTGCACTGTTGTAGTCATTATTCGAACAAAGCAGGTTCCTCGTGGCTAAAGCCATTCGGAATGACAGTGGCTTGATATCGTACAATGCTGTTTCCGATTTTCATCCAGGCGCGAACATGCGCAAAGAACTCATCGTCTTTCTTTTACTCTTATCCGTTCAAGTAATTGCTCAGACCGCCGCGCCTGCTACTAAAACGCCGACGAAAAAACCGGCGACTGCGACAACAGCACAGCCAACCGCGATCATTGATACTTCCCTTGGCAAATTGACTTGCCCCCTTTTTCCCGACAAGGCCCCGATCGGCGTCGCGAATTTTATTGGGTTGGCCAAGGGCACCAAGGAGTGGACCAATCCATCGACCGGACGCAAGATGCAAGGCGTTCCACTCTACAGCGGGACGATATTTCATCGCGTCATTCCAGAGTTCATGATTCAGGGCGGAGACCCTCTTGGCACGGGCACCGGCGATCCTGGCTACAAGTTTAAAAACGAAACCTCGCCAAGCCTGGCATTTGATCGTCCGGGCCGGCTTGCGTACGCGAATTCCGGACCGGACACAAATGGTTCGCAGTTTTTCATCACGGAAGTCCCTTACCCGAGTCTCAACGGCCACTACACAATTTTTGGCCAGTGCGATGATCCCAGCGTCGAACTAGCGAAAAAAATCGCGCGCATGCCGCGTAACGAAAATGACCTCCCGAATAACCCGGTGAAGATCAACAGAATCACGATTCTGCGCGCGGGCGGAACGACGACGCACGCTGCGCCAACGCACAAACCGACACCGAAACCCGTGCCGCAGGGGACAAAGCAGCAGTGAGAACGCTTGAATCATTGAATTATTGACAAGGCCAAACGCACCGCCGGTTGTGTCCCGAAGCGGCAATGATTCAATCATCCGGTGATTCAATGATTCAATTCACATACACTTTCCTGATCACGAAAGGACTACTTCATGCCACGTCAACCCGGCACATACGCAATCTTCAATACTTCTGAAGGCAACATTGTTTGCCGCCTGTTCGAGAAGGACGCTCCTAAAACCCTGCAGAATTTCACCGAACTTGCGGAGGGCAAGCGCGAGTGGGTGCATCCGAATACCCGCAAGAAAAGTTCAGACCGGCTTTATGACGGAACCATCTTCCATCGCGTGATTCCGAATTTCATGATTCAGGGCGGAGACCCGCAAGGTACCGGCATGGGCGGTCCGGGATATCAGTTTGAAGACGAAACTCGCGGCTCTTCGCACAAGTTCGATAAGCCCGGCAAACTGGCCATGGCCAATGCTGGACCGAATACCAACGGCTCGCAGTTCTTCATCACGGTTGCTGCCACCGACTGGCTCACCGGCAAGCACACAATCTTCGGTGAGGTGATCGAGGGGCAAGACGTCGTGGATAAGATCGCCAACCTTCCGCGCGGACGCCAGGACCGCCCGAACAAGGATGTGAAGTTGCAGTCGGTGGAGATTGAGAGAGTCTGAGAACGGCCCGTAGAATCAGCGACCAGGGCTGGCGCTAGCGGCTTAGACCCTCTACAATAAGGCCCGTTGTTTTCCAAGAGGGGGGAACTGAAATGACAAACCTAACTAATGCACTGGAGCAACTGCGCGCGGAGCGCGGCATGGCCCAAGCGCAAGTAGAGAAGTTGGATCAGGCAATTTCGGTAATTGAGTCACTGAATGGCTCGCTCGGATCACGCAATACCGGATCGCGCCGAGCGGGATCGCAGCGGTTTGTTTCTGCAGCGGCAAGGCGCAAAATGTCGCTAGCGCAGAAAGCGCGATGGGCAAAGGCTCGCAAGCCGCAATCGGCAAACGGGTCAGTGACGATCGCAAGAAAGCCGCTTTCAATTGCCGCGCGCCGGAAGATCGCATCGGCGCAGCGCGCAAGATGGGCAAGAGTTAGGGCACAGCAGAAGGCCGCGTAGAAGGCACCGAGAGCCTACTCGCGCGTCAGCGGGCGGGCTCCATCGTCCCCTCAACGCTTGGTCGCGATTCCGATCCGGCCAAATCGGGAAGGGCACGACTTCCAGTCGTGCCGATTCAGTGCACTTAACTCCCCGGCTTGAGCCGCTGAGGTCCGCGCCCGACAAGAAGAATACGTGCCTAATTCGGACGAGTAGGGGCACACCTCAGCGGCTGGAAGCCGCGTCTCTGGCTGGCCTTATGCGGCAGGACTGGAAGTCGTGCCCTTCCCGATTCCTTTCGCGGGGCCTCCAGGAAACGGTTACTTGCAACTGGAACAGTTATTTTACGTCCTGCAATTCCCTCTCAGCAGCCACGTACTCCAGGCAATTCATGGCACCAGACGCAATTGCATTTCTGAACGACTCCGCAGCCTCAACGAGATGACCATTGAACAATTCCGCTTGACCAATAAAAAAATGCGCTGCACAAAGCTGCTCTCGTTGCTTATACAAATTTTCGTCATGACTGGCGGCCAGCAAACCTTCTCGGGTTAAGGAACCAAGCAGAAACGCAAACCCCGGTCCTGGCCATTCGTCCAGATCCATTCCCTCTGCTTGAACTTGAGCCTTCTTGGTCAGCCCATCCCGAACATTTGCCAGATACAGCCAAATCAGATTATTGCAGTCGTTGGCATCCAAGCGTGTCGCCTCGGCGCAGTCCTTTCGGGCTTGCGCAAAGCGGCGATTGCAAAACGAAACGACGCCGCGAATTCTGAAAGCCAGCGCGAGATTCGGCTCCAGTTCGACCGCGCGGTCGAAGTCAACTGATGCACGGTCGATTTCGCCTTTTGAAAATAGCGCAAATCCGCGATTACATATGGCAATGGCGAAATCTGCCTTCAGACTGATGGCTTGGTCATAATCTCGAAGTGCTAATTCTCTGTCACCTTTTCCGAGGTATGCGGTACCGCGGTTGCAGAATGCTGGTGCTAGATCCGGCTTCATTTTGATCGCCCGGTTGCAATCCTCAAGTGCACGATCGTAGTCCGCGGTTTGCACAAACACACAGCTCCGATTGCAAAAAGCCTCTGCTACGGCCTCAAATTCTATGGCTTCGTTGTAAGCATCAAGAGCGAGCGCGTATTCTTTGCTTTCGAACAGAGAATCACCACGGCGCACGTGGTCAAGAGCGATTCTCTGACGATATGCGGGAAACGGATCATAATCAGGTTTGAACGAGGGAAAATGCTCTCGAAGGAAATTAAGCAGCTTCGGACTCATGCTTCGCAAGCGTAGCAGATCTCATCAGCGCAACAATAAGTCTCTCTTCGTCTCGCTGGCTCCCACTGGGAATGACGAAGTCGTCTGACTTACACCCCAATCACTCCCACCAACTCCTTCACCGCGTCGGCGCTCTTGTTTAGTGCAGCTTGCTCTTCAGCTGTGAGTTTGATTTGGATGATCTGTTCGATTCCATTCGAGCCGAGTTTTACTGGAACGCCGACGTAGAGGCCCTTGATTCCATATTCGCCTTCAAGATAGGCGGCGCAGGGGAGGATCTTTTTCTTGTCTTTGAGGATGGCTTCGACCATTTCCGTCGTAGCTGACGAAGGCGCGTAATAGGCGCTACCGGTCTTGAGGTACTTCACAATTTCCGCGCCGCCATCGCGGGTGCGCTGCACCAACTGGGCCAGCCGGTCAGGCGCGATCAGTTCGGTGATCGGAATACCTGCGACCGTCGAATAGCGTGGCAGCGGGACCATGGTGTCGCCATGACCGCCGAGGACAAAAGCGGTCACGTTCTCCACGCTGACCTTCAACTCGTCAGCGATGAAGGCGCGAAAACGGGCAGAATCGAGCACGCCGGCCATACCGATCACCCGCTCGCGCGGAAATTTGCTGAGCTTGTAGGCCGCTTGGGCCATGGCATCGAGCGGGTTGGAAACGACGATCAGGATGCAATTCGGCGAGTGCTTCACGACCTTGCTGACCACGTCCGCCATGATTTTATAGTTGGTGTTCAGCAGGTCGTCGCGGCTCATGCCAGGCTTGCGGGGGATTCCGGCGGTGATGACCACGATGTCGGAATTCGCGGTGTCGGCGTAGTCGTTGGTGCCGATCACGTAGGAGTCCCGCTTTTCGATAGGCATGGCTTCGAGCAAGTCGAGTCCCTTGCCCTGCGGGACGCCTTCGATGATGTCAATCAAGACGACGTCGGCGAGTTCCTTAGACGCGATCCAATGGGCGGCAGTAGCGCCCACATTTCCTGAGCCTACGATGCTAACTTTCTTGCGCATGAGTGAGTTCCTCGGATTTGGTAATTGTGAAATTTGGTAATTGGGAAATTGCACTAGCGCCTGAACAGCCACATCGCGGGTGTGGTCTTAAATTACACAATTACCCGATTACCCACTTACCAAATCTTCCACAACATCGCTATACCGCGCTCAGCACTCCCGCTCCCATGTTCTCGATGATGCAGTCTGCAAACTTGCTGGTGCTGACTTTGGTCGCGCCGGGCATCAGTCGCTCGAAATCATAGGTGACCGTCTTCTTCTCGATGGTCCGTTCCAGGCCACTTTCGATCATGTCTGCGGCTTCGTTCCATCCCAACTAGCGAAACAGCATCACTCCGGAGAGCATGACCGATCCAGGATTAATCACATCTTTGTCAGCGTACTTGGGCGCCGTACCGTGCGTGGCTTCAAAGACGGCGTATCCATCGCCGACGTTCGCTCCCGGCGCGATGCCCAGGCCGCCAACCTGCGCGGCGCACGCGTCGGAAATGTAATCGCCATTTAGATTCGGCGTCGCCAGCACAGAATACTCGTCGGCACGCGTGACCACCTGCTGAAAAATGGAATCGGCGATGCGGTCGTTGATCATTAGCTTCTTCTTCCATGCGCCGTGCCCGTGCGTGGAATATATACTTTCGAGAACGCTGCGCACTTCGGCGGCAACTGCTTTGCCGAACTCAGGCGGGGCATACTCGAGTCCGGGCTCGACCAGTGCGGCATTTTCTTCGGCGCTAAGATTCGAGTTCTTGTCTTTGTTGTCGAGGATCCAGCTCTCACGTTCGGTCACAACTCTGTCGCGGAATTCTTCGGTTGCGAGTTCGTATCCCCACTTGCGAAACGCGCCTTCCGTGAACTTCTGAATGTTGCCTTTATGTACCAGCGTGACTGTTTTGCGTCCGCTTTCGAGCGCATGCTGAATCGCCATGCGCACCAGGCGTTTGGTAGCAAAAATCGAAATCGGCTTGATGCCAACGCCCGAGTCGGTCCGCACTTGCTTCTTGCCGCCCTTCAGCATTTCTTTATTGAGGAAGTCGATCAACTTGGCAGCTTCGGGTGTTCCCTGCTCCCACTCGACGCCGGCATAAACGTCTTCTGTGTTCTCGCGAAAGATGACTATGTCCATGCGCTCAGGATTTTTCACGGGAGACGGCGTGCCCTTGTAATACTTCACCGGACGGATGCAGGAGTAGAGATCGAGCACCTGCCGCAGGGTCACGTTGAGAGAGCGGATGCCGCCGCCGACGGGCGTTGTCAGCGGACCTTTAATCGCGACGCGGAACTCGCGGATTGCATCAACCGAGTCTTGCGGAAGCCAGTCATTGAACTTGGCTTTGGCCTTTTCCCCCGCGAAGATTTCATACCAGACCACGCGCCGCTTGCCCTGGTAGGCCTTCTCGACTGCGGCGTCGAAGACACGTACCGAAGCCTTCCAGATATCTCGTCCAGTGCCATCGCCCTCGATGAAAGGAATAATTGGGTTGGGAGGCACCTGAATGCGTTCGTCTTTGTAGGTGATATGAGCACCATCTTTGGGCTCGGCCACACCGTTGTATAGCCCCGGCATAAG
>QHZR01000009.1 GCA_003224755.1 Acidobacteriota bacterium
CCGCCGTCAGCAGGTGAGAGAGGGTTGATTCGCCTCACTTCCAATACCCAGGCGACTGAGGAGGGGTTGGTTCGGCGCATTTGACGAAGCGCGATGCCCCTTCCTTTAGCTCCCGCCGCCTCAAAGTGATACACTCTCGCCCGGCAAGTCCAAGTGTGCCGGCTAAAGCCTGACCCACAGGCCGTTAGCTCGCGCACAGCTCTGAGGTTCCCTCGGGAGGCAACGTTGGCCCGCAACCCAGGAGCTCCCTACAACCCCAGCGACGTCGCAACTCGGCCTTTCCCAAACCGGGACGCGATCAAAGCGATACGCCTCGCTCGATGCCTGCCGCGGCTTTATCGTGCAGATCCTCCCTTCGGAAGGTTCGCTTTCGCGTCAAACTTTAGCTGTTCTTTAGTAGAGAGGTGAGCTATGCACAAAGACAAGAAAGTCTTCGCCCACGGAACCCTTTCACGCATCGTCCTATGCCTCATGCTGCTCGTTCTGATGGGGCAGGGCACTTTCGGGCAGATCGGCACCGGCAGCATCACAGGCATTGTCCTTGATTCGTCCGGAGCCGCGGTTCCCGATGCGGAAGTCACCGTAACCAATGTCGAGCGCAACACGCATTTCGTGACTCGCACCAACGCTTCCGGTGATTACACGGTCCCCGCCCTTGAGCCAGGTCACTACACAGTGACGGTTAAGCTTGCGAACTTTCGCACTTCGAACGTTCCCGCGTTTGAGCTGCAGGTGGACCAGAAAGCGCGTGTAGACGTGACACTGGTGGTCGGGGAAACCACGGACACGGTTGTCGCTACTGCGGAAGCTCCGCTACTTTCGACCGAGTCGAGTACGGTCGGACAAGTGATCGATAACAAGCGCGTTGTGGACTTGCCGTTGAATGGTCGCAGCTTCCTGGACTTGGCGACGTTGGGCCCGGGCGTCACCTTCACAAAAGACAGCAACACCTCATTTCAAGAAGTCCGCGATGTGGGCCGGCGCGTGAGTGACCAGTACTCCGTGGGTGGTGCCCGCGCTCAGGACACCAATTTCCTTCTCGACGGCGCTGTCAATACTTCCCCCGACTTCAATACTGTCGCAGCCATTCCCTCGGTTGACGAAATCCAGGAGTTCAAGGTCCAGACCAATTCCTACACAGCCGAATACGGTCGCGGCGCCGCCCAGATCAACGCCGTCACCAAGGGCGGCACGAACGAGTTTCACGGGACCGCGTACGACTTCTTACGAAATGACCTCTTTGATGCCAGAGATTTTTTCGACAACATTAACCTCGGCGAGGGCGCGCCCAAGCCCCCTTTCAAGCGTAACCAATTCGGCGCAACCGCGGGCGGGAAAATTGTGGCCAACAAGGCGTTTTACTTCGGAGCATATGAAGCTTTGAGAGACCGCACGAACTTTTCCGGCCTCATTACCGTGCCCATGGCCAATGTGAAACATGGGGACTTCTCCGATTACGGCATTCCCATCTACATGCCACACGACACCAATACCGACGGATCCTCCAAATTCCGCGCTGGCAAATACGCTTCCGGCTGGCTGCTTCAATTCCAATCCCAACACGGACGTGCTTTGGCCCAACATGAAGATTCCTCAACAGTGTTGGAACGCCGCAACCGCGGCTTTTCTCACGTCCTCCTACGTGCCCGCGCCAAACCGGCCTGGCCTCCGTGACAACTTCTCCACCGTTGCTGGCGTTCCCACGAATCGTGACCAGGTCGCTGGACGTCTCGACTACGTTCTCAAGCACAACATGAACCTCTGGGGACGATATTCCTGGGGCCGCGAAGATGTGGTTAACAATGACCTCATGCCCGTCCGCGATCTTACCGAGGCCGTCAAAACCACGACTTTCGGCCTTCATCACTCCTGGTCCATTTCCGCGAACATGGTGAACGAGGCTAAGGTCAACTATGTTCGCGCGCTCGGCAGCCGCATCGGCCCTCTCGCTGGCAAGACCAATGTTGTGCAACAATTGAAGATACCCGGGGCGTCAGGTGACCCCGTCGACTTTGGCACTCCAAGCTTCAGCGGCGGCGGTGACAAATTCGAGAGCCTTGGCGAAGATTCCTTCGGCCATCCCCTGCGCAAGGTTCAGACAACTTACGAATATGGAGACGATTGGTCGCTCATCAAGGGGCGTCATGTCCTCAAAGCGGGCGGGGACTTCCGCCATGAGAATCTGAATTTGCTCTCTCACAACCTCGCCCGCGCCTCCTTCACCAATCCGTCTTTCGCAACCGGCTCCTTGCCCGATCCCGTTACCCGCGCGATTACCGGTGGTCTTTCTCTTGCTAGCATGCTTCTCGGGATTAGTAACGACTCCGAAGTCGCCACCGGCGACTCCCACGTGCATCTTTTCCGCTGGACCCAGGCCTATTACACTCAAGATGACTTCAAGTTCCGGCGTAACCTCACCCTGAATTTCGGCCTACGTTATGAAGTCGCTCCTTACTGGCACGACCTCAAGGATTCCATGGTCAATGTGTATCTCAGCGGTGCAATTCCTGTAGTCGTCCGTCCCGGTTCAGGAGATCCCTATGCCGGCTGGGATCCTAGCGTACAGCTCGACTCAGACCCCGCATCACCAACGTATCTGCCATTTGTAAGAGATAACCGCCTTGGGCACAATCTCGTCTTCACCGACAAGACCAATTTTTCACCGCGCCTTGGCTTCGCCTGGACTCCGGGCTTCGGCCACAATAAAACCGTTATCCGTGGTGGTGCCGGAATCTTCTATTCGCCCATGAATGCGGATCCCTGGTTCGATTTCGCTCGGAATGCGCCGCGCTCTGCCAAACTGATCCGCAAGGGCAGTCAGCTTACTATTGTGGATCAGGTCTTCGCAAACACTTCGCAGCTTAAGATTCAGCCTTCCATGTTCGTCGTCGAACCTCACCTGAAAACTCCGCGCGTCCAGCAATGGAGTTTGGGAATCCAGCAGGAACTGAGGAACAATCTCATCTTCGAAATCGCCTATGTGGGTTCGGCTTCTACCCACTTACCTCACCTCACCGACCAAAATCAGCCGTTTCCTGCGATGCAAGGCGACAAGGTCTTGCAGCCTGTAACCTATCTGCCGCCAAAATACGCCTCCCTGGCTTCGTTTTTTAACCTCTTCGAAAGCGCCACCTCGGCCAACTATAATTCCATGCAGGCGAAAGTGGAAAAGCGCTTCTCCGGCGGTTTCGCCTTCCTGAGTTCCTTCACCTGGTCGAAGACCATGGACACGGCTTCGTCCACGCGCGATGGCGGTAATGGTCAAGCCACTCCTCACATTTTCGACCTCAGGCTCGACTATGGGCCTTCGGTTTTCGATGCCAAAATAAACTGGGTCAACAGCGCTCTCTACGAGCTTCCTTTTGGCAAGGGCCGGCGCTGGGGCTCAAGCTGGTCTGGCCCCGTCGAGAAACTCCTTGGCGGATGGCAGATTGGAGGTATCAGCGCGGTGCGGACCGGTTTCCCGGCCTCCTGCCTTGATGCGAGCAAGGACGATGCTGTGAATCAGGTTAACTTTGAGCAGGACAACTGTGACCTTCTGGGAAATCCCAACACCGGTCCTAAGCAAACCATGAATTGGTGGAATCTCTCTGCTGTCGCGATCGCTTCGCCTCAGGAGGTCTTCGGCAATGCCGGCCGTAGCGTTTTGCGCGGGCCGAAATACGTTAGCTTTGACTTTTCCGCGATGAAGACCACGGCCTTCACGGAGCGGCTGAAACTTCAGTTCCGCTTCGAGGCCTTCAATTTCCTAAATCACCCCATCTTTTCCATGCCCAACCCGTTTCTCGACTCGTATCCCAATTTCGACCCCGCCACTGGCAGATTCCCGATTGGTCCGCCTGCCTTCGGTGGATTTAACACCATCAGTAGCACCGCTGCCAGCAACCGCCAACTCCAGTTCGCCCTGAAGCTGATCTGGTAATTCACGGTTGTTTGGGCGGAGCGGGAGTTACAGTTCGGCATGGGCTTGATAAACTCAAGCCAGGGAGGCAGCTATGGATGGCTCAGATAGCAAACTGAACCGGAGAGAATTTCTGCAGAAGGGCGCGGCGGTGGCTGCGGGAAGCGCGGCAATGAGTAGCTCGGCTCTCTCTTACTCTCGCATCGTCGGGACGAATGACCGGATCTCGCTCGGACACATCGGCGTCGGAAACCGCGGTACGGAACTCGATGGGATCGTTGCCTTCCTCAAAGACAAAAAAAATGTGGAAGTCTCTGCGGTTTGCGACGTGTGGACTCACAACCTCGATCGCGCCGTGGCCGCCAATCAAAAATACTACGGCAAAGCGCCGCGTGCCCTTAAGCATCCACAGGAGTTGCTGGCGCTCAAAGACGTTGACGCAGTGATGATTTCCACGCCTGAACACTCGCATTCGCCAATACTGAAGTTGACGGCAGAGGCCGGCAAAGATGCCTACTGTGAAAAGCCCATGGGCAACGTTCTCGAAGAGGTCAAGGCGGCGCGCGATGCCGTTGTGGCCCGGAATCTTATCGCTCAAGTCGGCACGCAACACCGCAGCGAACCGTATCAGCTTGCTGCACGCGACCTGATCCGCACCGGCGTTCTCGGCGAAGTCACTAAGTACGAGATTGAGTGGAATTATCACGGCCCTCGCTGGCGCGGGCGCCCCGAAGTCAAGATGATTCGTGAACAGGACACGGACTGGCGCGCCTGGCTGATGACCAAGCCTTTCAGGCCGTTCGATCCGCAGCTTCATTTCGAGTTTCGTCTCTACAAAGAATTTTCCGGCGGCATCGCCGACCAGTGGATGAGCCACGGCATTGACCTGTGCCACTTTTTCATGGATGTGGAACATCCGTATTCCGTCGTGGCGCATGGCGGCATTTTTGCCTGGCAGGATGGTCGTGAGAATCCGGATACGTTCCAGGCGCTCTTCACCTATGCAAATGGTTTTATGACGAGTTACTCAACCAGCTTTGGCAACGACGCGCCGAGCTTCACGCGCATCATGGGCAAGAAGGCTACCATGATCAACACGGGAGGAGAGGGCAGCCCGCGCTGGCAGGTCGTCGAGGAAAAGGGCAATCACGAAGACGACCTGACCGTTGACTCGAAGCGGCCCGTCAAGGACGTCCTGTTGCCCGGGGACACAAGTCTTCCCCCTATGGGGATGGGGGACGAAGAACCCTCGCATATGACCAACTGGCTGGATTGCTTGCGAAGCCGCAAACAGCCCAACGCAACCGTGCATCACGGATTTGCGCACTCTGTAGCGTGTATGATGGCGACGCGCGCCTATTGGTTCGGGAAGAGAATCTACTGGGACTCGAAGGCCGAAGCGATCTTCGACGAAGCGCCAAAATAGCAATGTAGGAGAGAGTGGTCGATATATAATTCGCCCGGTGAAAATGAGTGCGCTGAATTCCTTTGGGCAAGTGCTTTCTCCAAACGCTGTTCGTTATGGACAGAGGCTCAGGTGCGTTTTTGCTTCCGTGTTGCTCGTAGCCTTGCCGGCACGGACACAGAATCAGCCTGTGCGCGTCATCGCGTTTGGCGCGCATCCCGATGATTGCGACCTCGGTGCAGGTGGCGTGGCGGCTAAGTTTACGACGCTCGGCAACAAGGTGAAGTTCGTATCACTAACCAACGGCGATGCAGGGCACCAGTCCATGAGTGGAGAAGCACTCGCCAAGCGCCGGCGCGCGGAAGCGCAGGAAGCGGGGCGGCGCATCGGCATCGAATACGAAGTGCTCGATAATCACGACGGCAAGCTCCTGCCTACCCTTGAGGCCCGCGAGCAGGTTATTCGCGAAATCCGCCAGTGGAATGCAGATATCGTCATTGCGCCGCGCCCCAATGACTATCACCCAGATCATCGGTACACGGGAGTGTTGGTGCAGGACGCGTCCTACATGGTAATTGTGCCGGACTTGGTGATGGATACGCCTCCGCTGAAGCGGAATCCGGTTTTTCTTTACTACAGCGATCGCTTTACGCGTCCACAGCCCTTTCGCGCGGACATTGTGGTGTCGATTGACGATGTGTTTGAGAAAAAGGTCAATATGCTGGACGCCCACGTATCCCAATTCTACGAGTGGCTGCCGTGGACCGAAGGACAGTTCGAGCAAGTGCCGAAGTATCCCGCAGAACGAAAGGAGTGGCTGGCGGCCGGGCCGTTGGCTTCGAGAAAACTGCAGCCAGAGTGGCGGGCAGCGTTGGAAAAGCGGTACGGCGCGCAAGCGGATCGAATCCAGCACGTGGAAGCATTTGAAATCACGGAATACGGACATCAGCCCACCGAGGAAGAGATTCGCAAGCTCTTTCCCTTCTTTCCTGATCGGTGACAAACCCTTGGGCCTGACCTACTCCGCTGATTCCGCTAGACAAGTTCTGGTGCCCACTAACGTGGAGAAGAAGTGATGCGAAAGTCGTTGTGCTTGATCCTCTTCCAGGCGCTTGCATTCGCTTCCTCCAGTTCGGGGGCTCAAAGCACCTTTGCCGTTCCAGAGTTGCCTCGCCTCAGTCTTGACAATTTTTCTCCTGGCATCCAGGAGCAGATCGAGGAAGCTTACTCCAACGCACGCAGCCACCTGGAAGACGCCGCCACAAGCGGAAGGCTCGGTATGGTCCTCCAGACTTATGGTTTGCTCCAAGAGGCGGCTGTGTGTTACCGGCGCGCCGGACAACTCGAACCCAACGTCTTTCAGTGGGCGTATTATCTGGGAGTCGTCGAAGCGGATCAAGGCAAGTGCGGCGCGGCCGCTTCTACTCTTCGTTTGGCGTTGCGCGTCGATCCCGACTATCTCCGCGCAAAGCTACGACTCGCCAACTGCCTGCTTGCCTCCGCGGAGTGGGACGCCAGCGGAAAGCTCTATGCGGAGATCGTGGAGCAACACCCCAATAACGCTGACGCTTACTACGGTCTGGGACGAGTCCGCGCTGCCGGGCACGACCTTGCGGGCGCGGTTGTTGCTTATCGCAAAGCGACCGAATTGTTTGCGGACTTTGGAGCCGCCCATTATGCTTTGGCGCTGACGTATCGTGCTCTAGGAAAGGCGGATCAAGCCGGCGAGCAGCTTCGCCTCTACGAGAGGAATAAGGACGGTGCTCCCCCGTCCAGTGACCCGCTGCTGGAAGAAGTTCGGGAACTCAATCGAAGCGCAACGCAACAGGTGCAGATGGGCATTCAGCTCGAGCGACAAGGGCGGCTCGAGGAATCCGCCGCAGCACACGAAAAGGCCCTTGAGATCGATTCGCAATTAGTTCAGGCGCATGTGAATTTGGTCGAGCTCTACGGGCAGCTGGGCCAATTCGAAAAGGCAGAGGAGCATTATCGAGTTGCAGCAGGTCTCGATCCGGGCTCCTCTGAAAACTATTACAATTACGGAGTGCTCCTCCTAGGCGCTGAAAAATATCAAAAAGCCGAGAACGCTTTCAGAAAAACCATCGAGATCGATCCCTTTCACGCGAGCGCTCACAACAACCTTGGGTTCCTCCTTGAACGGCAAGGCAGGTTATTGGAAGCTGTGGCCGAGTACCGGAGTGCCCTTGAGAACAAACCCAACAACCGGCAGGCACACTTCAATCTTGGGCGCGTATTGGTGAACATGGAGAAGTACGAGGAAGGGATTCGGGAACTGAAAAAAACGCTCCAACCGGAGGATGAAAACACTCCTCGATATATGTATGCGCTTGGGGCGGCGTTCGCACGTTCGGGTGACCACCAGAATGGTTTGCGCTACATCCGCCAAGCACGCGATGGTGCTGCAGCGCTTGGTCAATTCGGATTGGTTGCCAGCATTGATCGCGATCTTCGCACTCTCGAATCGTCGAGACCCCCACAGTGAATAAGAAGAATCGCGACTCTGTCAGACTCTCACCAAGAGAAAAGCATTACTGCATTCTTGGACGGCGTAACTTCTTGCAGATGCTGTCCTTGGGCTTTACTGGACGTATAGGGATCCCAGGAACCGGTGCACTCGCCAACCCTTCGTCCATTCCACTTTTCCGTGAGGTGGCCGCTGAAGTAGGGCTGAAGTTCGACCATTTCGCGGGCACGACGGGCCAGTACTATATGCCGGAAATCATGGGCGCTGGAGTCGCGTTGTTCGATTACGACAATGACGGCGACTTGGATGTTTATCTCGTGCAGGGGACAATGCTCGACCCAACTCAGGATCCGCGGAGAGCGAGGTTTTCTCCACCCCCCGGGTGGAAGCCTGGGAACCGGCTCTTCCGAAACCTGCTAAGCGAGACTGGAAAGCTCAGGTTCGTGGACGTAACTGAAAAAGCCGGAATCGGGCACGTGGGTTACGGAATGGGAGTCGCTGTCGGTGACTACGATAATGACGGCTTCCAAGACCTCTACGTCACAAACTTCGGACATAACGTTCTCTATCACAACAACGGCGACGGGACGTTCACCGATGTCACAGTCCAAGCCGGGGTCGATGACCCGCGTTGGAGCACAAGCGCCGCGTGGGTTGATTATGACCGCGACGGGCGCCTTGATCTTTTCGTAGCGAACTATCTGGACTTCACAGTGAAAGGAAACAAGCAGTGTTACGCCTCGACAGGCGAACGAGATTATTGTACGCCGAAAATGTACCAACCCGTGCCGGCGCGTCTCTTCCATAATCGCGGCGATGGCACATTCGAAGATGTCACTGAAGCTGCAGGAATCGGAGCGTCCATCGGGCCCGGCCTGGGAGTCGTCTGCGCCGACTTCAACAGCGATGGCTGGCCAGACATTTACGTCGCCAATGACGGCGCCGCCGCCCACCTGTGGATCAACCAGCAGAATGGCACGTTCAAAGAGAGGGGCTTGTCATCAGGAACTGCATACAATGCCGAGGGCGCTCCCCAAGCAGGCATGGGTGTGGCTGCTGGCGATTTCGACGGCGATGGGGATGACGACATCTTCAAAACCAATTTGACGAATGAGGGCTGCAACCTCTACGTGAATGACGGTCACGGGAACTTTAACGACGAGTCCGCAGAATTTGGCCTGATTCAGCCGACCTTTCCGTACACAGGGTTTGGCACCGAATGGTTTGACTATGACAACGACGGACATCTGGATCTCTTCATCGCCAACGGCGCCGTGAATCGCATTGAGTCGTTGCGAGGAAGCCCGTATCCGTTTAACCAGAATAATCAGTTATTTCGTAACGAAAGCGGCGGAAGGAAATTTCGAGAGATGACTGGAGTCGCGGGGCCTGCTTTGGCCCTTTCCGAAGTGAGCCGCGGCGCAGCCTTCGGCGACATTAACAACGACGGCGCAATTGACATCGTCGTTGCCAACAACAATGGCCCGGTGCGACTGCTGCTTAACCAGACTCGCTCCTTGAACCGTAATCACTGGCTACTCGTTCGACTGGAAGCGGCCGGTGGAAACCGCTTCGCGATCGGCGCGAGAGTCGAAGTTCGCCTACGCGGGCGAAACCTCTTGCGGCGCGCCCATACAGACGGAAGCTACCTAAGCGCAAGCGATATCCGGGTTCATTTTGGGCTGGGAGAGGATACAAAGATCGAAAAACTGATCGCGAATTGGCCGGATGGCCGTTGTGAAGAATGGGATAGATTAGAGGTGGACCGAATGGTCACCATTCGACAGGGAACTGGCCGCAGCCTGATGGTGGAAGGTTAGGGCTGAGGAGCAAGGCGCTGCACAGGAACAGGATCTGAAGCCCGCGAGGGAGACGTTTCGGGAGATGGCCGGCGATGGGGCGGGCCAGATATAGGTTCGATCAGAAATCGCGGAGGCTTCAGGGCTGGAATCTCAAAGTGTTTCTCGAGGGCGATGGAGCCGGCTCCCAAAACGCTGGCTTCGTCACCTAAGCTACCAAATCGGATGCTCAACTTTTCCGTTGAGTATGTCAGAGCCTGCCGTTTGACAACCTTTATCACTTGGTCGAGCAAGCCTTGGCCCGCAAGCTTAAGCCGCTGGTCGAGAACCAGCACCGAGGGATTGAAGAGGTTCACCAAGTTGGCGAGGCCTAGGCCCAAGTATTTCGCCGCCTGCTCAACAATGGCACTGCACGTCTTGTCGCCCATGTCGGAGGCCTTTAGGACCATCCATCCTGAAATGGCTGCGGGATCGCCACCGGCGAGTGCAATCACATCTGATCCACTCCCTTCGGCGACAGCCTTTCGGATCCTACCTTCGATTGCCGCCGCACCCGCGAGCGCCTCCAAGCAGCCGAAGCTGCCGCATTTACAGGCCGGACCTTCCTCGATCATGTGCGTATGACCAAGTTCTCCCGCTGCGTACCCGGCACCATGTAACAATTTCCCTCCGCTGATAATCCCGGCGCCGATTCCACTCTTGCCATATTCCACGTAAATCATGTCATTGGACATGGCGCCCGCACCGAGAGCCCTTTCTGCCACTGCCTTGGCGCTGGCGAAGTTCGCGACCTGGACGGGAACTGCAAACTCTTTCTCAAAAATACGACGAAGAGGTACCTGCTTGAATGACTCGATCGTGGAAGACATCACCATAGTGCCTTCGTGACTATTCACGAGACCGGACCCGGCAATGCCGATGCCGAGAAGCGATTCTGCTTTAATGCCGGCTTGTCTCATAGCTTCGTGCGCGCAAGACAGAAGCTGATGCGCCAACCCGTTCGTGCTTCCTTCCAATCGCGTAGCCTCCCGCACCACCGAGCGGATTCGCGGACGAAGATCCATGACTGCTGCAAGCACTGATTCGTCGTCGAACCCAATTCCCAGGAAGAAACTATGCTCCTCGTTGATACGAAGCAGGATCCGCTTCCTGCCCATCGAGTTGTCCGAGCGCCCGGCCTCAACTAACTTTCCCCGGTTCAGTAAATCTCGCACTAGCCCAGAAATGGCGCTGCGCTGCAGATGAGTAAGATCGTAGATCTCTACCTGAGAAAGTGAGCCGTATCGCCGTACAAGGCCCTCGATAACGTGCAAGTCGCGTTCGCGCTGGGTCTTGCAATGCTTCATTCGGTACATTGGAGGTTCCACCTGAGAAGTATCTTTTTTTCTAATGCGGCAAAACGCACAAATAAATCTGATTCCCCAACTAAGTCAGATGTCTTGCCTGGTTTTGCATCCAATATAATTCGAAAAAAAGAAAAATGCTTGACAAATCGTTCTTATGGCTGATAGGTTCCGCTAAAAGTCGAGGAGCAAGGAGAGCATATCTTACTGTGTGGGGTGTCCTAGGGTTGTAACGGACAGCGATCGAGTCGTCTAAATCACAACTGAAGACCGTATGGGTATTGAGCGAGATTGTTTCCACGACGTGTCCGAATCGTATCCGCTCGCGAGCGGTAGGCTATTTGCGACACCGCGTAGCCCGAGGGCACGGTTTGGTTGGCGAAAGGCGGCTGCCGTCAAGGTGGAACGGAAGGAGACAAAGATAATGGTCACAAGTAGATTTCGCATTTCAGTAGTATGTGTTGTAGCTCTCAGCTTCTTCGGGTTGGTATACGCGCATAGCGCGTGGGCTCAAGTTTTGTACGGCTCGGTAACTGGTACGGTGACCGACCAGAGCGGCGCGGGAGTGCCGAAGGCTCATGTTGCCGCCACCAACCGCGCTACAGGTGTTAAGCGTGAAACAGACACCGACGACAACGGCCATTACTCGATTACCGACCTCGCGCCTGGCGATTACGACCTCAAAGTTACAGCCAGTGGGTTCAAGCCCCTTACTCAGACGAATCTGATGGTTGCCGCTAACACTGTCACCAACGGCGATGCGAATTTACAGGTGGGCACGGTGTCCGAGCAGGTCACCGTCGAGGCATCCGTCGTGAATCTGCAGACCGAAAAGAGTGATCTCCATACGGAGCTCACCGAAAAAGCCATCCTGAACATGCCGCTCAACCAGTACCGGAATTTCCAGACGCTGATCAATCTTGTGCCCGGCGCAACGCCCGGAGTATTTCAGAACGCTATCGCCGACACCCCGGAACGCGCCCTGAGCACGAACATCAATGGTACCAATCGTAACAATAATAATACCCGTGTGGACGGCGCCGCGGACGTGTTCGTCTGGCTGCCTCACCATGCCGTTTATATCCCGCCGGCGGAGACCGTTCAGGAAGTCAACATCTCCACCAATAATTTCGATCCCGAGCAGGGGATGACAGGTGGCGCGGCCATCACCGTCATTACCAAGTCGGGCACGAATCAGTACCATGGAGTTGGTTTTGAGTACTTTCAGAACCAGGCTCTGCGGGCAAGGCAATTCTTTGAGACTGGCGCCAAGGGGGAGAGTAAGCTCAATGACTTTGGCGGCACTTTCGGTGGCCCCATTAAGAAGGACAAGTTGTTCTTCTTCGGAAGCTACAACGGAACCTATGAACGCGATAACCGCCAAGCTCCTGGAGGTCTCCAGACCGTGCCGACTGCGGCCCTTCGAGCCGGAAACTTTACCGGCACAGGGACGGTCATTTATGACCCGCACACAGGAAACCCTGACGGCACCGGACGCACGCCCTTTCCCAACCAGGCCGCCATCCCGATTGATCCCATCGCGGCGAAAATATTGGCTCTGATTCCGGCGCCGACTGGGCCCGGCAACACTGCTAACTATTTCAAGTCGGCTACACAGAAACTGAACCGCAACAACTTTGACGGCAAGGTGGACTGGAACCGCACCTCCAGGCACAGCATCTTTGCCAAGTACAGCGCTATGAAGTCGGTGTTTCACGGTGATCCCAGCCTGGGCCAGGCCATTGGAGACTGTGCATGCGACGGCGGACTTGGCGACTTCCATGATTTTGTGCAGCTCGTCACCGTGGGTCATACACTAACCCTCTCGCCCACTTTGGTCGTTGATGGCAACGTGGGCTTTACCCGCATGAGCGAGTACGGCCAAACTCCGGACTTTGGCACGAATATTGGGTCGGCCGTGCTGGGGATTCCCGGTACCAACAACGGCTCGGACCTGCGCAGCAGCGGCTTTCCCTTCTTCGCGATTTCGGGCTACGCCGATCTGGGCAACCCTGAGGGATGGAACCCCGCTTTCCGCAATGACTGGAGCTTCACGACCTCGCACAATGTCCGGTGGTCGCATGGCAGACACCAGGTTAGCGCCGGGACGGACATCGTCCATCACCACCTGAACCACTGGCAGCCGGAACTGGGCGCCGGCCCGCGCGGAGAGTTTGACTTCGGCGGTGGCGCGACGGCGCTGAATGGAGGGGCCGCTCCCAACCAGTACAATGCTCTGGCGCAATTCGAACTCGGCCTTGCTGGCGAACTGGGTGTGAGCGCTGGAGGGGCCGTGGGAGTTGGTAGGAGCGAACAATTTATCAAAGCCACAGCTCGCGAATGGCAATTCGGGTGGTTTATCGGTGACCGCTATCGCGTCACGCCCAAGTTGACTGTCACGCTCGGCCTCCGGTACGAATACTATCCGCTCATGACGCGGAACGGTGCTTTCCGGTTTGACCGCTACGATTTCACCACGAACAACGTGCTACTCGGAGGTATAGGGGGCAATCCTGGGAACCTCGGGGTCACTACGAGCAAGAGGCTATTCGCCCCTCGGATTGGATTGGCTTACCAGATTAACAACGACACTGTGGTGCGAGCGGGCTTCGGCATATCAGTCGATCCGCTGCCTCTGGCCAGGCCACTTCGCGGTTTCTATCCACTCACCGTGGGTTCGAATTTTGTCGGAGCAAACAGCTTTGCTCCGTTCTCATCGTTATCGCCTTTGGCTTCTCCGCTTCCCGGCGGACCGATTCCAGTCGGCATCCCGTCCGTTTGCTGCCCGAATATCAGCGGCGGGACACTTCCGCTGCCTGCACAAGCCTTGGAGCGCACCGTCGGCCCTGGCGAGCTAAAGCGAGGCTACATCGAGTCCTGGAATCTCGTGGTGGAGCGCAAGCTTCCCGCTAATTTCCTCGTGTCTGTGGGATACGTTGGCACTCAGACTGTTCATCAATTTGCTGATCTCAATATCAATGCCTCCCTGCCCGGCACGGGCAAATTGGGGCAGCCCTTGAACTGTAAGACGGCAAATTTTACAACGAATCCACCGACCTGCGTGGTACCGGGCTTTGGCCGCACTTCGGACACACTTCTCTTCCAAGGTTGGTTAAGCGCCAACTATCACTCCCTGCAGGTTGCACTCACGCGACAGTTCTCAAAGGGTCTCATGGTTAAGGGCGCTTACACGTACTCGAAAGCCATCAACTGGACGGATGATGACGGATGGGCCGGGCTGGCCTGGAACGATCCCAACATCCTGCGGCGCAACCGCGCCGTGGCGGGTTTCAATACTCCGCAGATCTTCCAATTGGCATACGTCTACGAACTGCCAGTCGGCAAGGGCAAGCCGTGGGCGAACGGCGGCGGCGCGGCTACGAAGATTCTCAGTGACTGGCAAGTAAGCGGGATCTTTAGCGCCATTCACGGCCAGCCCTTTTCCCTGACGGCGTCCAGTGCTTCGCTGAACGCCGTCGGTCAGCGCCAGACTCCGAATCAAGTGGGGCCTGTCAAGAAGCTTGGCGGAATCGGCACAGGCCAGCCGTTTTATGACCCCACAGCGTTTGCTGCGGTCTCCGCCACAGCCGTTTATGGCAATGTGGGCCGCAACACTCTATACGGACCGGGTTCCGTGAACCTGGACTTTAGCCTATTCCGCACGTTCAAATTCACCGAGCGGTTCGACCTGCAGCTCCGCGCGGATGCTGCCAATTTCTTTAATTCG
This sequence comes from Acidobacteriota bacterium, assembly GCA_003224755.1. GTDB lineage: Bacteria > Acidobacteriota > Terriglobia > Terriglobales > Acidobacteriaceae > Gp1-AA145. The sequence continues at coordinate 14,661 of QHZR01000009.1, forward strand.
CCGCACTTTAATAATCCAAATGGCTCTCGCAGCAGCGGGAACTTCCTACTAATCACCGGCGCCAAGAACGACGAGCGTCAGTTCCGCTTGGGAGTTCGCGTGGCGTTCTGATCTGCGGAATCCACTCACCGACGGGGCACGCGACGGCACGTGCCCCGGTTTTCAAAACTCGCTTCATCAGCCCGCAGCATGATTAGGTTTTTCTTCCGTTCCGGTGCGCGTTAAAATCCATGGTCAAGCAGAAGCGGAGGATTTGTCGTGAAAAGATGTGGTGGGGTACTTGCCGTAGCGCTCTTCCTCGGGCTGAGCGCCCTGGCTCAGGCTCCGCATGAAAGCGGCTGGGTTGCTCTCTTCAATGGAAAAGACTTGAGCGGCTGGAAGAAGAATGGTGAGGAAAAGTGGATCGTTGAGCAGGGAGCTATCCTCTGCGAAAGCACCGCCAACAAGTATGGATACCTGACCACGGAAAAGACTTATCGGGATTTCATGCTGCGCCTCAAATTCAAAGGCGAGGCCGCGGGCAACAGCGGCGTATTCGTTCATGCCAAGATTACGGGTATCGACCCGCAGCATGGCCCGGACATCGAAGGGATGCAGGTGGAGGTCGACCCGAACATGGGCAAGCACACGGGCGGTCTGTACGAAAGCGGCGGGCGTGGCTGGGTGGCGCAGCCCGCGCCAGAAGGCGAGCACGCGCTGAAGCCTGGCGACTGGAATGAGCTGGAAGTGTCCGTGCACGGCGCTCACATCGTTACGCAGCTCAATGGCACAAAGATTGTGGACTTTACGGACCCCGCGCCCAAATTCACAGATGGCGTCATCGGTTTGCAGATCCACACTGGCGGCGGTGTGAAGGTGCGATGGAAGGACATTTCCATCAGGGAGGATTAGGAAGCCACGCTTGCGCTTGGCTGGATGCCATAGCCGCAGGTAAAGCTTGCGACTCGGCATGATGAGCAAACTAAACCGGCGAAACTTTCTTCAAGCTTCCACGACTGCTTTGGCGGCGGGCCTTAGCCCAATGAGTGCCGCTCTAGGGCAAAATATTGTGTCCAGCCCCTTGGCGTCGCTGCCGCCTGACAATCCGGCAGAGACGATCCCACCTTTGCAAGCGAATGGGGGCAAGAAGCCGTTGCGGCTTGGGCTGATCATCGGTATCGGCAAGGATCCCGATTCGGCCATGGCCAAGGTGCGCAACCTTGGGCTGCCCACGAGCCAGGTCTTTATAGATGAATTTGAACTGGACCTTGTGAAACGGCTGCGTCAAGCGCTGGAAAAACACCAGATTGAGGCGACATCGCTGGTCGTTGGAGGACCAGGGAAAGAAGTCTGGGACTTCTATCAAGGGCCACTCACGATTGGCCTGGTTCCTCGCGAGACGCGCGCAGCACGAATCGCGCACATTAAGAAGGCTTCGGACTTTGCCAAACAATGCAGCATCCCGGCGGTGCAGACGCACTGCGGGTTCATCCCCGAGAATCCAAACGATCCGGTATATAAGGAAACGATTGCAGCGATGCGGGAGGCGGCCACCTGCTGCAGGAACAACGGCCAAAATTTCCGGTACGAGACCGGCCAGGAGACGCCCATTACGCTAGTGCGCGCGATTCAGGATGTGGGCCTGGACAATCAGGGAGTCAATTTCGATCTTGCGAATCTGATTCTCTACGGCAAGGCCAATCCCGTCGATGCCATTGAACTCCTGGGGCCGTATGTGCAGGGAATCCACGCCAAGGACGGAATGTTCCCTACGAACCCGAAGGAACTCGGGAAGGAAGTTCCCATCGGCAAGGGTAAGGTAGATTTTCCACGGATCATCGAGCGTCTGAAGCAGCTCAACTATCGCGGGGCGGTCACCATCGAGCGAGAGATTTCGGGCCCAAAGCAAGTGGAAGACGTTCGCGATGCGAAGATATACCTGGAAAAACTAATCGCGTAGTTCGCAGACGCAGGAGGGCAACATGGCAGGGGATGCAAAGCGACCAAAATTCTCGGATGAAGTCGACCGCCGAAAATTCATTGGCGTAGCCGCGGTTACGGCTGGGGCGATGTTACTCAAGCCGGCGTTGGTGCGCGGCACGGCCGCGAATTCCGCAGTCCGCGTAGGTCTGCTCGGCTGCGGCGGGCGCGGCACGGAGGATGCGTCGAATATGGTTGACACCGACGGCGCTCGCGTTGTTGCACTGGCCGACATGTTCCAGGATCAACTGGACAACGCCAAGAAACATTTCGACGAGATGCATCAGGCCAAGGGCTATGCGGCGATTGATGCTTCGCAGGTCTTCGTTGGCCCTAATGCTTTTAAGCAGATGGCAGCCTCGAAAGAAGTGGACGCAGTGGTCATCGCCACGCCGCCTTACTATCATCCGCAACATCTGGAGGCCATCGTCGCTGCCGGAAAGCATGTGTATGTCGAGAAACCCGTGGCGGTGGACGTGCCCGGAGCCCTAAAGGTGATTGAGATTGGCAAGCGAGCGGACGGGAAACTCAGTTTGGATGTGGGGTTCCAGATCCGCGATTGTCCCCCGTTCGTTGAACTGGTGAAGCGTATACACAATGGGGCGATCGGCAATATTGTCTGCGGCGAAGCGCACTATCTGGCAGGCTACATCGAAAGGCCACCCTGGCCCAACGCGTCTCCCGTCGAGAAACGTTTGCGCAACTGGGTTTACGACCGCGTTCTTTCCGGCGACATCATCGTCGAGCAGAACATTCACGTCATTGACATTTGCAATTGGGTTCTCAAGAGCCATCCTCTGAAGGCTTCGGCGACGGGAGGGCGGCAGGGCCGTCCGACGAACGATGGTGATGTCTATGGGAACTACAACGTCATCTTACACTATCCTGATAACGTGGACGTGACCTTCAGTTCTACACAGTTTGCCAAGGGCTGGTGGGACGTCACCGAACGTTTCTTCGGCACCAAAGGCACATCGCAATCTCCATACACCGGACCGCTCGGTATTTGGGGGGATGAACCCTGGCAATCCCCGCAAACTCCGAAGCCGGGCGCCGAGCAACAAGCGTTTTCCGTGACGGGAAACTTCACGTCCAACCTGGAATTCGCCGACCGCGAAAAAAAGAAAGCGTTCGTTGAAAGCATCACCAGCGGGGATTTCCACAATCAGGGAGCGAAGGGGAGCGAATCCGCCCTTTCCTGCATGATGGCGCGAACAGCGGCTTACAAGGGACACGAAGTGACCTGGGAAGAAACCATGAAATCCACTGAGGTATGGGATCCGAAAATCGATTTGAATAAACTGCGCTGAGGTGTGTCGATGCGTCATCCATCCCGTCGCGAGTTCTTGAAATCCTCGGCTACGGCCGTTTGTGCAGCGGGCCTCGGTGGCGGAGCGCTGGCCAACTCGCTGACGGCCAGCGCGCCCACAGCGGCTCCACTATTTCCACCCACCCTTTCCATCAAGAAGGGTGTTTGGTTTGAAATGCTGCCTGCAAAGCTGAGCATCAGCGACCGCTTCAAACTGGCGCGAGACGTCGGCTTCGAAGTCGCGCAGGTGCCAACGCAGCCGGACGAGGGCAAGGTCGATGAAATCAAGAAAGCCGCTGAGGCGGCGAACATCCGCATCGACTCCGTGATGAACATGGATCATTGGAAATATCCATTGTCTTCGAGCGACCGGGCGGTCGTGGAGAAGAGCCTCTCGGGAATGCGCACTTCTCTGCACAACGCCAAGCTCTGGGGTTCGGATGCGGTGCTGCTCGTCCCGGGGGTAGTGAATCCGCAGACGTCCTACCATGATGCCTGGACGCGTTCCCAAAAAGAGATTCGCACGCTGATTCCACTTGCCGAGGAATTGAGAGTTGTTATCGCCATCGAGGAGGTTTGGAACAAGTTTCTCCTGAGCCCGCTCGAGATGGCCAACTACATTAGTGAATTTCAGAGCCCTTGGATAAAAGCTTGGTTCGACGTGGGTAACGTGCTGCTTTACGGGTATCCGCAGGACTGGATTCATACTCTCGGCAAAA
>QHZR01000242.1 GCA_003224755.1 Acidobacteriota bacterium
CGCGACGTGCGCTGCATCGTGAGCGTCGGAATGCTCACCGAGGGCTGGGATTGCAATACGGTGACGCACATTATCGGTATACGCCCGTTCATGTCGCAGTTGCTTTGCGAACAAGTGGTCGGGCGTGGCCTGCGCCGTGCCAGCTACGAACTCGGCGATGACGGCAAGTTCGCCGAAGAAGTCTCGAAGGTCCTGGGCGTGCCGTTTGAGGTCATCCCGTTCAAAGCGAGTTCTCGCAGTGCTTCTGCTCCGCGTATTAAGCGGCACCATGTCCACGCCATCCCAGAGAGGGCGCGGTATGAGATTCGATTCCCGCGTGTCGAGGGCTACACACAAGCCATTCGCAATAAAGTCACGATGGATTGGACGAAGGTGCCGATGATGGTGTTGCAGCCCGATTCCATTCCACCAGAGTACGAAGCAAAAGGATTGAGTGTAAACACGGCTGGGCGCATGTCACTCAGCGGGCCCAGCCGGATCGACAAAGTTACGCTGCGCGAGTACCGCGAAAAGCGCCGCCTTCAAGAACTGATTTTTGATCTGGCGTCGGGATTGACCAAGCACTACGTTGCACAACCGCAATGTCAGGTTCCCGCGCACGTCCTGTTTCCGCAGCTAGTACAGATTATCGGTCGATACCTGAAAGACCATGTTGATGTGCGACCGCCTGCTGACATCAAGGACGCGGGGCTGTCCCCGTATTACGGCTGGCTGGTGGAAATATTGACCGAGAACATCCGCCCGGACACCAGCGAGGGTGAGACGCCGGAGATTCCGTTATACGAATCGAGCCGTGGTCCTGGCTCGACCGCTGATGTGGATTATTGGACAAGCCGCGAAGCACGAGAAGTTGTTCATTGCCACTTGAACTATGTCGTCCCGGACACTGCGAGATGGGAGCAGGCAGCTTCTTACTATATCGACACGCATCCAATGGTGGATGCTTTCGTGAAAAATGCCGGGCTGGGCTTCGCGATCCCATATCTGCACAATGGGCAGATGCACGACTACATGCCTGATTTCATCGTGCGGCTCAAGACCCAGCCTCCTATGCATGTGATCGTTGAGACGAAAGGTTACGATCCGCTGGCCGAAGTGAAAGGTGCCGCCGCGGACCGCTGGGTCAAAGCGGTGAACGCAGAGGGCAGCCACGGGCAGTGGGCTTACGGAATGGCAAGAAAAACCACAGAAGTGCCCAATATCATAAATCGAAGTGCGCGAACTGAAGCGGTTGATGTCGCGCAGACTGGCCGTTAAGATGATTACAGGGATTGTCGTTTGCGTTACAACTGACCCTTTCGTTTCGCACGCCATTCAAAGATTCGAAGGCTCTCTGCATCGGGCACATGGATTCCAAGATACTCAAGTATGTTTTTCATCTCCTTGGGCATGATCTTCTTCGTCTGATGAGATCGGATCATTCTCAAGACTTCCAAAAGTTCTGCATTGGCCCTGCCCTTTCCTAGATCAAATCTCTCCCTCCGTAATAAGTATCCAACGGCAATAAAAACGGTCCCGATGGTCCATGTTACCTGGTCAGCGCTCAAGTCCATCGTTCCAAAGTTCTGAAGGGCGATTTCCTCATAGAAGTTTCGGAACATCAGGAGAACGAAGGCTCCAACCGTAGGGAACAACTTCCGAAACTCTGGGGCGTCCATTATTTCGTTGAGAATGCCGACATTAGAAATAAACCGACCAACGCTTACCGGCAGCAATTGCTTTCCGGCAGTGACATTGGTCCAAACAGGAAATCCTACAGACTTCAATGAATCCAAGGCAGCGGGAGGGATATCTGTTTCTTCTTTGGGTACAAACCCCGGTAAATAAGACCTGACTAAGTTCATGAATTTGTGTCGTTCGGTTGGGTTGCTGCACTTCCTATCGAATTGCTTGGTCAGCCTGTATCCCAAAACGAATTGCTGACCTGCAGCGTCGAGTTTTTCTATCCAGCTAGGTCGGCGTTTACTGGCGGATTTTCGTTTCATTTGGGGAACGCGAGTTGTAACGGATTTCTGTTGCGGCATCTAGGCAATATAGCGTCGGTGAAGCGGCAAGGCAATTCGAAGGGCAAGCGGGGTGCGGCTCGAAACAATTCCGGGCTACCGGTTGACGACTCCGGTCCGGGGCTGAGAGTAGGGCCAACAACTCCGGCGACATCCGATCGAACTTCGGGGGCTTGCCCGCCAAACACTCTCTCTCAGCATAAAAGTCGGCGGGGGACGGGGGGCGGAGCCCCCAGTGCGAGCGAAGCGAGCATAGTGCTGCGGAGCGAAGCGACGCAGCAGGGTTCTTCACTTGTCGAAGTACAGATTAATCGCAACAGCAAGACGTACGACAGTGTGTTTTGCAGGGCGCCGGTTGGTCGGGGTAAGCATTGCGGAAAGTGGACAGTCAGCGCTGTATCGCTTGATAGGAAACGACGTTTTATCAGAGTTGATTGTCGGTGCTGGGACTGCGCGTATTGCGGTCCGCGAAAGGCGACAAGATACAGGTATGCAATTCGGGATACAGCAGAGCGCTACGGACTAAACCGTTTTGTGACGCTGACGCTCGATCCTGCTGAGTTGGGAGGCGAGCCTGCTGTTCCATATATCAATGCCACGTTCGCAAAGTGGCGAATCTATTTGAAGCGCAAGTTTGGCGTTTCTATTACGTATATTCGGATTCTTGAATTTCAACAGAATGGAAATCCCCACTTTCACATTCTCGTCGATAGATTTATGCCGCAGGCATGGATCAAGTCAACCTGGCAGGCGGTCGGTGGCGGTCGTCTTGTCGATATTCGATTCGTCGATATTCATCGAATCGCACATTATTTGTCGAAGTATTTGACTAAAGCGCTTTTGCTGTCCGCCCCGAAGCGCTCGCGGCGGATTACCGTGTCCCGCGGGATTCAGCTGCTTGAAAAGAAAAAATCTGATTTGGTTTGGTATCTCTTTAAGAAAACCATTTTCAATTTGTTTTTGGAGTTGCTTCCCGACTTGGATGACATATCTATCGACGATGAAGGCGTTTTGAAAGAATTCGTAATTTGATTGTATTGAGAGAGAACAACGTAACGTTAGAAGGCGTGTGGATGGCAAAAATGCCTTGTTTTTTGTGCAGTAAGGAATTGGAGTTGAGGAGGGATAAGCATAAGAAGCCGTACTTTGTCTGCGATTCGTGTGGGGTCCAGATTTTCGTTCGTGGCCGCCAGGGAATCGAGAATCTAGAAGAATTGATCAAGACGTTGCGCGAGCGAGATTTTCCATTCAGAGAGCACGCTCGTGTACTGCACGAAATTCAAGCCTGTGTTTGGCCCATTGCGTTTTAGTCGAGAGCACTAACGTTAACGGTGATGTATGAAGCATTCACACATGCCGAAGCACACATTCAAAGAGGGGAGGCAGACTCGCAGTTCTGACACCGCAGAAATGCAGCCTATCTGCTGTCCCTGTGGATGCGGCAAACAAATGGACCGAAACACGGGTCTCTATTTTCCTGATCGGGCCTTTTATGCCATGGGATACAGGTGCACTTCTGGTCCCTGGACGATATGGAAGCAGAGATCGTGAATGTAGCTGCTTCTCCGACAGCAGTGCATGCTTAACGATCAGGGGAGCGAATTGCGACATCGCTGAGGGCACCGAAATGAGAACAGCGAACCCGAAGAGATGTAGTTGCTGCTCACGGGCAGCGCAGTATTCGGTGGCTTGTATCGTCTCGGTGCTGGGTATCAGCCCGCGTCAACAAAAGTGCTCGCGAGTGTTTCTGCTCTGCGCGCAATGTATACGCGAAGTCTCTACGAGTGCGAGTGCAGCAGAAGTGTCATCAGAGCTGCGCAACGCGCTTAAAGACGCGTATACAGCGCTGAATTGTCGTTCTGCAAGCGATAGTGCGTCGCTCAACAAGAAATCTGAATAGCGAGGCATAGTATGCAGAAGCTCCCCTGTTTTCTCTGTGGACGGCAGCTCGATCAGCGTATCGACAAGAATGGGAAGCCCTACTTTGTGTGCGATCCCTGCGGCACGCAGATTTTCATCCGTCGCAAGACGGGCATTGAAAATCTCAATGAACTGGTACGCACTCTGAAGGGTCGCGACCTCCCATTTCGAGAACATGCCCGCGTGCTCTACAAGATTCAAGCTGTGCTCGCTGAGATCAGGGGGATAAAGAAAGAAATTAAAGCGCTCGACGGGGAACTCGGTCTGTTTTCGCGTGACAAAGACAAAGAGCGCAAACGGGCTCGCGAGCTGTTGAACGCGCGTATCAAAACTTTGCTGTCGCAACTGAAACGAATCGCGTACAGCGACGCGCATGTATAAAGATGATGCTAAACACGTCACAAAGCGAATGCGCGCTGTATACAGCAGCTCAGCGCAGCCCAGAAACGATTTTTGATGATGATCTGCTGACAGTCAGCGAAGTCGCTCGGTTGCTGAAAGTGCCGATTTCATGGGTGTACGAACGCACCCGGCGGCGCGGGATAGATCGTCTGCCCCACTTCAAGCTCGGCAAGTATCTGCGCTTTTCTGAACGAGAAATCGTCGCCTGGCTACAAAGAATCAGAGGGATTTAGCTTGCCACGTCAGCGTACTACGTTTACGTTGGAGCCGACGCAGAACCGGCTGAGCGGGCCAACGAAAGGAGGAAATTTGGCTCGCAAAAAAAGATTTCAGCACGGTTCATTGTTTAAACGCGGTCGGCGCAACAAAGTATGGGTGACGCGCTGGTGGGAACCGATCATCGACTCTGAAGGGAGATCGGTTGCGGTTCGTCGTTCCGAAATTCTGGGCACGGTCGCCGAACTGCCCACCCGTCGTCAAGCCGAACAGCTGCTCGCGCACCGAATGCAGAAGATCAATGGTGATTACCAGTCGGTACGTTCCACGCGCAAGTTCGTGGATTTTGTGCGCATCGATTGGGAACCGGTGATTCTGCCCACGATGAAATACGCTACCCAAACATCGTATGCCTATTTTCTTCGGCGGCATTTGATTCCCGCCTTCGGCGATCTCCCGCTGCGGGAGCTTTCGCGAGAGCGGATTCAGGTGCTGTTGCAGGCGAAACTCGCATCCGCATTGGCTTGGGAAACCGTTCATCACATTCAGTGTGCACTCAGCAAAATACTGGGTACGGCTGTCGAGTGGGGATATATCGAAGCTAATCCGGTGCGACTGACCAGGCTTCCGCGACGCTCGCGGGCGCGAGCAAAGGCAGTGTTAAACGCGCAACAGATTCGTTTGCTGCTGGCAGCTCTGCCCGAGCCGTCGCGCTCACTGGTGTTTCTGTTGATCCTCACCGGGCTTCGCGTGGGAGAGCTGCTGGCATTGCATTGGCGCAATGTTGATCTTCAGGCAGCTCTGCTGCGCATCGAAGAGACTGTTTACGACGGCCACTTCGATGAACCGAAGAGTCGCCGCGGCATGCGTCTGGTGCCGCTCGGTTCGCTGGCGGTGGCGCTTCTTTCTACGCGCAAGGCTCGCACGGACCTGAATACCGAAGCTCTGGTCTTCAGCAGCCGCAACGGCACCCCCCTTGATCGGCATACGTTGCTCTCGCGGCAACTGAAGCCGGTGGCACGCGCCCTCGGTTTGGGCAAAGTGACGTGGCATCTGCTGCGCCATTCGAACGCCACGCTGCATGATTCGCTCGGCACGCCGCTCGGAACGTTACAAGAGCTGCTCGGACATTCTTCAAGCGAGATCACGCGTCAGCTCTACGTGCATTCGCTCACGGAGGATCGGCGAGTGGCGGTTGAAAAATTGGAGGCGCTGGTTTTTGGACCCAAATGGACCCAAGTTTCACGGTTTGAAAACTTGGCGCTTCCGAAATTTGTTGATGGGGCAGAGGATGTTGGTCGGGGCGATAGGATTTGAACCTACGACCCCCTGCGCCCAAGGCAGGTGCGCTACCAGGCTGCGCTACGCCCCGACTCTGGTGATGGGTCTTCTCGATTATAGCCGACTGCTTCCGCAATGGTGACGCGCCGATCGCGCACAGGTTTATAATTCCGTCTGGATGCAAACTC
>QHZR01000211.1 GCA_003224755.1 Acidobacteriota bacterium
CTTGGGGACTGAAGCGCTTTCGCGAATCTCATCAGCTTCGGCGCGGAGAGAGAGCGAGCTGGAATCCTTCCTACAGTGAGCGTGCGCCCACCCGAAGAAAATCCCCGCCCAAGCGGAGCTTGGACGGGCCACGCTCGAGAGTAGAAATGCGCGTGATAGGCTGGGCACCCGTCCAGAATCGAGACTCTCTCGCGGCGTCAAAATCCCCACCCTTCGAAAACCGCGAAAGGATGGGGCATCCCGCTACTTAAGCATGATCTCCTGAAGCAATTCCGAACTGACGATTTCGCGTATCTCCTGGCGCTTTTCTGCGACCTGCTGCGCCTGCTGTTTGCCACCCATGATCTTGTCACGCACCGCCTCGCCTTTGGCGGTCAAGCCGTCCATGGCAGCATGATTCTTGTATTGGACCGCAAGAGCAACGTCCCAATCCTGCGGGCCATTGTTTGTTTCCTTGAGGAATATCTTGTAATCGACGATCGCTCCCGTACGTTTTTCCTCCTCGAGCAATGGCTTGGTGGCCTGATGCAAGCTGGTTAAATAGGCGTCCATTTGAGCGGGCTTAACTCTGACCAGAGTAATTCGCCAGACGGGGCCCTCGGTATAGTGCTCTTGCGCTGCCGCCGCAGTTACGAACAGCAAAAGACAAGCCAGGGCCCAGTGTATTTTGGCCATGTAAGTTTCTCCTCGGGTGTGAAATGGATTGAACTGAAAAGCGTGGCCATGATACGTGCCTTTCAGGGAATTTGAAAGCCGGGTGCACAAGAAGCGCCAGGTAATACTGACGCTGGGGAGAGCCACGTTGTGGGTATCTGTGAACTGCTTCCCGTTGGGTCTGGAGCTTCGAAGCTGCTTCATCACGGAGACACGGAGGCACAGAGAGAAACTTAAGGCTCAGAGGGCGCGAGCGGTCGGGCCCTTTTCGGGGAAATCCCTACCCTTCGAAAACCGCGAAGGGTGGGCAGCCGCCGGATCTTCATATCAGCGGAAGGCCTCCAAACTCGGTTGTAGCTTCGTGATCAGGAAATTCGAAATCGCTGGTACCTGCGATCCCATTATGGTGAGGAATGGCACGAATCCGTACTTGAGCAGGTTAACGTAGAATTGCTTGTTTAAGTGGTTTGCTTGAGTGCCTTGCAGACGGCTGAGTAACGCATCACGTTCCATCTGCACCAAAACCCAGAATATGCCTCCACCCATCACCAGAAACAGAACAATAAAGGACCAGTCGATACCCTGGCCGGCGCGGAACGAGTACACGTGAAGGGTAAGGAACAACAAGGAGAAGGAGAGAGCTAAGAAGAAGATCAAGCTTCGCAATTCGCTTACAACGTACCGAATGTAGGAGTAGAAACGCAGAGCGACCAAATCCTCGGCGAGTAAGTATTTTCGATCAGCCGGATCAACCTTGCTTTTCGGCTCCTGTGCACGCAACCCAATGCCACCTCGGTTCCAGTATTCGCGAACAAGCAGTCCAGACAATTCTTGAATAACTTCAGTCATCGCCTTTCTCGTCTCACGCATAACTTCCTTATATTGTGTCGACGTAATCTTGGCTGCAGCTCCAGTTGCTCGCGCCTCAGCAGGCTCAGGCCGTATTTGAGTCACATTTCCCGGGTTGACGTTACCGGCAGGCGCTCGCGGCGATTCCTTTCTTCGGAGGGGCACTGGCACGGTGCCGTCCGCTGTCATGACAAACGCCATCGGCGCCTCGTCAAAGCTCACCACGCGCTCGCGTTCCTGAGCAATGAAATTCACGGCCTGCTGCTCGGCGGCCCTGGAGAGCTCTTCTTCGTTCTCAAGCTGCTGCAGCTTTTGCCATTGTTGAGGGTTTGCCAGGGCGAGCATTCCCAATCTGAGTTTTTCTGCCGAATCCGCAGTGATTGCGGTAGGTTCTACGCGCACCAATGCACGTATCGTGTCTACGGCCGGAACAATAGGTAGAAATGTCCCAATGCTCCAGCTCCAAATAGGAAGAGAGCTCTCGCGTGGCAGTCGGCCGAAAGCTAATCGAAGCGGGAGCCTTTCAAGGCCACGGAGAATGGTTCTCAACTGGCGCCAAACGGCAATGAATCGTATCCAGTTCACAGATATGATGAAAAACGCGAAAATGAACCCGAGAACCAGGAACCGGTAAACCCACTGTCCTTCGAGCGTGTCCATAGTCGCCCAGGGGCGAAGTGCCAGAACGCTGCCCCCGAAAAATAAGAGAAACAAAGCGACATGCTTCTTTGAGGCAGCTGGGATTCCGAGCATCCATTCATCTATAAACTCAGCATTCGGGCTAAAGTCACTGGGGAAAGTCTCATCTAATGGCAGCGCTGGAGTTTTAACGCTTCCATATTCCCAGTTTGCAATTCGCCTTAGGTAGGCCAGAATGCCGAGATAGGCGATCGCCACCAACAATAGGGCGGGTAGCGCCGGTGCCACGCCGCTGGCGAGATACAAATCGCGGTAATGAAGGAATGCATTTTCGAAAGTAGACGATGACGTGTAAGCAAACCAGTAAATAATTGGTGCAACAAAGATTGCCAAGACCAACGGGAGACTTCGAAACAATTTACAGATTTTCCTCCCGTCGCTATTGGAACAACTGATTCCAGACTTAAAGGATCGCCAGGGACGGAACACTGAGTGGAAGAGACGCCAGGCGGCAGCCAAAACTAAAGCTGGAGTAAGTACCACTGCAATTGCCGCCCCTCCCTTATAAACAGGTATCCAGTTTAGAGTGTAGGTCGTGTCCCTGAAGAAATAGAAGCTCGAGCTCACCAGCAAGGTACCGAGTGAGAGACTTAGAAGGGCTAGAGCATGGCAGAAACCTTTAGCAACGCTAATGGCATCGGCTTTATTGCTGAAGTCAAATTCCTCTTCGAACCAGGAGGGAACGATCGCCGGAAAAGTTGACCATAGAGCGTGCAAAAAACCAAGTAATGCAATCAAACACAACAAAACAATAGTCGCGTACGGCGGTCGACCGACCTTGAGCGAACGCAACGCCGCGGCTTGTTCGTGTGCAGAGATCGTCCTATTTCTATTCAAAATCCCCAGCGGGTAGTAACCGGCTGTGCCCGTTACGCCCAGCCACAGCGGTTTGTCCTGTAGCCATGCATCGAAAGAGCCCTGAGGGCCCGCTGGCCACGCTCCATCCAATGGATCAAACATTGGTAGGGCTAGGGGAGGATGAAATCTCAATTGAAATAATTTGTCTTGAAGCAGTAAAGCGAAGGCGTTGTACTCCGCTTCCTGCAAAGCACTTGGAAGTAGGATCGGATGATCGGCGTCCTTGCGCGTCTGACTCCAAAATTGATTCTGTGGAATCAAAGGAAAGTTATTAATAACCATGATTCCATTCGTTGAACCGATATCCGGAGTGCGGAGATAAAGCAAATCAGGATCACGCAAGAAAATTCGAACATCAGGAGATGATTTCCTGAAGGAGTGGATCAGGAAAGCTGTATCTAGCGGATCAGTGGCGAGGATACCGAGTGCCTTGATACGCTGCGACTTTATTACTGTCGCTAGACTTGCCAGAACAGTTTCCTCGGACACAGCCGTTTGTTCGCCACCGTAGTTGCGCACATCGTCGCGAATGAAAGGATGCGCATCCTGCCAGTGCAGCGACAAAGCTGTCGAAGCAGGAGCTTGGTTTTTCTCGTTTGGACTCTGCTGATCCAGGGGAGATCCATACGTGTTCCGAACCTTTGAGATTTCGCGAGGGAAATGCAAGAACAGAGCCCCTTGTTTGTGTTCGCAGCCGGACTCTGCGGTTCGAATTTTCGTCGAATTCAAATTCCCGTATCCCGTGCCATCTTCTGTCAGGATAGCTATTTCACTCGGGCAATATCCCTTTGACTGATACATGCTGGTAATGAACGAAGCTATGGCTTCGTCGTCCCGTGTCTGCAGGGCGATAAACCTGGATGCACAGCTCGTCGGAGCTTGCTGAGCCTCGAAAGGATCTCGATTGGGAGGGTTAGTGACTGAACCGCTGACAGCCTTTATACATGCCTGTGACTCAAATCGGGCTGAGCGGCTACGAGCAGGCACAGCTCTAAGCTGGACAGTTGTGGCGTCTCTAAGTTGCGACAGAAGATCTACTGAACCGGAAAAATTAGGTCCGAGGAGTGCTATGTAATTGCTTGAGGTCGGCGAGATCTTGTACATAATGCGCACTGCCGCCAGGAAAGTCGTCCGATCAATACCGCTGGTCGGCAGTTCTGGTACGAGGAACACTACGAGGAACCTTGGGACGTCTTCATCTGGTAGGATCTGATGTTCCTTGGAGTGAGGCTCTGATTTTCTGAACACAAGGACGCCGGGATATTGATAACTCGATACAGTCTCCTGCCCCGATGCGTCAGACATCAGTTGCGGGGGCGGCCAGGGCAGTGCGCTCAAATAAGGGAGGTATGAGGGATTTCCTTCGCTAGCTGCAGCCTGGATCGCATCAATTGTGCGGTCGAAACTCGATCCTAAGTGGGTATGAACCGGATCAGGAACAGCTGCGATCATTGACAAAATGTCGAGTTGCAGTCTCTGGTTGCGCTCGTTTTGCAGGCAGGATGGATCGCCATAGCCATCCGGCGAGACCTTTTCCAGGATCTTGCGACGCGACAAGTATGACATGGATCCATATTGGGGATTTAGCTTGCATAGCGCTTCCCATACGGGGGGAAATTCCTCAACAGGAACTGGCTTCCCAGGCCTCTGTTTCTCGCTTCGAGTGCTCGGGACGGGTCCGGTCTGGGACGGTTGAGATCCCGGAAATCCAATGCGTATGCCGAAAAGCACCGCGAGGATTAATCCCACGATTGGGAGTTGGCTTTGACGCATGCGCAGCCTCCTGTATGACCTAATCGCCTGTGGGGGAAGGCGCGTCGGCGCAACATGACGTCAGGCTAATTGTCGGGACGGAAAGCGGAGGGCTGGAGTCCTTCGGAATTCCACCACAACTGCGAGCCGCACTTTATTTCATCAACTAGGGATCTGTCAAGTAGATTTCTTTCCGCGCGCAGGCTAGCCATCCGAATTCTCCGAACACTGTCCGCACCCCTTATACAGGGCAGGCTGGCTGCGGTTTTTTACAAGGATGGACCGCAATTCGGAGCTTTCTTTCCGCGTTAACTCCGAGTCTCTTGTGCTCAAGACTTATCCTGCGAAAGGTAGAGGCTCCACTGGGGTTCGACCGGTGTACTTCCGAGGTCTTGACCTCATTTCTCAATCACGCCATTCTGATCGTTTAAGTAACAGACCTCTTTGATAATCGTAAGTACCACGCGCTCAAGATTTTGCGTGTAAGTGCCGCAAACTCAAAGATTTGACTTCTGACATGCACGCTAAATCTATGAAAAGCATAGATCAGGGGAGGGGTATACCACTCGATTCCCAAAACGGAAATCATTATCAATCTTCTTCCCGTACTCCTCTTTATAAAGGCGAAAGCGCAGCCGATAAAGCTGGCTCGGAATGGCAATGGTTTAGGGATCGCGTGATCGAACTGCACTTCGGTAGAAGTCGGCGCCTTTCGCGGGCGAGAGCTTGCCCTGACCGAAGTCGAAGGGGCGCCCGCGCCACATCAAAAACAGGATGACGGAAGCGGCAAAGAATCTATTGGGTCGCTGGCGTGGCGCACACCCGGCGCATTTTTAGATTCAGAGATTCGTCCAGGGCGCGGTTGAGCTCGCTGATGAGACCGATGAGTTTGCTGGAATCCTGCTCCCTTGAGGCCAATTCGCAAAGAACACGCCATTTTTCTGGTTCATGCCTGTCGTTCATTGGTCTTCCCCTTTTGAAGTGGCAGAATCAGGTGCGACATTGTGAGATATGGCACGTTTCGTACCTAGTGGAGGGCTGGACGGCGGTGTTCGAACTGGCCGTGCATCAGCAATTTGAGAGCTGACTGTACATGTACTCAGGAATAGCCTGTAGGGAAAACTTACGCCTGGCGGGTCGTTTTGGGTGCGCAAGTCATTTCA
>QHZR01000010.1 GCA_003224755.1 Acidobacteriota bacterium
CCATTCGAATAGGCGCCTGAAGCGTATCTCCTGTGCTCGTAATTAATTGATTGTAAATAAGTTGGTCGGGGAGAGAGGATTTGAACCTCCGACCCCCTGGTCCCGAACCAGGTGCTCTACCAGGCTGAGCCACTCCCCGACAGATGGTTCGCGCGCCGGTATTGGCAACTGCGGAGCGCGATGACTGCGATTATAACATCGTGGCCTGCACAGTTTTTCGTCGCTCGAAGCTCGACATCCTCACTCGCACGACCAAGCATGTGTAAGTCTGCTGCTCTCGGACGCCAAGTTTGAGCGAAGCATTCTCGAGCTCCCGCTCAGGCGTGATAAAGTGCTATATATCAGTTAAAAGCCCTTTATCTCCTGGTAGTTCTCTTTAGCTTGGGCGAATGGCTCCGATGATTGCATTCACTGCCGAATCGCTTTCCACACCTATAACGACGATCGCGCGCCCCGTTTTGATCGTGGAAGACGGAACCATTGTGCGGCTGGAGAGTCGTCACGGTGTGGAGCTGCCGTCCGGGGTTGATCTCGTGTCGTTCAACGATTGCACCATCGCGCCTGGCTTCATTGACATTCACATCCATGGCTCGGCAGGCTACGACGTTATGCAGGCTGACCAAAGCGCTCGCAGTCACTTTGAACACTTTCTCGCGCGGCATGGCGTAACTTCATATTATCCGACCACGGTGACTGCCCCGCTGGACATCACCCTGACCGCTCTAGAGCGGTTGGCCGATGCGATGGAATCGGCTGAGGGAAGGGGTGGCGGTCGCCCTTTGGGCGTTCACTTGGAGGGTCCATTCCTCAGTCATGCGCGCCGGGGCGTGCATTCCCCGGAAGACCTCCTTTCTCCAACTATTGTGATGTTCGACAAATTCTGGCAGGCAGCGCGCGGACACATTCGCGTGATGACGATTGCGCCGGAACTCGACGGCGCAAGCGACGTAATCGCCGAGGCAACACGGCGGGGAGTATGTGTGAGCATCGGTCACTCTGACGCTACCTTGGAATTCGCCCGCCGCGGAGTTGCGGTGGGAGCGCGGCACGCGACTCATACTTTTATTTTGGGGGAAGTTCTCACCAACGAAAATGTGACGGCGGATGTTATCGCGGACGGATTCCACGTTGCACCCACTGTGATTGATCTTCTCTTCAAAGCCAAAGGGCCGGACAACATCGTCCTCATCACCGACGCCATTTCCGCTGCCGGCATGCCGGATGGAAATTACAAGCTTGGACTACTCGAAGTGGACGTGCAAGGCGGTAAGTGCGTTAGGGATGGACGGCTCGCCGGCAGCGCATTGATCATGGATCGCGCCGTACAGAATGTAATGAATTTCGCGAAATGCGACTTGCAGCATGCGCTGCGCGCCGCAACGGCAAACCCCGCACGAGTCGTGGGTGCACAAAAGAAGGGCGTTCTGGAGCCTGGAGCTGATGCCGATTTCGTGGTGTTAACGGCTGAAGGAGAAGTTCGAGCCACCGTGATTAACGGCACACTGCTGCAATAGGGGACCAAAAGAAGATATGTCGGATAAAAATGGGTTTCCACATTTCATGCTCAAAGAAATTTTTGAGCAGCCGAAGGCGCTCGCCGAGACGATCGCTCCGCGGGTCTCGCTTGAACCAGCCGGATTGCGGATCGCAGAAGAAGTACGCATCCCGCAGAGCGAATTGCGCGAGTTAAAGAGAATCAATATTGTTGCCTCGGGCACGAGCCGTCATGCGGGCATTGTGGGCCAGCATATCTTCCAGGAGTTGGTTCGCCTGCCGGTGGAGGTGGACTATGCTAGCGAGTTTGAGAATCGCAATCCCCTGATTGGAAGAGCTGAGCTCACGATCGTCATTACTCAATCGGGTGAGACCGCCGATACCACCGGTGCACAACGCGAAGCCAAGAAAAAAGGATCGCGGACCATCGCGATCTCAAACGTTTTGAACTCAACCATTGCGCGCGAGGCAGACGGTGTTCTCTATACGAACGCCGGGCCTGAAATCAGCATAGCTTCTACCAAGGCGTTCACTGCGCAGATGGCAGTGCTGTTCCTGCTTGCGGCTTACATTGGCAGCGTGCGCGGGGACCTGTCCAAGGAGCAACTTCGAGGCTGGATTGAAGAGTTGCTGGATCTTCCGCGAAAAGCTGACGAAGTGCTGAAGCAAGCACCTTTATGTCAGCGGCTGGCTGAGCACTTTCGAAAGATCGAGGATTTTCTATTCCTCGGGCGTGCAATTCACTATCCCATCGCGATGGACGGCGCGCTGAAGCTCAAAGAGGTTTCTTACGTTCACGCGGAAGGATATCCGACAGGGGAAACAAAACACGGTCCCAACGCCTTGATTGATGAACATTTGCCACTGGTCATGATTGCAACTTGCGATCGCAACGACCCCGGCTCAGTTCGGCGCCACGAGAAGGACCTCGCCAACATTCGACAATTCAAGGAGCAATCGGGCCGAATTATTGCGATTGCGACCGAAGGCGATGTCGAAACCAAGGCACTTGCGAACGAAGTCGTTTTCGTCCCGCAAGCCCCCGAGTTGCTCTCCCCCATGCTCGAGATTATTCCTCTACAGTTGTTCGCATACTACACCGCGGTAATCAAAGGATTGGACGTCGACAGGCCGCGAAACCTGGTGAAGTCAGTAATGCAAGAATAACGACGTCTAGTTGGGTTTGCGGATTTTACCGTCAGCGAAGTGGCGGAGCAGGGCAGCATCCGTCATGGATTTGTACTTCTCGATAAAGGACCCCACGGTGGCGCTTACCATTTTCTCAGGAGCGCGCCGTGACTGTTCTCCCGCTTCCGGGTCAGTGGTCATCACCTGAACATAGAACCATAGAAAGTGCCGCATCTGATCCAGGGCGGAACGGAGCAGCTCGAGAGATTCGATTTCCGGCAGTTGGGTCAGGGCCTCCATCAGCTCTGGGTCGCTGGGTGCCTGCATTGCGGCGCAGTTGAGTTCGCGCTGAATCACGCGCAGATCTTCGGTCACTCGCAGCATGCGAACATGAACATCGTCGAGGCAATTGTCTTCGGCCATTGGTAGCTTTCTGGACGATTCAACATCTCATTCGCAGCCGGAAGCTAGAAGATGTCCCATGTGCATGCGCTTTCGTAATTCCAGCGACAGACGCGCGTTTCGAAGGGAACTAGGGGAGAACCGAGCCAGTGCGAATTTGTGGCACCTCTACAAAACGTGCGCCAACACTGGGGTTTTCGACGGCCGAGACCAGAAGGCTAATCATCTGATCAAGCGTTACCAGTCCCAGTCTTCTTGCTCCATCGCGAGTTGAGGGGATCCGCTTGCAGAGCCAGTACATCGGTAACAGCACGTAAGGCCAGCGGTGACCGGGACCTAGGACGTACCAGGGACGTACGATGGTTGCGTTCATCCCGCTGGTTCGGAGCGCGGCCTCACACTCAGCGCGCACTGCGATGTAACTCTTCATCATCGGCGCCGGCTGGGCCACACTCAAGTAGATGAAATGTTGAACACCCGCTTGCCGTGCGGCATCAATCGCCCCTAAACCTGCGACTCGATCAATTGCCTGAAACTCTGCCGTTTTGGCTGGGCTGGGCTGGGAGACGCCGACCAGCTGCACGAATGTGTCGGCCGGACGAATGTGTGTGGCATATGAAGTAAGATCCAGTGCGTTCCCAAGTACCGGTTCACAACAGTTCGTGGGAAGCTTGTGCTCGCTTCCGGGTCGAACCAGGGCGCGAACGTGATGTCCGCGTTCGGACAGGTGGCGAATGAGAAGTCTGCCTATGTATCCGGTTCCTCCAGTGATAAAAACGGAAGCTGGCATTTGTGTAGAGTACGCGTTCAGGACAACCATGGATTGTATTGCGGCCCGATGAACCTGGGCCGCTGGACGGGCGAGGGCGCCCGTCCCCACACGAGCTGTGATGGATTGAACTGCGGCCCGTCCCCATGTGACCAGTGATGGATTCTATTGCGGCTCGATAGGGCAAGGCCGAAGGACAGCCGGGGCGGCTGTCCCCACGTGGTCTGTGCGGACCTATTTTCCAGTGTAGCTGATGCGCCAAATCGAACCGGTGCCGTCGTCACTGACGAGCAGTGAACCGTCTTTCGCAACCGCGATGCCGACTGGCCGGCCCCACACCTTGCCGTCTTCAGTCACAAAGCCAGTCAGAAAGTCCTGGTATTCGCCCGATGCCTTCCCATCTTGATGGAGTGGGACGCGCACTACCTCGTAGCCGGTGCGCTTCGAGCGGTTCCAGGATCCATGCAGGGCAAGAAACATTTCGCCCTGGTATTCGGCTGGGAATTGGTCACCGTTATAAAAGGCAAAGCCGAGAGGTGCGCTGTGTGGCTGAATCAGAACGTCAGGAGTGATCATTTTTGCACGCCAATCAGGGTGACTGTCTTTCAAGCGCGGATCGCGGTTTTTGCCTATGTAGTACCAGGGCCAGCCATAGAAGCCGCCGTCTTGCACATGAGTGGTGTAGTCAGGGACGAGATTGTCTCCGAGCGCATCTCGTTCGTTGGTTGCAGTCCAAAGCTCTCCGGTTTTTGGTTCTATCGCGAGGCCGACAGGATTGCGAATGCCGGACGCAAAAACTCGAAGGCCGGAACCGTCCGGATTGCATACCAGAACATTGGCGCGATGAAATTCCGCAGCGTGAGTGTCTGGGTCATCAATATTTGAAACCGAGCCCACCGATATATAGAGCTTCTTCCCGTCGGGAGAAAAGGCCAGATCTCGCGTGGAGTGTCCGCCGTGGGACTGGTGTGCACCGGGATAGATCTCATCAACAATGGTCTGACCTTCGCCGCGAGCCTTCAGGTCGCCGTTGCGATATGGAAACCGCTTGACTGAATCCGTGTCGCCTATATAGATCCATTCGGGGTTTGCCCCAGGAGGATAAAAGGCAATGCCGAACGGCTCCCTCAAGCCCGACGCAAAAGTCTCCATCTGTTCGGGCCGGCCATCTTTGGTGACGCCCCGAAAGACTCTGAGATCTCCCTTATCCATCTCTGTCAGGAATATGTCGCCATTTGGTGCCGCGCGGAGTTCGCGGGGATTGGTGAGATCGCTGGCGAAAATATTGATTTTGAAGCCTGGCAAAGTTTTCGGCATTGCCCCTTCCGGGCGTGGTTGCGGCTCTGGCGAGGCTACGCCAACGTGCTGAGCGCTGGGCGATGGTAGATCGTTGACGGTGATCTTGTGAATCGTGCCGGGACTCTCTCCGAGGTAGTCGTAAAACGGAGAAGGCGGATCCGATGCGTAGATCACAGTGAGGCAGACCGCGACACCTGCGAGCAGTTTAAAGCGATGTCTCATGATGGCACCTGCTTTTGAAGATTGTACTCACAAGATGACATCGTGGCATCTTAAGCCATTATCGCAGCGAGGTTATCCCGCAATTAGGCAGCGTCTTCGTCCGGATCGGGAATCGAAGACGGCGGATCACTGGCAGGAAAACTGTCCTCGATAGTCCGATCCATGGAATCTTCCTCTGGCTCAGTTGGGTGGTCGTGGCGCTTCTGTTCTTCAGGGGGCCGTTCCTTCACGGTTTTGCCTGGGGAGGACGAACTGCGTTTTTGCTTGTCCATAAGGACCTCTCAATTCTGGCGTGAGTTGTTTCTCACAAGGTTAGATGACCTTGCGAGGATATTAGTCACTCGAACGCGGGGGGAGGGAAGGCCAAAAACAGGACGAAAGTTGCCCGGTGGTGCTGCAGGGAGATTACGAAACTTGTTGGACTAACTCTTGGTTTCGGTGTTGCTTGCAGCCGGAGCGGAAGGCGCTTTGGACTGCTCATCAGCCGCCGGTTTTTCTTTCATACCTTCCTTCAACGCGCGGAAGCCTTCGCCGATACCTTTGCCTAACTCGGGCAGCTTCTTGGGTCCGAACAAAAGCAGAGCCACCAGGAAGATGATCAACAAATGCATCGGGGATAGTAATTCCATAGAAATCTCCGCTAACTACGCTACTTAAACCTTACTGAAGTCACCCAACCGCGTCAACTGCCTGGGACACGGCGGCTCGCCTTTGCTGACAGAGCTGGACCCGGTCGCTATGTGTAAGCAGTCCGTTTCCTGTTTTGATCCCTGTACTGTTTTCCTTTTGTCCTTATTACTTACGTGATCTACCCCACATTACTCGACGCTTCTATGTTGCTGAGAGTACGCGAGTACGGCAAACCGGCTAAACAATGGAGTCCCGCGGTGCGCAGTAAAGTCATTCTTTGTTCCGCAATCTTTGCAGCAATTGTTATTCCCGCCCTTGCGGCTGAACCCCCTATTGACTGCAATCGCCTGATGGCTTGGATGGCAGGTGCCGCGTCCGATTCCAGCCTGATCAGTATGCTCCAGAGACACGGCAGCTCGATCGCTTTGGGCCCGGCGTCTGAATCCGAACTCCGCACAGCGGGAGTATCCTCAGAAATCCTGACGGCGTTGCATCGGCTTCAGCTCGGAAACGGTGCCCACAGTCCGTGCTCCGCGGCGTTGGCGAAGGCCGCAGCGCTAGTGCATCACAAGCAATATGAAGATGCCGATGACCTCATCAGTCGCTTGATTGGCGATGATCCTCGCAATGGCTCCCTCCACTTCGCTCTTGGATACCTCAAGCAGCAGCAGGGCGATTGGAATAGCGCGTTCGACGAATACAGCGCGTCGAAAGACGCGGACCCTGATTTTGCTCCAGTCCACAATCGGCTGGCACTGGTCTTGTATCAAGGAGATGACGGTGACAATGCGATTGGAGAAGCCCGAACTGCTTTGAGCATGGATTTCGAGGATGCCGAGGCATACCGAATGCTCGCTCTCGGCCACTATGCCAATGAACAGTTTGACGCCGCCATGAATGCGTTCCAGGAATCACTGGCACGTGATCCGCAGAATGCGGAAGTTTATTACGAGATGGGCCTGGTCGCTCGCGATCAAGGGGCGCCTGAGCAGGCAATTAGCTTCTTTCGAAAGTCGCTGAAGTTGAAACCGGAGGTCTGGCAAGTCCACAGCAGTCTCGGCGAGGTGCTCGGGCTACAAAAGCGGTTTGACGAAGCTCTCATCGAGCTGAATGTTGCCAAAGGCCTGGCGCCCTCGGAACCATCCGTCCGCGAAGGATTGGCAACTGTTTATTACGGTCGCGGTGACTACGACGCTTCGATCGCCGAATATCGCGAGCTGTTCCGGATGAGCCCCGGCTGGCGACATGGCCATGATTCTCTAGCACGCGCCTACATGGCAAAAAAGGAATTTGCACCGGCAGTCGCCGAGTTGAAGCTGGCAGTCGAGCAAAACCCGAGCAGCGCCGCACAGCATCGCGCTCTCGGTCAGCTCTTGTTGCTTTCTGATCGGCATGCGGAATCGGTCCGCGAATTGCGGATTGCGGTTGAGCTTGACCCTGAGTCTGCGTCCTCGCACTACTATTTGGGAACAGGGTTGCTCGTGCTGCAGCAGGTGCCGGCTGCACTGAAGGAATTTCAGGAAGCAGTCCGGATCGAGCCTTCGGCCGAACATCATTATGCGCTGGCGGCCTGCCTGATGAACCTGGGCCACGACAGCGAAGCGTTGGCAGAGATGCGCGTTGCCAGCCGCCTGGATCCGGAAAAGAAGCTCTATCACGCGCGAGAGGAAGAACTGATGAACCTCATGCACGCGAACAGCCAACGGTAAGCACAACTGTTCATGGTCGGAAGTGAGATTCGATTTCGGACACCAGAACTAAAATTTCTTTCTTGGACGATTAAATGATTATGGGCACTCTCAACTCACAATCGGCAACTGGGACAGGGCAAGGTACCGCAGCTGCTCCCGCGCGTGAAATCAACCGGCACCCGATAGCCTCGGACGCGATTGCGCACGATACCGGGTACGGTCTGCCATGCGCCAAGTGCAAGACTTATTACACCGCTGCTCTTGCAGCCTGCCCAGTATGCAAAAGCCCGCAGCGAGTTTCGCCGCTCGAGCCCCTTGCCGCTGTCACGCCGGTCGAATCGTTGCCTGATCCCGAACAGCTTGAGGAAGAACGCGAACGATTTCTCCGCGACTTCAACGCGCAGGTTGTGGCGGCTCCGCTTCCCGCCGATTCGCCGACTCCAGCCATGCATTGCAACCGGCACGAGAACCATTTCAACTCGCCAGCAGTGGCCAACATCTGCCAAGCCTGCTATGACCAGCTTCAAGAGCGAGTTGATGTGCTCGAGGCGGCCATGCACATGGACCTGCGCGAAGCTGCACAGATCGTTTATGACGCCGTGTGGTCTGACCCTTCTGATCCGAGTAAGACCTACCAGAACGCGGCTCAGTCACTCCTGGTTGAATTACGCCGTCGCTCTGCAATTACGCAGGTGTTTGGACAGCTTCAACCGCCAGTCAATTAGTCCGCATTTCTTCTCGCCACGCGTTCCTCGTAGAGCACCTGTCAGGCGTGCTCAAACGCAGTACACTGCTATATAGCGGGCCTAACCCGGATTCTTAGGCGCGACAGAGGAACCAATGTCCCTGACTGCAATTGATTGGGCGGTGATTATCGGTTATCTGCTGGTAAACCTGGCCATCGGAATCTACTATCGCCGGCGCGCTAGCGGGAACACCGAAGAATTTTTCGTTTCCGGCCGCGATGTCTCGTGGTGGCTGGCCGGCACCTCGATGGTGGCCACCACATTTGCGGCCGATACGCCTCTGTTTGTGTGCGGCGTGGTGGCTCGCCAGGGAATTGCCGGAAACTGGATCTGGTGGAGCTTTTGCGTCGGCGGCATGCTCACAGTTTTCTTTTTCGCCCGCTATTGGCGCCGGGCGGAAATCCTTACCGACGTGCAATTCTGTGAAATTCGCTACGGCGGAAAACCGGCGGCGTTCCTGCGCGGATTCAAGGCGGTCTATCTCGGATTGTTCATGAACTGCTTCATCCTGGGTTGGGTCACGCGGGCGATGGTCAATATCATCGCAGTCATCCTCGGGCCGCTCATCGCTGAGGGACGAGTGCTACAACTCGGTGGACTTCATTGGACGCTTGGCGAGCCTCATAACACGGCGCTTGCGATCTGCATCTTTGTGCTCATTCCGTTTACCGGGCTCTACACGTTCATAGGCGGATTGTGGGGAGTGCTGGTGACCGATCTTTTTCAATTCGCGCTCAAGATGGCAATGATTATTATTCTGGCTTGGGTCGCTGTCGCAAAGATCGGCGGCATGCATGAACTTCAAGCGCATTTGCAGACAATCCAGAACAACGTGCAAGCCACTGGCACTCCAACCTCCGATCCTACGGCTTTTCTTCCAGATTTTCGCCACGGCATGACCAGCGAGGCAGTATGGACGCTGCCTGTGCTCACATTCATTGTTTTTCTGGGAATGCAGTGGTGGCTGGCATGGTATCCAGGCGCTGAGCCCGGAGGCGGCGGTTATGTTGCGCAACGGATGTTCAGTGCCAAGGACGAGAAACACTCTCTTGGCGCGACGCTTTGGTTTAACATCGCGCACTACGCGCTTCGACCCTGGCCATGGATCGTGACTGCGCTGGTCGCGATCGTGGTGTATTCGCCGAACGGGGGTCTCCATCCCAGCGCGGACTTCGCGCAAAATCCGGAGCAGGGCTATGTGATGGTGCTGCGTGATTATTTGCCGCCGGCCCTGCGCGGACTTATGGTTGCAGCTTTTCTCGCCGCATTCATGTCCACGGTTGGAACGCAGCTCAACTGGGGATGCTCGTATCTGGTGAACGATCTCTATAAGCGTTTTCTGGTGCGCGATTCGACGGAGCGGCATTACGTTCTGGTCAGCCGGGTGCTAACAGTTCTGCTGGTGCTGGTGAGCGGATACACCGCGGCGCAATTAACCTCAATTGCCGAAGGATGGGGACTGGTGCTGGGCATAGGTTTCGGAACTGGCGCGGTTTATATTTTGCGCTGGTACTGGTCTCGAATTAGCGCGTGGAGCGAAATTTCTGCCATGGCTGTAGCAGCCGCTGTGACGCTGGGGTTGAATGCGAAGCACAACGGGCACTCGATTTTTGCATTCTCTGGAAACGATGCTCTGGTCTACGCGAAACAGACGTTAATTACAGGTGGAATCACAACCGTAGCCTGGTTGCTCGTGACCTTCCTAACTCAGGCGGAGACAGACGAGACGCTTACCGCCTTTTACCGGCGCGTCCATCCCACGGTTTACGGCTGGCGCAGGGTGGCGAAGCTCGTTCCCGAATTGCCTGAGGTCAGGGATGTAGCCGGCAATGCCCTCGATTGGTTGATGGGGGTCGTGATGGTTTACGGTTGCCTCTTCGGAATTGGCGAACTGATTTTTGGACGCTGGAGCCAAGGTGTGTTTCTGCTCTTGCTGGCCGCAGCTTCCGGCTACATGATTTTTTGGGACCTCTCTCGTCGCGGCTGGGAGACGCTTTCAGGAAGCCGCGTGAAAGCGTCATGAAAGAATATAAACCGCTCATTTTGGATGAGTCCTCCTGCCGACCCGACGGGTAGAAAGACGTTACCTTCGTACACAGACTTACGGCGTGCCGCTGTGGGATGATTTGGCATGCGTTGGACGGTTCCACGACGCCTTGCTGCGTCGCTGGCTCTGTTGTGCGTTCTTGCGGGTTGTAAACACACGCAGGAGCGGTCCGCACCTCTTTCTGAGATCGTGAACGCCAGCCAGTCCGTGCGCGGGACTAGAGTCCAAACCACTGCCGTTGCCACGTATAGCGATCCTGAGTGGCGAGTCCTGTTTGTCCAGGACCACGGTGTGGGCATGTATTTAAGCGTGCCTTCGGACTCCGGCGTTTCAGCAGGAGACCGCGTACAGATTGCCGGCAAAATTTCCGCGCCTGGACAACAGCTCGAACAATCGCGAGTTCGGGTCATCAGCAAGAACAATCCATTGCCTGCGCCCGTGCTAGTAAACGACTATTCACAGTTGCCCACATTCTTTTCTCAATTTGTTGAAATTTCTGGCATTGTACGGTGGGCTGGAACCAGAAACGGACGTCCCATGCTCGAACTGGCGGCGGGCAAGAATGAATTAGTTGTGTACTTCCGCCAAGTGCTTACGCAAGACCTGCCTGCGCTCGGATCCGAAGTGACGGTGGCTGGTGTAGCGGCAGCCGATTTCGACGGCACCGGCCAGTTCCGTGGACCAAAGATTTTCAGTTCTTCCGCGCAACAGATTCGGATTGTAAAATCTGGACCAGTCGACCCCTTTTCGCTTCCACTTAAGCGACTTTCAGAACTAAAAGATGTTCCAGCAGGAACCCTAGTCCATGTGACGGGAGAGATTGGAACTGGAACATCCCCTTCCGTCAGTGATGGTGCGAATGCAGCACCGATCAGCTTTGCCGATTCGGTGCCGCAGGTTTCTGGCGTTTCCGACATCTCGGGATTCTGGACGGGCGAGGTCGTGAAAGACGCAACGGCACGGCCCATGAGCCATCTGTTCGCCAAGAATGGCGACATCGTGCACCTCGCCGAATTGAAACATTTGAGTGTCGCTGCAGCCTCGGCCCAGCGTCGAGTGAGCGTTCGCGCCGTCGTCACATACGTGGACCGGGCGTGGGGTGTGCTGTTTGTGCAGGATGAGACTGCCGCCGCCTATGTAGATTTTCATAACGTTGACATTCACCTGCAGCCCGGCGACCTCGTGGACATCTCGGGAGTGAGCGGGCCGGGTGGATATGCTCCGCAGATTGATCAGCCACAAATTGGCTTCGTGCGCAGGACGCGCCTTCCAGAACCGCTCGAAATGAATCTGTCGCAGGAAAACATGGCGGAGGCCGATTCAAAGTGGTGCCGCATCCGTGGCGTAGTCCACACCGCACGAGAGCAGGATGGAAGGACAATCCTCGAAATTGGCGCAGGGGCTTCGGATGTAAGTATTCAATTGCCTGTACCAGTCCATAGCGAGCAACTGTTAGACCGCGAAGTCGCGGTGACCGGAGTTTTCGGCGTACTGTTTAACGATCGCAGGCAAGCCATCGGTCACCAGATCTTTGTACCCTCGCCGCAGTTTCTGAAGGTGGTGGATGCCGGGATTGGACAGAGCGATCCGGTCACAATCGTTTCTCTGCAGCGCTATGGTCCCAATACCGATGAACGCCATAGCGTGGCAGTCAGCGGCACAGTGGTGTCGAAAAGTGCTGAAAGCACAGTTTTCATCGAGGACAGCACGGCTGGCATTCAAGTGCGCGGCACTGGCCCGCTCAAGGTTTCGGACGGCGACCGCGTGTCAGTACGCGGTTTCGTGACGAACGGCGACTATTCCCCGGTATTGGAACACGGGATGGTCATCTCGCGCTCTCTGGGCAAGCTCCCCGACCCGTATCCGATCACCATGAAATCCGCTCTCGATGGGCATTACGACTCGGAATATGTCGTAATGAAAGCGAATCTTGCTGCGGTGCGTTCCTCTCCCGACGGGGCCATCTTGATCTTGAACGACAATGGGAAGCTCTTCGAAGCGTTTGGTCCGTCCAGCGCCAAATTCAATGCATTACGGCCCGGAAGCGAGTTGGAAATTCGTGGTGTATGCCGTATCTTGGTTGACCGCACGCGGCATTCCGTTGCCGGCTTCAACCTGATCTTTGATTCTGAACGGGCAATTTCCGTTCTGCAGGCGGGGCCTTGGTGGGACACGCGCAAGATCACTTGGGCCCTATTTGCCATAGTTCTGGTTTCGGCATTGGCTTCGCTGTGGATCATGCTCCTGCGGCAAAAAGTGGAGACGAAGACCGGCGAACTGCAGTCCTCGGTTCAAGCGAAACGCAAGGCGCAGCGCTTCGATGTCGCTCGGAACCAGGTATTGGAAGCCATCGCCCGCAATGCGCCACCGCCCGAGAGCATGGAGCACCTGGCTTTGGCCGTGCAAGAGCAGGTCGAAGGGTCAGTTTGCGCCATTGCAATGTCGCCGGATGGTAAATCGTTTCTTGACGGCAAGCCGTCTGCCGTGTTGATTGCTCCCAACTTGTCGGAAGACTTGCAGCGCCAGATGTTACCCGTGCTTTCTGCAGTTTTAATGAATGCAATTGAAGGTGCTGGCCCGCTGCAGAATGACACCGACGTGATGGCGAGTGTTCTGGAAACAGCAGGGCGCGCGGGAATGGATTTCTGTGATGCGGACGTAGTGGTTGCATTCTCGGGCGGCGGCGAACTCGCTGGACTGGTTATGGTTTTCTTCCAGGATACTGTCCCCGCCGACCCCGACAATGTGGCCCGCATTCTACAATCAGCCTCACGTCTGGTCTCCCTGGCCCGTGACCACTGGTATATGCACGAGCGGCTGGTTTTCGACGCGAGGCATGATGCGCTGACTGGCTTGCCGAATCGCACCGTGGCGGAAGACCGTCTGGAACAGGCGTTGGCACGGGCGCACCGGCGCAAGCAGATGTTCGCAATTCTCTGTATTGACCTGGATGGATTCAAAGCAGTGAATGACAACTTCGGTCACCATGCAGGCGATGAACTGCTGCGCGTAGTTTCAACCCGCCTACGTGGCCGCATTCGCCACTCCGACACCCTTGCCAGGATTGGCGGCGATGAGTTCCTGGCGATCATTGAGGATTGCAACGGAGACGCGGCTGCGCAATCTGTCGGTGAGTCGTTGGTTGCCAGCCTGCAGGAACCATTCAATCTGGAAGGCAAGACGATTTCGGTTTCCGGAAGCATTGGGATTGCGATGTACCCCACCGACGGCAAGCATGCGGCGGAGCTCAAACGAAACGCCGACCAAGCGATGTATCGTGCCAAGGCGAGTGGCAGAGGCAAGATTTGCTTTTGGTCGGGGGAGCCGGTAGCGGCAAAAAAAGCTAACCCGGCATTCTCGACTTTGGGTTAGGGGCGAGAGGCCCGGGCAGGTCTCTCGGGAGTGCCCCACTTCTCGCGTCTTTCGAGAAATGGGGCTTTTTCGTTCCAACGCGTCTTCACGGCCAAATACCGCGAGTACGCATGGCATTGGCGACGCGATCAATCGCCAGGATGTAGGCACCGGTCCTCAGCTCCACGCTGTACTTGGTCGCTGTTGCGTGGACGTCGGCAAATGCTTTCGTCATTACGCGCTCCAAACGCCGGTTGACGTCGTCTTCATCCCAGAACAACTCCTGCAGGTCTTGCACCCACTCGAAGTAGGAAACGGTAACCCCGCCCGCGTTGGCCAGCACGTCCGGAATCACCATGATGCCGCGGTTATGCAGCAACAAGTCGGCATCGGGCGTGGTCGGCCCATTCGCCGCCTCGGCTACAATGCGCGCCTTCACGCGCTCCGCATTTTGCATTGTGATCTGGTTCTCAAGCGCTGCGGGAATCAAAATGTCGCACTGCAACTCGATTAGCGCCTCGCTTGAAATGACCTCTGCACTCGGGAAGCCCAGGACAGAGCCAGTTTTCGCCTTGAAGATCAAGAGCTCTTCTACGTTCAGGCCTGCGCGGTCTAGCACGCCGGCACGAGAATCGCTGACCGCTATGACCTTCGCTCCGTCTTTCGCTAGCAGCTGCGCGGCGATGCTGCCCGCATTGCCGAAACCTTGAATCGCAACCGTCGCGCCGCTCAGGTTGATGCCCAATTCTTTACATGCTGCCCGGACGGTAAACAAGCACCCGCGGGCGGTGGCCTCGTTGCGTCCGAGCGAACCGCCGAGGAATAGCGGCTTGCCAGTAACTACGCCAGGCGCGCTGCTGCCGTGGGTCATGCTGTAGGTGTCCATGATCCAAGCCATGACTTGCGCATCGGTGTAAACATCAGGCGCGGGAATGTCTTTGTCCGGCCCGATCAACGGCGAAATCTCGTATGCGTAGCGCCGCGTCAACCGTTCAAGTTCGTTGTGCGAGAGCTTGTGCGGGTCGCAAACAATGCCGCCTTTTGCGCCTCCGAATGGGATGTTGACGATGGCGCATTTCCAGGTCATCCATGTTGCGAGGGCCCTTACTTCGTCGAACGTGACGTTGGGATGATAGCGAATGCCGCCCTTGCACGGCCCACGCGCGCTGTTATGTTGCACGCGGAAGCCTTCAAACACGCGAATGGAACCGTCGTCCATCTTCACCGGAAGGGACAACGATAGGGCCCTTCGAGGACGGCGCAACACCTCGCAAAGTCCGGCTTCGAGGCCGCATTTCTCCGCAGCGTAATCGAATTGACGCATTGCGATTCGAAAAGAGTTGAGATCTTCCTTAACGGGAGCAGTTGTAATAGGATCAGCAGGAACAGGTAACCGAGCAGTCGACATGGACTCTCCTTTCGCCCGTTCAATTCAAGCCACGTCAGCGAGCTCCATATCCAGCAGTTGCAACTCTTCACCACCAATCATCTCGGTATGCGGATGTCCGCAAGCCGGGCAGGGACAGTCGGCCGGCGAGGCTTCGAAGTTATTGCCGCAATTCCGACAACGATGCCGGACGGGCAAGACCTTGACGGAAAGCTGAGCGCCTTCCGCCACTGTGCCTCGGGCTGCGACCGCAAAAGCCGATTGCAGGCGATTAAGGTCAAGCACGCGGCGTCCGCCGATAGCGAGATGAACAGATGAGATTCGAGTTGCTGAGTTGCGATACGCCGCGTTATCAACCGCGGCCAGGACCTGACTAGCGACTTCGTGTTCGTCCATCGCCCCACCTCCAGACCGGAGTTCTCTCGGGGGCTTGTGTGAGGGATGTGGGCGGGGATCCGGGCCCTCACTCCAGAATCCGTTTGAGTTCTACACCGAGCGGAAGGCCGAAGTCAATACAGGGATTATGCCGTAAGGAGATGATCAGTTTGGCCGGTGGCGCACTTCCTGTTTCTGGCGGACTCTTACTCGAAGATTCAGAATGTGATCCGATCGACACCCTCCAACGAATTCGCGAGGGAATTTGCTTTTGATTCTATCGCCTCGTCACCGCCGAATCCTCCAGTAGATTAAAGTTGATGTCATAAGTAGCGATGAAACCGTTGTGAAAATTGGCCAGGGTCCGACCAAATACCTTCTCAACGATTGAACACTGCCATTTCATCATTGATACGTCAGGGATGCGCCAGTGGTACTGGGACAGTTACCTGTCCCATCCTGCTCGCGCCTGCCGAATCGGTCGCCGTTACCGTGATCGTGTAAACCCGAGTCGCTTCCGAACGCTCGGCTCGCAACTGAACGTGATGCGCATCAACGACGATCCAATCTGGCGCAGTGCCATCATCATTTACCGGCTGGTTGCTCACGACTGACGCGGCGAGTGTCGGATTCGGATCGCAGGTCGTGGTAACGGAGTAGCTGAGCGTCTCCGCGACCATCATTCCGTTCGGTGGCCAGAGAGTCGGCTTGCTGACCGTCAGGCCCGAGATTGTCGGAGGCGGATCCGAAACTGCGATCGCCACGATAGCGCTGTTCTGTGGCGTCGGATTCGGGTTCAGTGTGGTGGACGTAACCGTTGCCGTATTCGAAATGGCACTGCCATTCGGAGTTGCACACGCGACCGTTAGATTCAACGTGAATTGTGCGGAGCTGCCGTTTGTAAGTGCGGTGGCCGTGCAGCTTACCCGCCCTGTACCGCCTACAGCGGGGGTCGTGCACGTCCATCCGGACGCCGCAACAATGGATTGAAACACCGTTGCAGCCGGCAACACGTCGCTTAAATTCAAGTTCGCCGCGTCACTCGGGCCATTGTTGTTGACGGTGATGGTGTAGGAAACTGATTGTCCACTCAACACCGTTCCGGGACTGGCCGCAATCGTGGTGACCAGATTTGCCCCGGGCAACGCCAGCGGGTTCACGATTCCCGTGTAGGCGTACTTGTGCTGCAGGTAGGCGTCAAAGGGCAGCGGCGCATCCGCGGCTGTAACCCCGGCGCATCCCGCCTTATTTGACGATGGATTCAACCAGCTGTCATCGTCGCCCAATCCCCAAATTGTCACGCTGTCGATCTTGTTGTTAAGATTTTTGAAAATCTGGAAGTAATCACGATACCGATACCCTTCGTTGATGAGATCTTTCGTGTCTCCCGCCAGCAGGTCATCATAATCGGTGTAGAAGGTCTGCCCGCACTGCCCAAAGCGGTAGAGGCTGATATCGAACTCGGTGATTTCGTTAATAATCGGAACACCTGCGGTCGAAGTTAGGCTCGAAAACTGGTTGATCGTATCAATCACGTTCTGCTTCGAGGCGGCTGAGCCCTGATCGTCAATTGGGAAATTAATCGTGTTGTGGAACTGATTGCCGACGCAATCGATGGGGATCCCTCGGCCGATCGCCCCCTTCACCCAGTTGTAAATGAAATTGCGCTTGGTTCCGATGGTGGTGTTGAAGTCGTTGTAGCAAAGCTTCACGGTGTTTCGACCAATGTTGAGGGTATCCAGCGCATCGCGCGCGTAGATAAAGGCGTCGTCCATATACTCCGGATATCCGGGATTGTTGTTCGGATCGGTCGTGATCGTGTACCACTTGCTGCGGCGGAATCCGTCGAGCTGGCTTTCGTCAATGGCCTCGTTTACCACATCCCATACGTAAATGTTGCCTTGATAGTGATTAATCAGCGCGTCGATATGGTTCTTCAGCCGTGACAGCAACAATTGCTTATTCGCCTGGCTAAACGGTTGCGTGGACATGTCCACACCATTGGCATCCTGGAACACCCATGCCGGAACCTGGTTGTGCCACACGAAAGTGTGCCCGCGCATCTTGATGTTGTGAGCTTGAGCGAAGCCAAGAATGGTGTCGCCTGGAGTGAAATTAAAGTTCCCTTCCTGCGGCTCTGTCGTGTCCCACTTCAGGTCATTTCCCGGAGTTACGCTGTTGTAGTGCAGAGCGGCAAGCTGACCATGCGGTCCCAAAAGATCCTGTTGCAAGGTTGCAAAACCAACCAGGAAGTCAGAGGCATAGGTCTGCGCGATTGACGGGATGTTTTCGATGACTGGTGGCGGCATGAACTGCAGGCTCGCGTCGTCGATGTAGAACGAGGCGAATGGGGCCGCGGTTTCCGCGGACTCCACGTAAATCTGCAGATTATCGTAGGCTCCGGAGAAGGTATAAGGCTTCACTTTGAAGCGCACCCACGAAGATGACGTCACTGGCCCGTTCGCAACAAGAGTTTTGAAAGTCTGATTGCCGGCGAGAGTCAGCTGCAAGCTTACTCGGATTGTGGTCTGGGGCTGGCCTGGGGCCATTTTTACCCAGAAGATGACAGCGTACTGAGAGCCGTTGCACATTTTCCCGGTGATATCGAGGGTTGGACCATTCCAGCTTGCGGTGCGATTTGTAACAGACAAGCTGTGTGCACCACTGTGTGCATCGGCAGTCGTGTTTGCCACCTGTGCCGTGCCCCGGCCCGCCCAGCCTTGGGTCGTGCCGTTTTCGAAGGCGCTTAAGAAACCGGAGTTGTCGGGCGGATTGGAGCATCCACCGTTGCTCGCGGCGACCGTGAAGTCGTCCACGTAATATGAACTGGTTGCGCTGGCGCCCTCGATGTAGAGCAGTAGCGACGTTGCATTGCTGGCCGGAGTGAATGCACCTACCATCTTTACCCAGGCTCCGTTGGTTACGCTTGCGGGCCAGAAACTGTATTGAATGTATTCGACCCATTGATCGTGCTCTGCATGGTCATCTTGATCGAGTCGTTCGCCTCGCCTTCCGCCATGCGCACGTAGATGGTGAAAATGTAGAGCTGCCCGCGTGTAAGAGAAGAAGAGAGGTCGATGCTTGGCCCGCCAAAACTTTGCGTGCGCCCCGTCGTGAGCAGGCTGTAGCTACCTGTGTTGGCCTGATTGGTGCTCGCGCTTAGCGTGGTGCCAGTGCCCGCGGGGAATCCAGCCGTCTGTTTGGGCGTCTTCGAAATTGGTGGAGACGACGACTTGTGCCGTGGCTGGCATACAGGCCGATACGGCAATTAATACGAGGGGCAAACAAAATGTAAACCGCCGTCCGCTGCGGCACCACATGGTGCACACTCCTGCATTTGCTTCGCGAACACTTGTCGCGAAACTATTTGTCTAAAACGTTTGAGATCGAGCGAGCGCTGAGATGCGGCACTGCTTTATGAAGTTGCATCGTTCGGCGAGCTGAGAACCAGGAGATACTCTTGATCTCAGTTTTCTGTTGGATCTTTGTGTCGCTTCAGGTGAACGTCCTGACAATTGAAAAATTGAATTTTCCATAAGGACGCGGCAAATCGGAGCAGTCTTCCACAGTGGCGCACAAATTTTGCACCGTAGGCGTTGCAATATTGCCGGAAAAGGTTCCCCACGTCGCTATTTTCCTGTTGCGATCACCGCGCGGGCTTCCGATAATACGCATTGGTGCGCAGCCTTTCCCGGCTGCGCTCTGATTAGCATTTATTAGCCGTGTACCGATACAGCCGAGAAGATCTTATCCGGATTTTGCATCTCAACTCCCGGCAACTGGCCGCTTGGGAACGGGCTGGCTTGCTCGCTTCGGCAGAGAGCTACACTTTTTTCGACCTTCTTCAGGTGAAAAAAGTACGCGACCTGTGCGCCCGCCATGTGCGTCCGGTGGAGATTCGCCAGTCTCTGGCGGCGATGCAAAAGCAGGCCGCGGGCATGGAGAATCCTCTGCTCGAGGCCAGCGCTTTCATCGCCGGTCATCACCGGGTGGGATTCCGGCATGACGGCAAGCTCCTGGAGCCCATCGCCGGTCAGTTCATGTTCGATTTTTCGCCCGGCGAAAAAGTGATAGCCAGCGTCCCGGTAACGCGAGGCTCCGCAGCGCCGGATCAGCCCGTGCCCATAGACGTGGCTGAAATGTTTGCCCGCGCAGTGGCGCTGGAGGAGGATCCCCTCAACCAGTTGCAAGCCATCGCTGCCTACGATCGAGTTTTGGAGCTTGATCCGGAACATGCTGCGGCCCATATCAATCTCGGCACGCTCTACTACAACCGCCAGGACTACAAGGCCGCGGAAGAACACTATCGTTACGCGCTGCGGATTGATCCGCGATATGCGCTGGCGCATTTTGATTTGGGCAACGTGCTCGATGAGACCGGGCGTGTGGCGGAAGCGATACAAACCTATCTAAATGCGCTTCAATTGGCTCCCACTTACGCCGATGCTCATTACAACCTCGCGCTCGCCTACGAAAAGTTGAAAGAGCCGCGCAAGGCACTCAAGCACTGGCAGGCTTATGTCAGGCTCGATGGTAGGGGGCCTTGGTCAGTCCATGCGCGCACCCAGATCAAGCGGATTCTGAAATCCGAGTCGCTCAGGATCGTGTACGGCGGCAATGCTGGCTCCCAGTCCTAAGCGGTCTTTACCCCTTACCTCCAGTGCTAGAATTTCAGGGCAATCTCTGGAGTTTCTTATGCCCGAAATAGCACTGCAATCGCCTCCCCTGCCCCTCACCTCGCTTACCGATGACGAAGTTCTCTTTCGTGACAGCGTGCGCCAGTTTGCGGATGAGAAAGTCCGCCCGCTGGCAAAAGAAATGGACGAAAAAGCAGTATTCGACCAAGGACTGATTGATCAATTCTTCCAACTTGGGCTGATGGGAATCGAGATTCCGGAGCAGTTCGGCGGTGCTGGCGGCAAGTTCTTCGAGGCGATCCTTGCAGTCGAGGAGCTTTCGCGCGCGGATGCGTCTGCGGGCGTAATTGTTGATGTGCAGAACACACTGGTAAACAACGCGCTACTGCGTTGGGCGACCGCCGAACAGAAGAAGCGTTGTCTGCCGCGCATGGCTGCAGACACAGCAGGAGCTTACGCGCTGAGCGAAGCAGGTTCGGGATCGGATGCGTTCGCGCTCAAAACGCGAGCGGAACTCAAGGGCAGCGACTACGTGCTGAATGGCCGGAAGCTCTGGATCACGAATGCAAAAGAGGCTGGCCTGTTCGTGTTGTTTGCGACCGTAGATCTCTCGGCGGGATATAAGGGGATTACCGCATTCATTATCGAAAAAGAATTTCCTGGGTTCACGGTCGGCAAAAAAGAAGACAAGCTGGGGATTCGGGCATCTTCCACGTGCGAGCTGATTCTGGAAGACTGCCGGGTGCCTAAGGAGAATGTACTCGGTGAAGTAGGGAAGGGTTACAAGATAGCCATCGAGACGTTAAACGAAGGCCGCATCGGGATTGGCGGTCAGATGCTGGGAGTCGCGCGCGGGGCGTGGGAATATGCAGCCAAATACGCGCAGGAACGAAAGCAGTTCGGCAAAGCCATCGCGGAGTATCAGGGAATTCAGTTTCAGCTTGCTCAAATGGCGACAGAAATCGAAGCTGCAAGGTTGATGGTCTATAACGCTGCGCGCATGAAAGATGCCGGAATTCCGTTCGTAAAAGAAGCTGCTATGACGAAGCTGTTTGCGTCGCAGGTGGCCGAGCGGGTGACGTCGCTGGCGATTGAAATCTATGGTGGGTACGGATTTACGAAAGATTATCCCGTCGAGAAATATTGGCGCGATTCTAAGATCGGCAAGATCTACGAAGGCACGTCGAACATGCAGCTGCAGACGATCGCGAAGCTAGTGCTGGGGTGACTCTCAGGACGTGGGACAGGGGGCTCGCCTGTCCCACGTGAGTCGGGATATGCTAAATAATTTTCTCTCCCACGGACTTCGCCTGCGTGAATAGATTCAAATAGTCCGGTCCGCCTGCCTTCGAATCGGTTCCCGACATATTGAATCCGCCAAAAGGATGCGCCCCCACGATGGCGCCCGTGCATTTGCGATTGATGTAGAGATTGCCGACGTGGAATTCGCGTTTGGCAATTTCGATCTTCTCGCGCGAGCCGGTATAAACCGCGCCGGTGAGGCCGAACTCAGTATCATTGGCGATTTCGAGCCCGTGCTCGAAGTTCCGCGACTTGATGACCGCCAGCACCGGGCCGAAAATCTCCTCCTGCTCCAGCTTCGACTTCGGCTGAATGTCGGCGATCACAGTTGGCTGGATGAAGAACCCTTCGCCGGCTTTAGTTGCGCGCTCGCCGCCGGTAATGAGGCGACCTTCCCGTTTCCCAATCTCGATGTAGTTGAGGATCGATTTCATCGAGCTTTCGTTGATAACCGCGCCCATATTGGTATTGGTGGCGGGATCGCCAATGCTGATGCGCTCCACGCGGTCCTTCAGCCGTTCGAGAAACTTGTCAGAAATGCGTTCATCAATGATTGCCCGCGAGCAGGCTGAGCACTTCTGTCCCTGAAAACCGAACGCCGCAGTAGCGACTCCCTCGACCACGGAGTCAAGATCGGCGTCCGCGTCAACGACGATGGCGTCTTTGCCGCCCATTTCGAGAATTGTGCGCTTAATCCATATCTGGCCGGGAACACGGTCTGCGGCAACCTTGTTGATGTGTAAGCCAACTTCGCGCGATCCAGTGAAGGCGATATATCGCGTCTTGGGATGAGCGACGATCGCATCGCCAAAACTCGCCCCGGAGCCAGGGCAGAAGTTCACCACGCCCTCCGGCATGCCGGCTTCTTCCAGAATCTCAACAAACTTTCCGGCGATTGTCGGAGAATCACTCGAAGGCTTCAGAATTACAGTGTTGCCGCAGACGATGGAAGCCAGCGTCATTCCAGCCATGATCGCGCATGGAAAATTCCACGGCGGAATCACTGCACCCACGCCGAGAGGAATGTAGAAGAGCTGATCGTGCTCGCCGGGCAGTTGCACCAGAGCATCCACATTCTCCAGTCGGAGCGCCTCGCGAGCGTACAGCTCACAAAAATCGATGGTCTCGGCAATATCCGCGTCCGCTTCGGCCCAGTTCTTACTCACCTCATACACCAGCCAGGCCATCAATTCAAATTTGCGCTCGCGCAGCAATTCGGCCGCGCGAAAAAGCAACTCAACCCGCTTCTCGAGAGGCATCCTGCTCCAGCTTTCGAATGCCGTGAGCGCCGCCTGCATGGCGGGCTCTACGTGTTCTTTGCCTGCCTTCTGATGAATTCCGACGATCTGCGACGGTCGAGCGGGATTTACAGACCGAATCTTGTCAGCCGTGCGGATTCGGTGTCCGCCAATTACGAGATCGTATTCACGTCCAAGTTGCCCACGAACGCGGTCTAACGCGGCGCGCATTTCTCGCGCGGAATCAGACCTGGAGAAATCTACGGACGGCTCGTTTCGAAACTGAGCTTCGTGAGCACGCGTGCGCGGAGGGGCTGGAGCTTCAAGAGTTGCCATGACCAAACCTCAGGAAAGTAAGATAAGCAGGAACCTTCATTTTACACTTTTCTAAATGTACGCTGCTGTTGCTGCACGGGAAAAGTAGCAGACACTCAGCTTTACATAATGATACAAAATATCAGATAATAACTTTTATAAATGGTTCGTGAGGACGAATTCGTTGCTCTATGCCGGAGCCACGGTCTCGCGGCGACGCACCAGAGACGGGTGATCTATGCGACCGTCGCCTCGCTGCACGGACATCCTAGCCCTGAGTTGATTTACGAAAAGGTAAAGAAGAAGATTCCTTCCATCTCGCTAGCAACCGTGTACAACAACGTGCGCACATTTTTGGCGAGCGGAATGCTCCGCGAGGTCAGCATGCATCATGGTTCGCTACGCGTAGAACCGAATAACCATGAACATCATCACTTAGTGTGCGTCCGCTGTAGGTCTATCACTGATCTGCACGCGAAAAACTTGGGCCTATTGCGTTTGAAGACGCAACCTCGGGGATTCCGGGTGACGCGCATTGCCGTAGATGTTTTAGGAATTTGCGCAGCCTGTGCTGCCAAGGAAGTTTCGAAGTAAATCTAATTTCAATCGAACGGACTAATGGCCGCCGGCAGAATGCGCGGCCGGTGACTCCGCGAATACGAATGGACACCAAGGAGGGTGCAAATGGACAATAAACTTGCCGCCGCGGGGGCTGCTGCTCCCCAAATTCAGGAATTAACCAATCCCACCGAATCCAAGTGTCCGGTAGCGCACGGAACCCGTGCCCACACGAACCGCGACTGGTGGCCGAACCAGCTGAACCTTCATGTTCTTCATCAAAACTCTGCTCTGTCCAATCCGATGGGCAAGGAGTTCAATTACGCAGAAGAATTCAAGAGCCTCGACCTGAACGCTGTGGTCAAGGATCTTCACGCCGTGATGACGGACACGCAGGAGTGGTGGCCGGCGGACTTTGGCCACTACGGGCCGCTATTCATTCGCATGGCGTGGCACAGCGCAGGCACCTACCGCATCGGCGATGGCCGTGGCGGGGCAGGCTCCGGGACGCAACGTTTCGCCCCGCTCAATAGCTGGCCGGACAACGTGAACCTCGACAAAGCGCGCCGGCTGCTGTGGCCGATCAAGCAGAAATATGGGCAGAAAATTTCCTGGGCCGACCTCATGATTCTCGCCGGTAATGTCGCTCTGGAGTCGATGGGTTTCAAGACCTTCGGTTTCGGCGGCGGGCGTGAGGACGTGTGGGAGCCTGAAGAGGACATTTACTGGGGACCTGAAGGTAAGTGGCTGGCGGACGAGCGTTACAGCGGCGAGCGTGATCTGCAGAGTCCGCTCGGTGCGGTGCAAATGGGTCTGATTTATGTCAATCCGGAAGGGCCGAACGGCAAGCCGGATCCAGTCGCTGCGGCACGCGACATCCGTGAGACGTTCCGTCGCATGGCAATGAATGACGAAGAGACGGTCGCGCTGATCGCCGGCGGTCACACCTTCGGCAAAACCCACGGCGCTGGCGATGCGAAACTGGTGGGAGCGGAACCGGAGGCCGCCACCATAGAGGAGCAGGGTCTCGGCTGGAAGAGTAAACACGGTACGGGTATAGGCGGTGACGCGATCGGCAGCGGCCTGGAAGTCATTTGGACCCAGACGCCGACCAAGTGGAGCAACAACTTCTTCACGAACCTGTTCAGCTATGAATGGGAACTGACCAAGAGCCCGGCCGGCGCGCATCAGTGGACACCGAAGAATGGCGCCGGCAGCGGTACGGTGCCGGACGCCCACGATCCGTCAAAGCGTCGTGCGCCATCCATGCTGACCACTGACCTCGCCTTGCGGTTCGATCCTGCTTACGAAAAAATCTCAAGGCGCTTCTACGAGCATCCCGACCAGCTCGCAGACGCGTTCGCCAGGGCGTGGTTCAAGCTGACGCATCGCGACATGGGCCCGATCGTGCGTTATCTCGGCCCGCTAGTTCCGAAGGAGCAGCTGTCGTGGCAAGACCCGATTCCCGCGGTGAATCATCCGCTGATCAACGAGCAGGACATTACGGCGCTGAAGGCGAAAATCCTCGCGTCCGGGCTGTCCGTTTCTCAACTGGTTTCGACGGCTTGGGCGTCTGCGTCAACATTTCGCGGCTCTGATAAGCGCGGTGGAGCGAACGGCGCGCGCATTCGCCTCGCGCCGCAAAAAAACTGGGAAGTGAACCAGCCTACCGAGCTGGCGAAGGTACTGCAAAAGCTCGAAGCAATCCAAAGAGAGTTCAACGCTTCACAGTCCAACGGCAATAAGGGCAAGAAGGTCTCGTTGGCTGACCTGATCGTTCTTGGCGGCGGTGCGGCGATCGAGAAAGCCGCGAAGGACGGCGGGCACGACGTGAAAGTCCCCTTCAAACCGGGGCGCATGGATGCATTGCAAGAACAAACTGATGTCGAATCGTTCGAACCGCTCGAACCGGCCGCTGATGGGTTCCGCAACTATGTCCGCGGCGAGCAGCGCCTGTCGCCTGAAGAACTGCTGATCGATAAGGCACAATTGCTGAACCTGACTGCGCCTGAGATGACGGTTCTCGTCGGTGGCTTGCGAGTCCTGGGCGCAAATACCGGGAAGTCCACGCTCGGCGTCTTCACCAAGAGGCCAGAGACGCTGACGAACGACTTCTTCGTCAACCTGCTTGACATGAACACGCAATGGCAGCCGTCTACGAGCTCCAATGGCTCTGGACCCGTATACGAAGGTCGCGACCGGAAGACGAACGAAGTCAAGTGGACCGGCACCCGTGTCGACCTGATCTTCGGTTCACATTCTCAGCTCCGTGCCGTTGCGGAAGTCTATGCGTGCTCGGATTCTAAGGAGAAGTTTGTGAAAGATTTCGCAGCGGCATGGAACAAAGTGATGAATCACGATCGCTTCGACGTCGCCTGAGATCCGCGGAGGAGAGAGCCGTCAACTCGGGTAGTAACCCGACCTGTTCCTGTCGTTGTGGATCGGGCAATCGAAGCTTTCCTCGCCGGGGCGGGCATGATTCCGCGTGCGCCTCAACATCCGGCTGGCCGGTGTCACTCACGGAGTCTCTTACCGCAGTGGACGCGGAGAGCGCAATATCCTTCTCTGAGCTCGTAAGTACGACATAATTGGAACTATGCAGGTACTGATCTTCGGCGCCACCGGAATGCTAGGGAAAGCTCTCACGCAGTGGTGGAGCGGAGATGAGGTCATCGGACTGGGCAGTGCGGACACCGATATTCGCGCGCCTGAGCAAGTCCGGAGCGCAGTCAAGCAAGCCCAACCTGACTGGATCGTGCTGGCTGCAGCCTATACCGATGTTGACGGCTGCGAAATCAATCCTACACTGGCAGCATCTGTAAACACTCAAGGTGCAATCAACGTGGCCAATGCCGCCGCAGAGGCCGGCGCTCGCATGCTTTTTGTCAGCACAGATTATGTTTTCGATGGTAGGAAAGCTTCGCCATATGAAACGAATGATCTGCGCAAGCCCATCAACACATATGGCAAGAGCAAGGCGGATGCCGAAGTTGGGATAGTTGGCATCCTGCCGGACTGCTGCATCGTGCGCACCTCATGGCTGTTTGGGCCGGGAGGGAAATGCTTTCCGGACACAATCCTGAAGCTGGCTGCGAGCCGCTCTGAAATTGAAGTGGTGAACGATCAGCGCGGCTGTCCGACTTACACGTTCGACTTGGCCGATGCGATTATCAAACTCTGTCGGTCCAGTGCTCGGGGAATCCTCCACTGCACCAATAGCGGAGAGTGTAGCTGGGATGAATTTGCATCCGAGATTCTCCGGCAAGCACTCTCGAAGACCCAAGTCCGGCCGACCACGAGCGAGCGATTCGTTCGTCCCGCGGAGAGACCGAAATATTCTGTGCTTTCTCCGTCGAGTCTGACCGCCTATGGAATCAGCATGCGAAGCTGGCAGCAAACTCTATCCGACTATCTTCAGCAGCGTTCGACTGCTTAGGCGAACTGTAGTGTTCCGAAGCCTTCCGGCACGTGGAAGTTCGGCTGCGGGGTGAAGGTAGGTTGCCAGGCCAGGTACTGCCTCGGCTCAGAGCGGCCTTCCACTCGATAAAAATTGGCGCGCCACGGCTTTGCGGAATCGAATCTTGCTGTTAAAGACCTAATCGGAATTGAGAGCTCCGCGACCCAATGGCGCTGCTGTTCATCAATATGGACTGATCGGGTCATTCCGCTCATGAGATCGGCAAGCCCAGAAGGTGAAATGTCCAAGTCAATCCACATTCCATTGGGAGCAACTTCAAATTCTTTGTAGCGGCGTTCGGACGAGGGCTCCGGCTGCAGGAACGCTTCTGCCACATCGCGGTCCCAGAGATGGTCGCGGCGGCCGTTGGGATCGGAATCTTCAAAAACGAAAAGGTCGCGATAGCGGCATACGAATCTCAGGTACAGCGTGGCAGGCGACCACAGAACGCGGACTTCAGTTTCGAGCGTCGGATCAGGATTCTTGCCTTGCCAATCCGCAGAGAAGCGAATGGGAGTAGCCAGTTCCCATTCCGCAGCCGAGTGTTTGGAATCCAATTGAATGTCGTGTGAGACCCTGGCCGCAACTATCTCGGACTTGGCAGACATAGTCGGAATGAGCATAGTGCAAAAAAAATGGTTTGAGCGCAAGATCCGGATAGCCTGATCTTGCGCATGGTCGTAATTTCGAGTCATGAACAGTGCGATACTGAGCTTTGAAACAGCGAATTTTGGGACAACTTGAAATGACACCTCTTACAGAAGACGCTCGCTGGCAGTCCGTGCTGGCGCGTGACGGCGCAAGTGACGGCAAATTCGTCTTCGCCGTGAGTTCGACCGGCGTGTACTGCCGGCCTTCCTGCCCTTCGAAGCGGCCGCGGCGCGAGAATGTGACTTTCTATCGGCTGCCAACAGAAGCAGAGTCGGCTGGCTTCCGCGCATGCTTACGCTGCCGGCCCAAGGCATCTAACGGAAACCCAAAACAAGAGATGATCAAATCTATTTGCCGCTACATTGAACAACGCTTGGATGAGCCAATTACTCTGTCGCAACTCGGCAAAGAATTTCACCAGAGCCCGTTTCATCTGCAGCGCACGTTCAAGGCTGTACTCGGGATTACGCCCAAGGAGTACGCGAATTCGTGTCGTATGCGGGGCTTTCGCCAGAACCTGAAGGCTGGGCATTCGGTAACGCGCGCCATGCACGAAGCCGGATATAGCTCTACCAGCCGTCTCTATTCGCAAACGGCTTCGGAACTGGGGATGGATCCGGCAAAGTACCGACGGGGAGCCATTGCTGCGCCGATTCGCTACGCCTGTGCAGATTCTCCCCTCGGACGAATTCTAATTGCGGCCACCGACAAAGGCATTTGCAGCATTCAGTTCGCGGACTCCGATGAAGAGCTCGAACAAGGATTAAAGCAGGAATTCCCGTTTGCCGCGCGACGCCGCGATGATGAGGGCCTGGCCAGCCTCACAGCGAGGTTGATGCAGCACATGCGCGGCCTGGAAACGGCAAC
This sequence comes from Acidobacteriota bacterium, assembly GCA_003224755.1. Taxonomy (GTDB): domain Bacteria; phylum Acidobacteriota; class Terriglobia; order Terriglobales; family Acidobacteriaceae; genus Gp1-AA145. The sequence continues at coordinate 28,567 of QHZR01000010.1, forward strand.
TGCCCTACCCTTAGACATTCAAGCGACTGCTTTTCAACGGCGTGTGTGGTCTTATCTCCAATCCATTGGGTTCGGCGAGACCCGCTCATACTCCCAAGTTGCTAAGGCAATCAAGCAGCCGACTGCAGTTCGTGCAGTGGCGCACGCTTGTGCCACAAATCCGGTTGCGATTGCAATCCCGTGTCATCGCGTTCTCCGCTCCAATGGAGACCTGGGTGGTTATCGTTGGGGCCTGGAACGCAAGCAAACATTGCTTGATATGGAAGTGCCGAAGACTGTGGCCAGCAGCTAACGAACTCGGATGGCGGTCGTCTATTTAGCATTGCGGCTGTGTGCAAAGTTACGGCCATCGGATCAAGTTGATGCCCGTCCCCCGGATTCTATGCCTCATTCCCGCAGTCTTATCGTCCTGCTTGCTGTTCGCGCAGGCCATTGATTCAACTTCCAATATCGTTCCGATTCCGCAAATGGCAAAGATAGCCCAGGCACTCGTGGGCGACTGGAACAACGTTGAAACCATGGAGCCGGGTCAGGGCTGGCCTCATGGGGCCGAGCGGCGGGGAGCCTCTCACTGTGAATTGAGCACGGGTGGAACGACCTTGATTTGCCATGGCAGTTCTGACGGCTCTGCAGGCAAACTGGATCATTTCATCGTGATCTGGTGGGACAAGGCCAGAAAGCTCTACGGTTTCTTTGTTTGCATCAAGGACTGGAGCTCGGGGTGCGAAAGCCGCGGTACTGCCCACTGGGAGGGGGACGTGTTCGTCAACGATTACACGGAAAACATAAACGGTAAGCCGAAGAAAATGCGCGATTCATTTGTGGATATAACTGCCAACTCTCATGCCCTAATCGCTGCCGTGGAAACTACCGATGGAAAGATGAAGACGCTGATTACCACCCGCAGCACGCGACGGTAGTGCTCGCGGACGAGCTACTTTTACCCCCGTTTGACAATTCTTTACGCCCGCAGGTTCTGCGCGCATGATTCAATTGTTCAGCAGAGTTTATGCGACGGGCAACCAACAAACCAGGAACATTTCCCCTAATCGTCCGCGATTCGATCGCTGTGGCCGTGTTGTTTTTGATGCTCAGTTCCTGTGGTTTTGCGCAGGCTCCTGCCGCCAAAGTAGCTGGAACTGTGAAGTCAACCAGCGGGAATACGCTTATTTTGTCTCTGGACGCAGGTACCGATACAACGGTCACGATCGCTGATTCTGCCCGCATTCTTCGCACTTTGCCAGGGCAAACTGATTTGAAGGCTGCAACTCCGATTTCTACCCAGGACATTCAAGTCGGTGACCGCGTATTCGCCAAAGGGCAAACAGGCGACAACGGCACGATCATGGCTTCCAGCATTATCGTGATGGCCAAGACCGACATTGCCCAGAAGCAGCAACAAGAACGTGACGAATGGCGCAAGGGAGTGGGTGGCATCGTCAGTTCGGTCGATGTCGCTGGCAATACGATCACGCTAAAGAACTCAATACTTGCGGGCGGAAAGCCGGTCATGGTGCACGTCTCCAAAGACACCAGCATTCGCCGCTATGCGCCAGATTCAGTCAAGTTCGATGACGCGAAGCCCAGCGCTCTCGATGAGATCAAGGCCGGTGATCAGCTCCGCGCGCGCGGCACCAAGAACGCCGATGCTACGGAATTCACAGCGCAAGCAATCGTCTCCGGCTCATTCCGTGATGTAGCGGGCACGGTGGTTTCGACAGACGCAGCAACTAACAGCTTCACCATCATGGATCTGAGCACGAAGAAAGCGGTCGTGGTAAAAGTCGGGCCGGAATCCCAGCTGCATAAGCTTCCAACCATGGCAGCGCAGATGATTGCCTTTCGCCTGAAAGGCGGCGCTACGGGAGCTGCAGCTGGGCCCGGTTCGCAAGCAGGTTCGCAACGTGCCAGTGGACCTCCAGCATCCGGATCCGGGAACTGGAACGGCGACGGGCAGGGCGGTTGGAATCGCGGAAGTGGCGGCGGACAGGGCGGAGCGCCGGGTGGTGGAGGCTGGCGAAACGCAAACGGCGGACCTCCTGACTTTCAGCAAATGCTGAGCCGCATGCCAGAGATCAAAATTGCCGATCTGAATAAAGGCGACGCCGTAATGCTGGTCGCGACCGAAGGAACTGCGAACAATGGCCCGACTGCGATCACAGTTCTTGCCGGCGTCGAACCAATTCTGACCGCAGCTCCTGCCGGCACCAGTGCTTCCACGCTGCTTTCGCCATGGAATCTGGGAACCAATGCAGGTGGTGGAGATCTGGGCGGACAATAGCCCAAAGTTCAAATGAGAACGTTATCGAAAATTTTGTTTCTGCTTTTGACTTGTGGGGTATTCGCTCAGTCGCAGACAACGACTCTGCGTGGCAAGGTCACCGATCAGACTGGCGCCGTCATTCCGCAAGCCACGGTCACGGCTACTCCATCGAACGGCAAGAATGCGACGGCAACAACGGACGGTGGTGGTGCGTTTGAGATCAAAGGGGTCGCCCCGGGAACTTACTCGATCACGGTAAGCGCGAAAGGCTTCGCGCCGTTTCGCAAGGAGTCGGTCGCTGTCGCAGTGGACAAGCCACAAACGCTGGATGTTGCTCTTGAAATTCAAACGCAAGAGGAGAAGGTTGAGGTAGAAGCACAAGGCAACAACCTTGATGTGAGTTCTTCTTCGAGCGCCGGTTCGCTCATTATCAAGGGCAAAGACCTCGAAGCTTTATCCGACGATCCTGATGAATTACAGTCTGAGTTGCAGGCGCTCGCGGGACCGGCTGCCGGCCCGAACGGCGGGCAAATTTATATCGACGGGTTCACTGGCGGCCAACTTCCGCCAAAGTCCTCAATACGCGAAATTCGCGTCAATCAGAATCCGTTTTCAGCGCAGTACGACAAGCTAGGCTACGGCAGGATCGAAATTTTCACCAAGCCGGGAACAGACAAAGTTCACGGCCAATTTTTCTTCAATGACAGCAATTCGGTTTTGAACTCCAGGAACCCCTACGTTCCTGTCAAGCCAAGCTACAACTCGGACATCTTCGATGGCAACTTCGGCGGGCCGATCAACAAGAAGGCTTCCTTCTTTATCGACGCATCGCGCCGGAACATGAATGATTTTTCGGCGATTTCGGCAATCGATCCGGCGCAGCTTCCCAATCCACTGACCTCGAGTTCAGTGATCCCGCGCATAACCGAGTCCATTTCGAACCCGCGCACGCGCACAAACTTTAATCCGAGAGTTGATGTGCAACTCACGCCCAACAACTCGCTCACTGCGCGATACCAGATCACGCATGACAGCGAAGATAATTCGGGCCTTGGCACGTTCTCGCTGCCATCAGTCGCTTACAACCTGAATGAGACCGAGCACAGCTTTCAAATTAGCGACACGCAGATTCTGAGCCCTCGGATGGTCAATGAAACTCGGTTTCAGTTTCAACGCGAAACAAATCACCAACTACCGCTTGGGAGCGGACCGACCATTGATGTGCAGCAGTCGTTCACGTTAGGACAGAATTCTGAAGGCCTTGTGCGCACAACGCAAGATAATTACGAATTGCAAAACTACACTTCCCTCACCGCCGGCAAACATTTGATTAAATTTGGCGGAAGATTGCGCGGAATTACGTCGAGCGAGTTTACAAACGCGAATTTCAATGGTGAATTCATTTTTTCATCCGTGAGCCCCAAGGATCCATTGAGCGCGATCGAGGCTTACCAGAATGCTTCGCAGGGCTTGTGCCAGCCAGCTCCAAACTACAGCGACAAAAACTGCCCGTCGCAGTTCATGCTCACCGTCGGTTCGAGCAGCGTTAGCGTTGGATGGTTTGACGCTGGCCTCTATGCAGAAGATGAATGGCGTCTAAAGCCGAATATCTCTCTCACGTATGGATTGCGTTGTGAATCGCAAAATAATATTCATGATCACGCCGACTTCGCACCCCGCCTCGGCGTAGCGTGGGGCTTAAGTAGCAACGGCAAGACCGCTCCGAAGACGGTTGTTCGCGGCGGCTTTGGGATTTTCTATGACCGCTTCGGGTACAACTTGATCGAGCAAGCCTCGCTGCTCAACGGAACCACTCAGCAAAAGGCGGTGCTCCAGAATCCAACTTTTTACTCAACTGATCCCAGCGCTTGGCCAGCATTCAGCAGCCTGACTACGACCGGCTCCCCGACTATTTATCAGGTGATCCCGAACCTGACTTCGCCATACACAATTCAGAGCGCAGCGAGTATCGAACAACAGGTCACGAAGGCGGCAACGGTTTCGGTTACTTATCTGAACTCGCGTGGTGAGCACGCGTTCTACATTGACAACGTGAATGCGCCGTGGTTGAGCGGGGGTACCCGACCCTTCGGAGGCAACGACAACGTTTATCAATATCAATCGGGCGGCATTTTTCGTCAGAATCAGCTCATTGTGAACGCGCGCGTGAACACGGGGAAGAGATTGTCATTGTTCGGTTTCTACACGTTGAGTTACGCAAATAGCAATGTGTCTTCAGGTGGGAGCGCTGGAGGATTCTTTGCCAGCGGTGGCACCAGCACGGCGAGTTTCGTTAGCAATCAATTTGATCCTCTGGCCGATTACGGTCGCGCCGCGTTTGATGTACGCCATCGTGCATTCATCGGCGGCAGCGTTGCCGTGCCCTACGGCTTCTCGCTGTTTCCGTTCATCATCATCAACTCCGGATCGCCGTACAACATCACCACCGGGCAGGACAATAACAACGACTCGATTTTTAACGACCGGCCCTGGCTTGCGAGCGCAAACGGGCAGATAGTTTGCACTAATCGCAATGACTTCTCTCTTACGCCAACCGGGCCGCTGGCGCCCATCAATTACTGCACCGGACCAGGTAACGCCACGTTCAATTTGCGGTTGAGTAAGTCCTTCGGCTTCGGGCGCGAAACAAAAGGTGTTGCTGGCGGCGGCGGGATGGGCGGCCCAGGCGGCGGTCCGCGCGGAGGAGCTCCCCCGGGCGGTGGCCTGGGACCTCGCGGCCTGGGTGGCGGGGGCGGGAACCCGTTCGCCTTCGGACAAGCAACCAACCGCCGTTACAATTTGACTTTCAGCGTCTCTGCTCGGAACTTGTTCAACACTTTCAATCCAGGCAATCCGGTGGGAAATCTCAGCTCGTCCCTATTTGGTCAAACGCTCAGTGTGGGTGGGGGACCATTCGCTTCAGCCTCGGCAAACCGCAGAGTTGATCTGCAGGCGAGGTTCTCGTTCTAGCAGTGGTCAGTGATCGGTTGCCAGTTGTCAGTTCGGCTAGCACAGTTGATGCTATTTGCAATTCACTGCTTGCTGCGGAGAGAGCGATGTTAACACGCTCATGTTGGGATAACTGTAGGCCCCGCCAATCGCTGAGGAGGGCGACTGAAATTCAAGCCACGGCAGCAGGGCTTCATTCTGCGGATGGTAAGTTCTACCGTTGACCTTGATCGCTATCGTCGCATCTGGCAGGCCTTCGATCACGTCTCCGACTTCCAGATCATCCTGACAATTTCCATTTGGTGACAGCCACCACGGCGTGATTCCGTGAACTCCGTCGCTGCCCACGAACGGATCGTTCACGCTCTCGGTGATCTCGTGACTGAGCGCGGTCACGTCCTCAAAGCCGGGGACGAATAGGCCCGGACTGATCCAGCTTGAATAATTCAGCACGTATCTTTTTTCACGGAAACCGTTGCTGGCATCGCCGGGCTCGAAATCATAGGTGTGAAATCCCAAAACGCAGCACTGATTGGGATTTCCGTTGAAATAAAGATAGGTATTCGGAAAAAGAAACGTTGAAATATCCCTAGTTGTGATGTCGCCTGAGTGTTCCGCCGCGCCGACTGGGCTATTCGAGTCGATCGGCGAAGCAGGGAACAGCCGATCCGAAAATACATTGATGTCCACCAGCACAAAGGCACAGCAGGTGCCATCATGATTAAGCGCAAAAAAATAATGTCCGCGCGGAATCGAGAGGGTCCGCTCCGTCTTCACTGAAGGCTTCAGCAGTGTGTGCCAGCCGGGCTGCATGGCGTTATAAAACGCGGCCCGCTGCACGGAGTCAACGAACTGTGTAGGCGCATCACTGCTCGAATAGTCAGCGTTTTGAAAGACTGGAGAATTCAATACCGGTGCGATGAAGGGTTGTACAGAATAGTGAAGGCGTTGTCCGTTCACGACCCGAACGGAGCCATCGTGGTCCAGCAAATCGAGCGAGACCGGGACAATAGGGGCGTTGAAGTTCGTTGTGCCGCCTTGCTCGGGCCGGCTACCGGCCATGGTGTAGAACCACCGCCGGCCGGGGATTCCGGAAGGGCCAACTCCCGTCGCCTGAAAATCGCCGGTGAAGGTCTGGATCGAATCGAGCGCGGCA
>QHZR01000212.1 GCA_003224755.1 Acidobacteriota bacterium
AACCAGGAAAAGAAAATGTACGCTACGTATCCATAGCAGAAATAGCTCAAAGTGACGGTGGCCACGTCGTTGCTAAAGAATATGCTTCTCCAGGACAGCGGCCGCTGGTCCAGCGTTGCAGGAAGTCCCCTGCGAATGTGCGCCGCCTCTTCCGGCAACATCAGTGGATGTTGTTCCGGTCTGTCGCGTGCGATCGCCAACCAAACCAGGCCTGCGGCCAACCCGATCAGTGCGCTCGTCCAGAACGACCATCGCCAGCCGTAATGCAGCAAGATGTAGGTGATTAATGGAGGCGTTACGCCTGCGCCGGCGCCGACGCCGGCAAAAATCAATCCATTAGCAATGCCCCGTTCTTGCGACGGAATCCAGCTCGCGACCAACCGATTCCCCGCCGGATAAACCACCGCCTCACCAACACCCAACAAAAAACGTACCGCCATCAATACGAACAGCGCGCCTGTGAGCTTCGACGATACGGCAGCTGTTAGCGATGTAAATACCGCCCACCAAATCGTTCCCGCGGTGAGAACCCTCCGTGGTCCAAAGCGATCGGCCAGGCGGCCACCTGGGGCTTGAAATAGCGCATAGCCGAATAGAAAGGCGCTGAGCGCCCAGCCCAAATGAACGTGGTCGAAGCCGAATTCCTTTTCAATCAAACCGCCGGCAATCGAAATGTTAACGCGGTCCAGATAGGCCACGGCGCTGATGACGAACATCCATCCGATCAAAATCCAGCGCAATCGATTACGAAAAATATTCATCATCGGCAAGACGCGGCCAAGACAAGGATTGTAAGCTCGCTACACCAGATTTGCAGACAAGAGATTTGCAGATTGACAAATATCTCTTGATTTGAGAATTTCGGGAGCGCGATTCACTCGGAGGCTGCCCTTGAAGTTGACTCGCAGATCTTTTGCTTCACATGTTGCCGGAGTTTGCTGCGCGTGTGCTGTCTTATTGTTCGCGCAATCCGCTTGGGCACAACTCCTGAGCTTTTCCAAGCAGGAGTTGATTGATTACACTGCGCAAAATCCCTTTGATCGTCTGCCCGATGGCAGACCCAAAGTCCCGGACGCACTCATGGAGCGTGCGCGCGACCTTTCATCCGAGGAAGTGTGGGCCGTCCTGCAAGCGAAGGGTTACAACAATCAGTACGCAGACGGATTGCAGGTATTGCATCCGGGCAAACCCATGGTCGGGCGAGCGTTTACGGTGCAGTTCATGCCGCTCCGTGAAGACGTTGACAACGTCGCGCAAGTCAAAGCCAAGCAGGCTGTCGGCAAACGCCTCTTCAATCAGACTGCAATCGACATGTTACAACCCGGCGACGTGCTGGTTGTCGATCTTTTTGGGAAAAAAGTAGGCGGCACCATCGTTGGCGACAACCTTTTTTTCTACGTAAATCAGGCCACTCACGGCGCTGGCCTCGTTGTTGACGGCAGCGTGCGTGACCTCAATGGAATTTCCGAGATCGACATGCCGGCGTATTTCCGCTCGGTTGATCCCACGCCCATCGGCAATGTCATGTTGACGGGAATCAATATTCCCATTCGAATCGGCAACGTGACTGTCATGCCGGGCGACCTCGTCGTCGGAGATCGTGAGGGCATATATTTCGTTCCGCCGCAGTTCGTACAGGAAGTCCTCGATAAAGCCGACGAAACTCACATCCACGACGAGTGGACCAAGAAGAAATTCGCCGAGGGAAAATATAAGTCCAGCGAAATTTACGGTTCGCCCAGCGACCCCAAGCTGCAGCAGGAATATCAGGAGTATCTTAAGAAGCGGCTCGACGAGATTCACAAGCAGCGCTCAAAATAACAACGACTCACGTGGGACAGGCGGCTCGCCTGTCCTGACAGGAGGCATGCGATGACTAACTCCCCCAACGATATCACCCGCCGCAGCTTCATTAACAAAGCCAGCCGAGGCCTGCTCGCGACGACCGCTGCCGAAGCCCTATTGAAGACCGCTTCCGCGCAGCTCCGAGTCCCCGATCCTCCCGGCAAGAAGTTGGGCTGGGCCATTGTCGGCCTCGGGAGTCTTTCCATCAATCAGATCCTTCCCGCGTTCGCGAAATGCGAGAAGTCGAAAGTCGTCGCGCTCGTGAGCGGCCATCCTGACAAAGCCAGCAAACTTGCGCTACGTTATGGCGTCAGCCCGAAGAACATTTACAACTACCAGAATTACGACTCGATCAAAGACAATCCCGACGTGGACATTATCTATATCGTGCTGCCTAATGGCATGCACGCCGAATACACCGTGCGCGGCCACCAGGCAGGCAAGCATGTGCTCTCCGAGAAGCCGATGGCGAACACGCCCGCGGAATGTCAGCAGATGATTGATGCTGCCCGCAAAGCGAATCGCAAACTCATGATCGCCTACCGCTGCCGATACGAGCCTTATAATCGCGAGGCAATTCGCATCGCGCAATCCGGCGAGATCGGCCCTACGCAAATGATCCTGGCCGACGCTGGCTTCAAAATGGGCGACCCGACTGTGTGGCGGCTGAACAGACAATTGGCTGGCGGCGGTTCTCTCATGGACATCGGTATCTATGCCCTGAACGCGACGCGTTATCTCACCGGCGAGGAGCCCACCGAAGTGAACGCGATGATCTACAGTACGCCGGACGATCCGCGCTTCAAGGAAGTTGAAGAGCACGTCAATTTTCAGTTGCGATTTCCCAGCGGGATCCTGGCGAATTGTTCGTCCAGTTACGGATACTTCCACCAAAGCCATTTTCGCGTCATGGGCACCGAAGCTCGCCTCTGCATGGATCCTGCCACTTGGTACAGCGGCCTGCGTATGTGGATCGAGCGAGGCAACACCATCGAACAAAAAGATCTCCCAGAAGTGGACCACTTCGCCGCCGAGATGGACCACATGTCCGATTGCGTGATGCAGAACAAGCAACCGCTCACTCCGGGCGAAGAAGGTCTGCGCGATTTGACTCTCATGGCGGGAATCTATGAAGCCGCCCGCAGCGGAAAAACCGTGAAGCTGTAGAAGACTGCCGAGCGATTTCGGCCGATTGTCGAAGTCGGGAGGGCATCGCTTTAGCGATGCCGCAACTGACCGTCTTTTCGATCAACCCCTTTAGGGGCCCGGTTTCATTCAAACTTTTTTGCCCTCGCATTCCCTACCATCTCAGCAACCTTTTTCATTTCCCTTGGAAGAGCGGCCATTTATGGCCGCTTTGAGCGCGATCTGCGATCCGGCGAGCTTCAGCTCTATGTCGCAGTCGCAGCTCCGGGAAAACATGTCGCATCCCAGGTTCGCGCGCTATAGGGCTAAAGCGCGTACCCACCTGACGACTTACTCCATTTTGTTCGGCCCGACCGGGCTCGCCAGATGGTCAGCCCGGTAGGGGCGAACGAGCTTAGCCCAGCGTTTCAGCGCTGGGAATCCTGTGAAAGATGATTCAAGTCCCGTAGGGATGGCCGAATTCCAGCGTGGGACACAGCTCTCTCCGCACGCATGAGAAGATGGAAGCATCAAGGTTCTGGCCAACGACCAAAGACGGTTTTCATGATCCAGCTCAACTCTGCCGGGAAACGCTACGGCAACAAACTTCTGTTCGAAGGCGCGGACCTCCTGATCACCGCGCAAGACCGTGTCGGTCTGGTTGGCGCGAACGGCACAGGCAAAACTACATTCCTGAAAATCCTCGCCGGACTCGAATCCCTGGACTACGGCAGCGCCTCAGTGGCTAAGGGAATCGACATTGGATATCTGCCGCAGGACGGCCTGGCTCTCTCTGGCCGGACCGTTTTTGCGGAATGTATGTCGGTATTTTCCCGTTTGCAAGCAATCGAAAAAGAACTCGAGCAACTGACCTCGGGTATGGCTGAGGTTGACCACACATCCGCTGAATACGAGCAGATTGCTGATCGCTATCATCACATTGAGCACGAATTCCGCGTGCACGACGGCTACGCCATCGAAGCGCAAGTTGGAACGGTCCTCGCCGGCTTGGGCTTTGGTCCCGAGGAGTGGTATCGCCAAACCGAGGAATTTTCCGGCGGCTGGCAGATGCGGATCGCCTTAGCCAAGCTGCTGCTTCAAAAACCAAATCTCCTGCTGCTTGACGAGCCAACCAATCATCTCGATCTCGAATCGCGAAACTGGCTGGAAGAATATCTATCGAATTATCCCTTCGCGTTCGTTCTGATTTCCCACGATCGCTACTTCCTCGACATCACCGTCAACCGAATTGTTGAGATCTGGAACAAGAAAATCTGGACCTACAGCGGGAACTACGAAAAATATTTGTCGCAGAAGACCCAGCGCCAGGAGCAGCTTGAGGCCAATTACCGCAACCAGCGCGAGCGCATCGAGCAATTAGAAGTCTTTATTAATCGCTTTCGATATCAAGCCACCAAGGCCAAGCAAGTGCAGAGCCGCATCAAAGAGTTGGAGAAGATCGAGCGCATCCAACTGCCGGAAGAAGAGAAGACGATCCACTTCTCGTTTCCGCAGCCGAAGCCAAGCGGCAGGATCGTGGCGGAGTTTGTCGGCGTGGCGAAGTCGTACCACAAACCGTGTGGCTCGGACAGGAATGTCCGAGCCACACCAGCCGGAACGACACATGAAGTCTTTCGCGATGTGAATTTCATGATCGAGAAGGGCGACCGCATTGCCCTTGTGGGCGTGAACGGCGCCGGAAAATCAACTCTGATTAAATTACTTGCCGGGACCGAGCCATTGACCGCAGGCGAATATCAGCTCGGTCACAACGTTCAGTTCGACTATTTCGCGCAAGACCAATACAAAGAACTCGACCAGGACGCACGCATGATTGACGACATCGGCCGGGTCTCGCCCTCGTCGCGAGAAACCGATCTGCGCAACCTGCTCGGCTGCTTCCTTTTCTCCGGAGACGAAGTATTCAAGCGCATCGGCGTGCTTTCTGGCGGTGAGCGCAACCGATATGCGCTGTTGCGGATGCTGCTGCATCCTGCGAACTTTCTGCTCCTTGATGAACCGACAAACCATCTCGATATGCGCGCCAAAGACGTTCTGCTCGAGGCGTTAAGCAAATACACAGGCACGGTGGTCTTCGTCTCCCACGACCGCTACTTCATAGATAAGCTGGCAACCCGCGTCTTCGAAATCGGCGGTGGGCGCGTGGAGGTCTATCCGGGAAATTACGAGGACTTCTTGTGGCGCAAACAGCGCGGTGCGGAGAAACTGCAGGAGCAGGTTTCAGCCTCAACCCAGATGTCTCAATCCGGCAACGGCCACGTAGGGGCGGGTGCCCCCACCCGCCCGGCGGACGAACAAGCCGCGTCATCGAATGGCGATAAGCCGTCCAAGCGCCTGAACCCCATCAAGCGCAAGCAAATGCAAGCCCGCGCTCAGGAATTAGAAGAAAAGATTTCGGAACTCGAGACTTCTATCGCTCAATGCGAGGCTTCCCTGCAGAACTTTGTAAGCGCCGACGAGACGACCCGCCTTACATACGAACTCGATCAAAACCGGACCGAGTTGCAGCAGCACGTTACAGAGTGGGAACAGATCGGGCAGGAACTCGAGGTCGGTTCCTAAAGCTTTTAACCGCAAAGGCCGCCAAGGTTGCGCGAAGGGCGCGAAGAAAGTCTCCTCCGCCATAAATCTTCTCTTTGCGACCTTCGCGGCACTTCTTTGCAATCTTTGCGGTTAAAATCTTTTCCCGTTTTGGAACAGCGGGTCAACCTTTGTGTTGAGCACGATTCAGTCGCAGGTATGATTCTCGTTACATGACCCAACGTGAGAGCAGCAATCAAGATTCACCGCAAGCTCGGGCCGGGACTACTGGAATCCGCATACGAAGCATGCCTCACGCACGAGCTT
>QHZR01000213.1 GCA_003224755.1 Acidobacteriota bacterium
CCGGATGATCTCATCGAGTTCTTTCAGGGCGAGTTGTTCCGTCAGCGGCACGTTGTCGGAGAGCTCATCGTAGGAAGACCAATTGTTGTACACAAAAACTGGATCTGAAACGAACGGCCCTCCGAGCAGTCGAGGAGACCAGGATGTCGGTCCTGCCGCACGGAGATTGGTTTCAACACTGATGCCGCTTGCTTGCACTATGGCGGCGCAACTCACCGCGCACACTAACCCTATGCAGCAGACAACACGCAAAGCAGCTCCTTTTGTTCTGTTTTTCATCGCCAATATCACAGCGGGGGAGGGGAGCGATTTGGAGGCGAGCCGCTCCCAATACCGAGCCGCACTAACCCAGCTCAGAAGTACAGGTGCAATCCGAGTTGGATGACACGGTTGCCATAGAAGGACGTGCCGCTGATCGCGCCGAATCCAGCGGCGCGATTGCCATTCGCCGCGGGAAAGTAACCGAGTGTCGGATCACCTGCTGGTTCCGCGAATTGAGCATGATTCGGCAAGTTAAAGAAATCTGCCGAGAAGGTGAGCCTCGTCTGTTCTCCAGCAGGAATCTTGAAATCCTTCTGCAAAGAGAAGTCAAGATTGTCAACACCCGGGTTGCGGACATTGGCGAAGAACCGCGGCGCATTGCCAAATGCTTTGGTCACATCACAGCAGAAATCCCCGCTTTGCATGGAATTAACCAAGCCAGCTGCAGGACACGTTCCAGCAAAGTCCAATGCCTGATTATTGAACCAAAGATTCGGACTACGACGAGATCCTGATATTGAAGCTGGATTGCCAATGAGCATGGGGCGATCCTCCAGCACGCCAGCGCCGTTACAGAATCCATAAGAGTTATCAGTAATTCCAAACGGAGTTCCGGCGCTGATGGTGTAGATCGTGCTCACCCGCCAGCCGCCCAATAGATTACTGGCAACACCGCTGTTCAACCACTTCTTTCCCGGGCCAAAGGGCAGCTCCACGATCGGCGCAAGCGTGAAGCGTTCTGGTACGTCGCCTGCGCTTACCGATCGCTCTGCTTTACGGTTGTAAAAATCTTGGCCTAGCACATCGAGTGACCAGAAGCCGCCCCAATCCGACGATGAATCGTCAATCAGCTTACTCCAGGTGAAGTTCGCCAACAGCGAGAAGCCGTGAGAGAAGCGATGGTCGAACTGCGCTTGCATCGAATGATAAATAGAGCTGGAGAGCCCCCACCATCCCGGGTTAACAGTTAGACAGCAGTAAACCGCGGTGAAGCCAGTAGGGAGTACTTGTGGGGCCGACGAAATCGAACGGATTTCCTTCTGCCGCAGTGCTAGCGGGAGTTTGCTGGCAGATGTTATACGCATAGTTGATAGGCAAGTGCGTTCCCTTGCTGCCCACATACCCAATCTGGGCAGTCGTGTCCCTGCCGAATTGCTTTTGCACGGTTAGGTTCCATAGCTGGGTATAGGTCGGATACTGCTTGCGCGGCGCCCAGGAACTGAAACTAACCAGGAAATTCACCGGTATGGGCGCCGTCGTGTCCGACGGGGGTACAGACACAGGCAGCGGGCTATCCCACGGAGTTCCTTTCCCAAGACTAGATCCCAACAGCAGATTAGGCCCGGGCTGACCATCACCGGCGCGGCCGTGACCCACATAGCCAGGATGCATAATGCCGTAACCGGCACGAACCACGAACCCGCCGATCGGATTCCATGCCAATCCGATTCGAGGCTCAAATTGATGCTTGGAAGGATCAAGCGTCGTATCGGGAGTGTTACCTACACCAAACTGTTCCCAATGGGGAACACAGGACGGGTCTCTCCCCGAATACAGAGTTGCGCAAGGATCGAAGAAGGCATCGCCATGGTGGAGTTCGCGGAACGACTGATCGTATTGCCACCTCAGGCCTGCGTTCAGTGTCAGTTTCGGGGTCAACTTGATATCGTCTTGGAGAAACAAGGAGTAGGACCAAGCGCGCGAGGAGACGAATTTAGGTTGTACTTGAACACTACCCTTGTTCATGACTCCAAACAGGAAGTCCGAGAAGGGGTTGCCGGTCACAGATCCGGTGAAATGGAAGTTTCCGACCACGTCGTTCGGCTGGTAATTGTCGATCGAATAATGATCGGCTTGACCTCCCATTTTCAGGCTGTGTCTGCCGACCGATTTGCTGAGCGTGTCGCTGAAATGCAAGGTCGTAGCGGGCTCGTACAGCATTCCCGAGTTAAGAAAATCGGCGTAGCCATTGACGGCAACGCCTGGCGTGCCGCAGGCCGCGCCACTCTTGGTATCAGGAACGCTGGAGAGACAATTGGGAATGCCACTGATCCCAAACGCTGACGGCGAAACTGAGCCGACGCCAAAGGGCATCCGGTCACCTTTGTGGTGGCCCCAGCCAAAACGAAACTCGTTGAGTGTTGTAGAAGTAAAAGTATGCGTCCAGCCCGCCGTTCCCGCATAATTGGATCCTCTCGAGATTGACTTGCCCTCAGGCCCGAGAATGATGTCATAGTTAAAACCGGAACTGTAATCTGTATGAAATGCGGTGAACAGATGGTCAGCCTGTGAAAAATTCAGGTCCACGCGCGGATTGAACCGGTTGGTTGTGTTGCTGAAGGGGGGATTAATGGTCATCGAATTCGTCCCAATTCCAATTGCTGACCCGCCATTGGGCCAAATTGCCAGGAAAGCCTGAGAAACCAGGCTGACGGGAGTAGTTGCGTTCGCGACATTGTTAAACGGAATTGGGTTCATGTTGGGATCGTGGATTTGTTGGCCGTTGCCTCCGCTGCATATACCGGAGGCATCAAACGTGCCTCCGTTATCAGTGCACAATGTTCCGAGGTCACCGCTTCGGAACAAAGAATTCGGGACTAAGGTGTTAGGTCCAACGGTATCGCCGTGCTGACGGATTCCCTCGTAATCGGTGAAGAAGAAAAGTTTGCCCTTGATAATGGGTCCACCGATGGTGCCGCCGAATTCGTTGTAGTTATATGGGCTCTTTCGCACCTTCGGGTCCTCAAAGTAATTTCTTGCGTCCCAATTTTCGTTACGGTTGTACTCGTATGCCGATCCGTGGAACTGATTCGTGCCCGACTTGCTCACCTGAATTACGATCAGGCCACCGGCTTTGCCGTATTCCGCTGACATGCTGTTCTGCTCGATGCGAAACTCCTGGATCGCATCGACACTGGGCTGTACGTCTTGGCCGCCAAACACAGGTGGCGTAATGGAGGCGCCATCCAGAATGTTGTCGTCGGTGCGCGGCCGACTACCGCTGATGCGTACATTTCCATCATTTCCGCAAGAACCGAGACCACCGCCGCCCGTCCCGGCGCCTGTGCAACCGGTCTGCTGCGTAACCCCTGCTGCCAGCGTCAGGAAGTTGTAGGGCCGCCGGCCGGCATTGCTGAATGTTGGCAGTTCCTGCAGCCGGCTCGTGTCCATCGTTTGTCCCAGATCGGTTTGCTCGGTCTGCAAGATGGCAGCATTCGCTGCTGTGACCTCAACAACCTCGGTGGTTCGCCCCACAGCTAGCGACAGATCCACTTTGGGAGTGGCACCCACTTCCAGAGTGATCCTATCGGCTACCGCCTTTTTGAATCCCGCTGCTTCGGCTTCCACCCGGTACGTGCCGACAATCAAGCTGCTGGCGACGTACACGCCCGCCCTGTTCGTTTTGAGAGTGGAAGTGACGTTCGTATCTACATTCGTCACCTTTACGGTTGCGTTCGGGACCACGGCGCCGCTGGGATCGGTAACCGTCCCGGTGATGGTCCCATAGAATTGTTGAGCTCCGAGATTGAGCGCGCAGACCGAAAAGAAAAACACCGAGCCGATGACAACTACAACGAATCTCGCTCGTCTCACGATGTCCTCCAAAAGTCGCGGTACCTGATTCCGCGAGTGTTGCCGGCTTACGCTGGCGCGTTTTTCCGTGGGGTTTTTAAACCGACTCCTAAATTTGAGTATACGTTTACTCACAAAACCGCATCATATTGGGCCTAATTGCCGCACTTTGTCAAGTATTATTTGAAATTAATTCGTGAGGGGCTATTGTCAGGCAAACGCTTTCGCCCCAGACATCTTTACTCGTAAGAATTCTGAGCCTTCTTCGCCATCGCGCCCAACCTTTGGGACTTGATCCGTCCATTGTGAACAGGGGCCAGAGCGGTGGAGCGCCGTAATACGAGGTGAGTGTTCAGTTCGTATTCGCTCTTGCCCTGAGCCGGCAATTCTCGCCCACATCGTTCATCAGTGCTTTGAATGCGATCTGTGCCAGCTCAGTTTGCGACATTTGTACTGTCGTCAATGGAGGAATCATAAACTGGGCTAAGCGTATATCGTCGAAACCGACGACTGAAAGATCGCGTGGGACGTTGATCCCCTGGTCGTAGGCTTCGCGCATCAATCCGATGGCCGTCATATCGTTCGAGCAAACCACGGCGGTTGGCCGCCGGGCGCCGGTAATAAGATCAAGGGCTCGCATGCCGCCCTCCATCGTGTGATCTCCTACTACGATCTGCTCTGGCGCAACGTCGAGGCCGATTTCCTCCATGGATGCCTTGAAGGCTTCTCTCCTCGCCAGCGCCGACCTGAGGTGCAGCGGCCCAGTAACGAACGCAATCTTCGTATGTCGTAGAGCCGCCAAGTGTTGTACAGCTTGCCGGATACCAT
>QHZR01000214.1 GCA_003224755.1 Acidobacteriota bacterium
ACTAAACCGAAGATGCGGCTTCTTCCGGAGACTAGCGCCCTCGCCTGCGTGTTAGGGTAATAGCCAAGCTCGTCGACTACTCGCCAGACCCTCTTAGCGAGTTGCGGATCAACTGTGGGAATGCGATTGATCGCTCGCGACACTGTAGCGGTGGAAACTTTGGCGCGACGCGCAATTTCCCGGATATCCATAGGTAACCAGCTAGAGCATCTTAGCATGCCGAGAATACGTTTGCTGAGTTAATTGGCTTGCCCTCCGATTTTCTGCGTTAATTAACGCTGTTCGCTCATCTCGCGCAACCGGGCGGCTGCGGTTTCAGGTGTGATGTCACGCTGCGGGGAGCCCAGCATTTCGTACCCAACCATGAATTTACGAACCGTTGCCGAACGCAGCAGCGGCGGGTAGAAATGAGCGTGAAGGTGCCACTCGAGATGATCACCGCCATCTGTCGGTTGCTGGTGAAAACCCATTGAGTAGGGAAATGAGGCCTCGAAGAGATGATCGTAACGCGTGGTCACGCGCTTGAGGATATCGGCCAATCCGCAGCGCTCTTCCCGAGCAAGCTCATTGATGCAAGTTCGATGGTGCCGTGCAAGCACTAAAATTTCGAAAGGCCACACGGCCCAAAAAGGAACCAAGCCTGAAAAAAAGTCGTTCTCGCAAACGATTCGCTGGGCTAATTCGCGCTCGAGCATCAGGTAGTCGCAAAGCAGGCAAGAATCGCGTGCCGAACGATACTCCTCTTGTGCTAATTGCTCTTTTGCAGGCTCATTTGGCAGGCGGGCATTGGCCCAGACTTGACAATGGGGATGGGGATTACTGGCGCCCATCATGGCCCCGCGATTTTCAAAAATCTGAACGTGGTTGATGAAGGGAAGCGCGCCCAATTCGCGATATTGTTCCGACCATATATCCACCACTCGACCAACCTCGTCAGCGGACAGTCGCGAGACCGTCAAGTCATGGCGAGGCGAAAAACAAACTACCCGGCAGATGCCAGCTTCGCTCTCCGCCACAATCAACCCATTGCGATTCACGCTGCAATCTGGAGTATCCGGCACTAACGCTGGGTAGTCGTTGTCAAACACAAAGGTGTCGCGGTAGTTCGGATTGCGAATGCCGGCAGCTCGTAGGTTTCCTGGGCACATGTAGCAGGTGGGATCGTAAGCAGGTGGCGCCCCACCGGACAACTGATCGACTTCTCCCAGCCACGGCCGCTGCGTACGATCGGGAGAAACCAGCACCCATTCGTTAGTCAACGGATTGAAGCGACGATGCGGATGCTGCTTGAGATCCAATGAGCTCATGCGGATCGGGAAATAGATAATTTCTGTGATCTAGACCAAGGCTGATCGCGCCTGATGAGAATATCTGACTTTTGTCCGGGCATGTAATTGCGTCGAAACAGAGCACCGGCGTTCTCGGCAGGATCTCGGTCGCACAACCAGCTTTCGCTCATGCTTTAATTTCACATGCTCCTTCGGCGGCGGCGGATGCGAATATCTGAGGCGAAAAGCCGGTGAAACGCTGATATTCAGCGCGAACGTTTTGCGCGAACTCCTCGACCGAATTAGATGCGACAAGACTGATCGTGCAGCCTCCAAAGCCGCCTCCGGTCATGCGTGTCCCGAAGACGCCGCATTGTGCTTTTGCCAGATCAACCATGAGGTCGAGTTCGGAACAGCTAACCTGGTAGTCGTTCTGCAAGCTGCGGTGGGATTCAGCCATGAGCCTGCCGAACGTGGTGAGGTCGCCACGTTTCAAGGCATCCGCGGCTTCTGCCACGCGGGCATTTTCGGTGATCACGTGCCGGCATCTTTTATAAATGACTTCGGGAATTCCGCTGGCGTGTCGTTCCAGATCGGCGAGCCTGACGTCGCGCAAGCTGCGGACGTTTGGCAACCAACGGGAGAGCAACTGTACACCTTCTTCGCATTCAGCCCGTCTCGTGTTGTATTCGCCGCCCGCGTGCTCGTGCTTCACCATGGTATTGCAAATCACGAGGCTAATGTCGCCGGGCACCGGCAACAAGTCGTACTCCAGGGAGCGGCAGTCGAGCTTAAGCGCATTCCCAGCATGACCATAGCAGGCGATCAACTGGTCCATGATGCCGACCCGGGCTCCGACGAACTCGTTTTCGGCGCGCTGGCAGATCCGGGCGAG
>QHZR01000215.1 GCA_003224755.1 Acidobacteriota bacterium
GTGGAATTCGGAAGTAATCACACCGTAATAAGATGCCCCAATCGAATATTGAACCAATGCTGCGCCGCTTGTAAGGTCAGCTTCTAACGTCAGGGGCGTTATTCGACGCGGAGACCGTCGATCATCTTCTGATAGGTCGGCTTGAGCGCCGCGAAGTCATTTTCCGGCGCAATAAAAATTAAATACAAGTAGGTGCTGCCGGGACGAGGCAACAACACCAGCCAATCGTGCTCCGCCAGCAGTTTTCCGTTTTGCTGGACAGGCGAGTTGCCGAACAGATCGGCCGATCTGGCGGAGGCCCCATTGACCGAGACCTGCCGCAGGTCGCCGTTCTGATGCAGCCCGGGATTCGTCTGTATTAGGTTTTTGATCAAATCGTCTGCAACTTGATCGAGAGATCCTGCGTTCGGATCTTCAGCGCCGCTGACGATTACGCCGTACGCAATCGCATTCTGGCTGACGCCGGCCTTCGGAGCAATCTGGAGTGAATTCTTCCCCGACGCCGTGCTCCAGTTCGAGGGATACGAAATGCTGATGCCATTCTGGTGGACCTCGGTAAACTGACCACTTGGTTTGACCTGGTCGAAGGTGACATTCGCCACCGTGCCAGAACTTGCAGCTTCCGCAACTGCTGGCTGCGCGCTTTTAGGTGTTGCACCACTGTCAATGTTCTGCTTCGCCCAAAGTCCCTGCTTGGCTCCGTCAGAAATTTCCTGTGCGCTATAGGATTTCACGGTGCTGGCTTGCTTTTTCGCATCGAGAAACGCCTGACTGCTCGATGCGTATTTCTGGGGCGGCCAGCTCCGGATCTCTTTTCCGATGGCGTCGGAACGATTCCCGGGATTCGGGTGGTCACTCAGAAACTGCGGCCCGCTGCCGCCCTGCTTGGAAAGTATTTCGAAAAAGTTCGCCAGCTCCATGGGATTGTAGCCAGCCTTATACATGATGACTGCGCCAACGGCATCGGCTTGGGCTTCGTCTTTGCGGGAATACTTCAACAAGAATAGGCCCGTGCCGGCCGCGCCAAGGCGCGCAACATCACCGATGGCGCTGTCCCCGAAAATGCCACCCAGTGCGCCTATCAACTGGCCCAGTTCCTGCCTGTGTACGCTCTTGGCTGTGTGCTGCATGTACACGTGAGACATTTCGTGCGCCATCACCCCGGCAAGCTGTGCTTCATTCTGGGCCGCGTTGATCGTGCCAACATTCACGAACATCGGTCCGCCAGGAAGCGCGAATGCATTGATTTCCTTTTGCTGGACGACGTGAAACTCATAAGGCCACGAGTACTGTTGCGGAATCTGTTTTACCAGTTTCCTGCCGAGTTGCTGGATGTACTGAGTTTGCGGACTCGAATCCGGCAAAACCGGCATCTGCTTGTAAACTTCCGTGGCAGCCTGCAATCCAAGCTTTTGCTGGTCTTCTCTCGACATGCTGACAGCACCTGGATTCGGCAACTGTGGGACGGAAGGTGCTACCGTCCAGGCGCGAACGGAAAAAACTATAGCCAACAGAACTGCGGTGGCGCGATGCCAGCGTGCTTTTACCATAGGGAGCTCCTCACTGGAGCACGAATAGAATGCCACAGCAGGATAGAATACGGCGCATGACCCCGCCGCGCGATTATCAGGCCCCGTCCACTGCAGAAAAAGCTTTCAACCGGATATTCGGATATATGGCAGGGCTCGGGCTTGCGCCTTCCTTCATCTATCTGCTCGAGGTGAAGGGAAGAAAATCGGGGAAAACCCATTCGACTGCGGTTAACCTAGTGGAATTGAATGGCAAGAAGTTTCTGGTTGCGCCGCGCGGCCGCACGCAATGGGTGAAGAATGCGGAAGCCTCCGGAGAAGTCATGCTGAAAAGGGGAGTGAGGCGCAAGTTCCGCTTGCGTCCGCTCGCCGAGTCCGAAAAACCCGAGATCCTCAAGCTGTATTTGAGCAGCTATAAAGGAGCCGTGCAGCGTTTCTTTCCGGTTTCTCCGGATGCGAGCTTGGAAGCATTCGCTCAGATTGCGGCGGGCTATCCGGCATTCGAGCTGATTCCGGCGTAACCCATTCACACGGAGACACGGAGTCACGGAGAAACTCTTCGGCTACGGATTTTCACGGATCAAAGAAAAAGACCTGTTTTCAATCTTTGCTAATCGGCGTGAATCCGCGTAAATCAGCGGTCTAGGAATTTGAGGTTAATTCTCCGTGCCTCCGTGTCTCTGGGTGAATTGATTCCTACTCCAGCACACTGTCTTCGAGCTTTTGCAGCTTCCATTTTGCCGCTGCCCGCAGGAATTCAACAATGATGGGATGAGGCTTATCCGGCTTCGATGACAGCTGCGGCTGGAATAGGGTCGCGATAAAGAAACGATGCTTCGGCGACTCGATGGCGCGAACTTCTCCATGCGCTCCTCGCGCTACGACAGGAAATCCAGCCTCGGCAATTGCCCATTCAAACTCTGGATTCACCTCGTAGTTGCAGAAGAACTCCTCGGCAACCAGGTCCTTTTTGTAGAAGGAATGAAGGTAAGACCCTGGCCGGATGCGGACTTCAGGGACCGTCCCGCTCAGCTTTGGTGAGCCAGGCGCGGAAGTCAGAATGGCGCAGGCGACGGGTGTAATCACAATGTTCTTCGACCCGGAATTATTTTCAGCCGAATCGGCATCCTTGATCCCCACGACGTTTCGCGCACACTCTACCAGAGTGTATTGAAAACCCCCTCAAGTACCGACGAAGGGCCAGTCACGACGGCGGGCGAATTCAATTCCACGCAGCATGCCGTCGAAGCTTTTGTACGGACTGGCCGGCGCGGCCCATAGTCCATCGAATGCCTCAAGCTTGTTCTCAAGATCGGGTCCAATAAGCGAGTCGGTGGGAACCCATTTTGCCTCGGCAGAAATGTTTAGCGCAGTTGCGGCGTGCTGGATGGATTTCTCAATCGCGGGGAGGGTTGGCGAGGCAGGATTGTAGTCACCAAAAATCCCAATTTGAACAACTTCGGCCATTAGCGCCATTCTAACCGCTGGGCGCCTGTGAGCGGGCCGCATTCAACAGCTTCTTCAGCGGCATCATGGCCGCACCGTCGATCAGTTCAACCTTGCCGGCCCGATTGTAGGTGTGGACCGCGCACCATCCATTCCAGGGGGTGATGGTCCGCAACCGTTGCTCCGCGTAATGTTCTTTGGAAAGCTCGGTTATTTCATTAAACGAGAACGAGTAGCCGTAAATCGGGCTGCAGCTCTGGCTCGGACGAATCAGCCGCTCTCCAGAGGGAAATATGTTACCAGCGCCGCGATTGTTCCGGATGTCCGTCGAAATCGGGTTTGCAGGATGGAATTTCCAGTCGCCGGTCAAAGATTCGGAGTAGAAAGGAAGAGACAGCCGGCGCGTGAATCGGGTTCTGCCCGCGTCGTCATCAGCCAGCCACAGGCCTTCGTGCTGCCAGATGGTTGTATCTACGACACGCCCTTCCAGTAACGTCGCTTCGCGGACCCATTTTGCTGGGAACTCGTGGCAGTGATAAAGATCAACCGAGTTGCAACTGATCGACTCCGGAACCATGAAGAGATCGTCGCTGGAACGAAACACGTGCGGGTAAGAATAATGGTGCTCAGTCGCGAGGCAACTCTGCGCTCCGATCAGCGCGCCATCGGCCGAGATTTCGGCGCATGCAATTCCAGCGCGGCGTTTTGGATAGTGATAGTCGTCGAAAAACGCCCAGCACTTTCCTTGATGCTCGATCGCGAACGGATCAGCCCAGAAGTGGTCTTTCGGAGACTCAATCCAACGAAAGTCAGAGACGTCCACATCAGCCGAAATTCAAAGAGCAGCTGGTGACCGGTGCGAACGGCGATCTTCCAATGCTGGACGGTCTTTTTGCGGAACGGATACTCGACGGCTTTCTTCAGAATTAAGGGCCCGAGCCAGCCCTTCATCTCTGAATTTGTCGGCGTTCGATAGATCTTGCGCTTGCCCTGATACGGCGAATTAGGAATAGATTTTGCCTTTACGTAGTCCCACCCACAGCGATGGAGTTCGTTTAGCTTACGAATAACCATGTCGGTTGAACCCCAATAAGGAGTGTAGCGATTTACGGAAGCGCTGGTTGTCTGCTCAGTAGTGAAGAGTGATTTGCACAACACCAGGCCGCCATCGAGTTCTTCGGTCAGGACCTGAAGAATGACTCCGGACAGTGGAGATTTCTCCACCAGCTCCCAAAAGTGGGGCGGGCCTCCACGATAGAAATCGTTGTCGTCATGGTGGTACGACCACACACCGTAGCGCGCGGCGGTGAGAATGTCGCCGGAGAGGATGTTGAATCCGAACCGCAATATGACATCCAGGTCCTTGGAACGAATTTTCTCAAGCGCCTCGGCCGGAAACCGGTGAACGAATTTCTTCCCGATCGGTTCGACTTCGATGCTCTCGATACCGGCGAGCAGGGAGGAGCAATCCACAGTGTCCAACGGAGATTTGCGGGCTTCATTCGTTGGTCGAAGCGAAGATAAGCATCATAGAGCGCGCGCTTCCGCAGAGTCGGAGTGAGCAGCCGGTATTTGATTGCGCCTAAGCGAGATTTCGGCTGCGGCCGCGCGATCTGCGCCGTCCTCTTTCTAGAGACCAGCAGCTCGATTCGCGCAAAGCTGCTTTCCTGGATGTCTTCAATGATGCGCGCGCAAAAAAGGCGGAAAGTTTGGGACTATCGAGAAGAATTCCGATGCGCAGCGGCGGGCGATCGGCGCTGGAAACCCGGAAGTAGCCCTTGGTAGGAGGCTCGCACTGGTGGCATGCGGCGGCTTTACTGTTGTCATGGCAGGAATGAACTACTAGAACAAATCCTAAATGGGGAGAGATCCGGTTTTCATTTTCCTTGCGCGAATGACATTTGCACGTCCGCTTTGTCGGCCTCGTCGACCTTCAGCATGGGACGCGGTGTTAACTTCATGAACCCCGCCACAAATGTGTCCGGCACCTGTTGGATACGAATGTTGAAGGTGTTGACCGAGTCGTTGTAGAACTCGCGCCGGTCGGCAATTTGATTTTCAAGTGACGTGATGCGCTGCTGCAATTGCTGGAAGTTGCTGTTGGCCTTCAGATCGGGATAGTTTTCCGCCACGGCAAAAAATCCGCGTAGCGCCGAGGTCATGCTCTGGTCCGCTTGCGCTTTCTGTTCGACCGTGCCGGCCTGCTGGTACTGGCTGCGGGCCTGCGTGATTTTGGTCAGCGTATCGCGCTCGAACTCCATGTAACCCTTGGTGACGTCGAGCAGCTTGGTCAGTTCATCGTGCCGCTGCTTGAGCAGCACATCAATGTTGGCCCAGGCCTTATCAATGTCATTCTTGATCGCGACCAGTCCGTTGTAAATGGTGACCAGATAGATGAAGAAGCCAGCGATGGCAAACAAAAATGCCAGCAGGATTATTAGATTCATGTTCGATTCCCCATTGCGCGCAAGTTTACAACCAACCGAAATGCGCGAGCAAAAAATAAATACATGCGAGACTGAGGGCAGGCCCGCCCCAGATCATCAAATCAGACTTCCATCCCAGC
>QHZR01000272.1 GCA_003224755.1 Acidobacteriota bacterium
CTCCTCTGCGGTCGCTTCTGATACAACACTAGGACTTGTCGTTACCGGTTGCGATAAAGTCAGAAGATCTAAACACAGGGCGTGAATATGAATCGGTCCCACAAGTTGATTGTCGTGGTCATGGTGAGTGTGCTAATGGTCACCCTGGCAGGTGCGTTTATGACTCGCGGGGTGATGGCATATCTTCCGTTCTTACAAGCCAGGAGAGGGAGCTGGACGGGGGCCTATGTGCCTTCTGGAGTTGTCGATCAACGGCCTTGGCAAACGGCGGCGACTCTGGCGGCCTTGGCACAGTCGGCGGAGGAGCGCAAACTCGCCGGGGACGCTGAGCGTCTCGCGGATCACGAAGTCGACCAGGCGTTCTCGCAGTCACTGAGGCAGGCAAGCCTTGCAAAACCAAACCGGAGCGGCAAAGCTTTGGCATTGCAACAAAGGGTCATTGAGCTTCAGGAAACTGTCAAAAAGGACGAGACTAGGGTCGCGTCACTCAGTGCAGGCGCGGGTACGGGCACGAAACCTCCAAATGGCCTTCCCAACACCACCGACTTAGACATTGCGAAGGCGCAACTTGCCCTAGACCAAGCCGAACTGGCTGATTCGATGGAGGACCTAGCTCGCGAAAGTGGAGATCAGAGACTGACGCTTCAGCAGGAACTAGCAGCACGTCAGGCCGCGATGAAGCGGTACAGGGATAACGCCTCCAAGGACGACGGGCAGACTGCTGTTGCCTCAGCTGAACAGTACAAGACGGTAGCCCAGCAACTATTAACCTGGCGCTCTCTGCGCAATAGGAAGGAATTGATTGCGCAGGCTCAGCAGTTGGCTAAGGCGGACGTGGCGGCGCTCACAACCGATGAGGAAGGGTTGAAGGCAGAAGCTGCTGGCTTCGAAGCTAAGCCCGCTGGAGAGTCAACTTCGGAGCGAATCGAGCGGCTGCAACGGATAAGTGCTAAGCAAAACGTCTTGAGCATCCTCCATGACCGCTTGGGAGCGCAGCAGCTGCTTGTGGCTCTCTATGGGCGATGGGGAGAGCAAGTGGAGCTACAGCAAAAGATCGTAATTCACCTGATATTAGAATCGCTGGCCTTAATTGCGGCGATCATTATTTTTGTAATTCTCGGGGGCTGGGGCCTCCAACTGGCGTTGGAGAGGGTCGTTCACGATCCTCGCCAGAAGCAGACATTAAAGACAGTTTTGAATCTGGGAACACAAGTGGTCGGCCTCTTACTCATCCTGCTGATCATTTTCGGTGTACCACGGCAGATGCCAACGATTCTGGGTCTCGTGACAGCAGGGCTAACCGTGGTCTTTCAAGATTTCATCCTCGCATTCTGCGGCTGGTTTGTTTTGATGGGACCAAACGGAGTGAGAGTTCGGGACTGGGTTGAGATTGATGGTGTCGGAGGCGAGGTGGTACAGCTCGGGCTGTTCCGCACCTGGCTGTTGGAGACGGGGAACTGGACTGCCCATGGCCATCCTACCGGAAGAAGAGTCTCGTTTTTGAACGGCTACGCCATACGCGGCAAGTATTTCAACTTCTCAACAGTAGGACAGTGGATGTGGGATGAGATTAAGGTAAGCGTTCCTCCTGGCACGAGTATTCATCCTCTTCTCAAAGGGATTTACGATGCCACGGTGAAAACCACGGAAGTGGATGCGAAAATGGCGGAAGCGGAATGGAAGAGGGTAACGCATGAAGAGGGCTCGCCACAGTTTAGCGCTATGCCATCGGTCAATCTGAGGCCGGCGGGAGCTGGCGTCGACATCGTTATTCGCTACATCACTCGTGCAGGAGTGAGACTTGAAACCCGGAATCATCTGTTTGCGATGATCGTTGATCTGATGCAAGGTGGGTCGAAAGAGAATGGGAATCCTGCCCCACTCTCGTCGCAAATGGGACTCAAAGGATGACAGATCACAACAGTAGACAGCCCCGACGCAGAATTCCTGATGATAAATCCCGATAACGCTCATTGACCAGCGCTCAAAACGTGCAAACGCCTGTTATCGACCATTGAAATTGATTTAATCGACTCGCGCGTAGAAAATTACTCACGATTAAAGGCCACATGATGAATCGTTGCGCAGCAGTTTTGCTCTTCTCGGTATTCTTCACCATTTCGAGCGCAGCTCAGAAGAAAGCGAGCGTGCAACGGCAGCCACCTGGGGACGTTCTGCTCCTGCGCGATGGCTGGACTCTGCAGTCTTCCTGCAAGGTGGATAAGAAAGGCGAAGTCATCTCGACGCCGCAATTCGCTCCTGCAGGATGGCACGCGGTCACGGTTCCCACAACCGTCGTCGCTGCGCTGGTTAAAGACAAAGTCTATCCCGACCCGATGTTCGGAATGAATTTGCGCAGCTTTCCGGGAATGAATTATCCGATCGGGAGCAATTTTTCGGGTTCGCCGATGCGCCAGGACAGCCCGTTCATGGTGCCATGGTGGTATCGCAAGACATTCGTTCTTCCCGAAAGCTACAGAGGCAAAACCATCTGGCTGGATTTCGCGGGAATTAATTATCGCGCCAATATTTTTCTCAACGGGAAACAGATCGCGGGCTACGACGACGTTGCCGGAGCCTGGCGCACTTATGAGTTCAACGTCACGGGCTCTGCTCTGGCCGGCAAAACAAATGTGCTCGCAGTCGAGGTGTTCTCACCCACTGAAAAAGACCTGGCGATTACCTTCGTCGACTGGTATCCCGCGTCTCCCGACAAGAACATGGGCCTGTTTCGCGACGTCGAAATTCGAACCAGCGGTCCTGTCGCCGTGCGCTATCCGACTGTTGTTTCGAAGTTGGATTCCGATGGCAGGGCTCATCTGACGGTGACTACCCTGCTGAAGAACGGCTCGAGTCAAGCCCTCAAAGGCGTGCTCAAGGGGCAGATTGACAAAGCGGAATTTTCGCAGGACGTAGAAATCGGACCGAATGAACAAAAAGATGTGACCTTCGATCCCGCTCAGGTGCAGGAACTCAACGACGATCACCCCCGCCTTTGGTGGCCTGCGCAGATGGGCAAACCCGATCTCTACCAACTTAAGATGAGCTTCGAGATTGGAGGCAAAGCTTCCGACACCGCCGAGACAAAAGTCGGCATTCGAGAGATCACCTCTAAACTGAACGAAAATGGCAAACGCATTTTCTCCATCAACGGAAAAAATATCCTGATTCGCGGCGGCGGCTGGGCACCGGACATGATGCTGCGCGAAAACTCGCAGCGGCTTCACGACGAATTCGCATACGTTCAAGACATGGGGTTGAATACGATTCGCCTGGAAGGAAAACTTGAGAGTAAACAGTTTTTTGACCTCGCGGACGAGCGCGTAATTCTTGTCCTCGCTGGTTGGTGCTGCTGTGATTTCTGGGAGCATTGGCAAAACTGGAAGCCGGAGGATTACAAGATCGCTGAGCAATCCTTGCGCGATCAGATTTATCGCTTGCGCAGCCATCCCAGCTTGCTCGGTTGGTTGAACGGCAGTGATAACCCTCCGCCGCCGGACGTCGAGCAAACGTATTTGCGGGTAGAAAAAGAACTCCTATGGCCGAACCCGGTGATTTCGTCGGCCACGGGGAAACCGACGAGCGTCAGCGGCGATAGCGGTGTCAAAATGAGCGGGCCTTATGAATATGTCGCCCCTTCTTACTGGGAACAGGATTCGCTAGGTGCAAATCACCCGCAAAACTGCAATCCGGGTGGATGCGGCGGCGGCTACGGATTTAATACTGAAACGAGTCCTGGCCCTGCGGTGCCTCCAATCGAGAGCATACAGAAAATGCTGCCGAAAGAACATCGATGGCCGATTGATGACTGGTGGAACTTTCACGCCGGCGGCGGCGAATTCAAAGACATTCACGTCTTTACCGACGCGCTCAACGCCCGCTACGGTGCGGCAAATAATCTGGAAGATTACACGACGAAAGCACAACTTCAGACGTACGAAGGCATTCGCGCCATGTTCGAAGCGTACAGCCGCAACAAGTACACGTCTGGTGGCGTGATTCAATGGATGCTCAACAATGGTTGGCCCTCGATGATCTGGCATTTGTACGATTACTATTTGCGGCCGGGTGGAGGATATTTCGGCGCGAAGGCGGCGCTGCAGCCGCTTGATCCGGTTTACGGATACGACGATCATTCGATCTCCGTCGTAAATAGCCGATACGAAGATGCCAAGGGACTGCGGGTGGTCGCGAAAGTTCTAAACCTGGACATGACCGAGAAATTTTCCAATGAGAGCACGATCGATGTGACTGCGGACAGTGTCGTAAAAGCGACGACGTTGCCTGAAATCGCGGGCCTGAGCCCAACATATTTTGTCGCGTTGCGAGTCTCGGACGCCAGTGGGAACACGGTTGGAGAAAACTTCTATTGGCTCTCGACCAAGCCCGAAACCATAGATTGGGGAAAATCGACCTGGTACACCACGCCAACACTTTCTTATGCCGACTTCACGGCGATGGCGCAGCTACCGAAAGTCAAACTAAACGTTTCGGCACGCAGCGAGAGGAAGGGCGAAAGCGAAATCACGCACATAACCCTGGAGAATCCCACGAAAAGCTTGGCGTTCTTTGTGCGTCTTAAGGTGAACAAAGGCAAAGCCGGCGAGGAGATTCTGCCTGTACTCTGGCAGGACAATTACGTTTCGCTACTGCCGGGAGAGAAGCGTGAAATCACCGCCAGCTATCACGCAAGCGATTTAGGAAGTACGAGTCCGTATGTCGAGGTGAAAGGCTGGAACACAGAGTAGCATCATCTTCTCGTCGAAGTGGTCCATCGGCAGCTGAAGGTTACGATGAACCGCGCGGAGGTGAACGAGTCGTCCAAATCAGTGATTCAGGCAGAGCTGCCGCTAAGAACAAACAGTCAAGACGACTAACTGTCGATCACGGTAGGGACAACCATTTCTGGTTGCCCCCCGTACAGACCCGGACGGGCGCTTATTAGCGCATCCGGTTCTTATCTTGGATGACTGGCGGCGAAGCGAGCGTCAGGAAAGGGGTGGAGCGCTTGCGGTGGAGGAAACCAGCGCTGAGCCAAAACGAGGATGCGCGTCCATGAGATCCGGCGTTTCTGGCTTCGGCGACGGATAGTTCGCCACCAGAGCGCCAGCACCCGATCCCGAAACACCCCCAGACTCGCGAGGTTGCCCGGTACCGCATAGTAGTTGAAGTAGCCCTGCACGACCGACTTGAGCCATTGTCCGGTTTGGGGCACGGGATCGTGCATGCGCTCGCGGAGTTGCTGCTTAACCTGTTGCAGCTTGGCTCGCATGCGCTTGCGGATCGTGGTGCGCCGCACCATGAATCGCCCTAATCCGTTCTTCCCGCTGATGTGCGTGAAGCCTAGAAAGTCGAACGTTTCCGGTTTACCTTCCCCTCTTCGTTCCCGGTTTTGTTCGGCAAACCGACCGAACTCAATCCGGCGCGTCTTGTCAGGATGGAGCTCCAGCCCAAACTTTCCCAGACGCTCCCGCAAGTTCTCCAGAAAGTGATCTGCGTCCGTCGGATACTGGAATCCCGCGATGGCGTCATCCGCGAAACGGATGACCACCACCTCGCCTTGCGCGTACTTCTTGCGCCAAGCGTTCACCCAGAGATCGAAAGTGTAGTGCAGGTAGATATTCGCGAGGAATGGTGAAATCACCGAGCCTTGCGGACTCCCTGCCTTCGCTTCCGACCACTTGCCTTCCTCCATCACCCCAGCCTTGAGCCATTTC
>QHZR01000011.1 GCA_003224755.1 Acidobacteriota bacterium
CGAGCAACAAATTCAAGACCTGGATTTCGCTGCCAGCTCCAGGCTATGGCACCGCACCCACGCCGGACGGTCGCTGGCTGGTGGTTGCCATGCCAAGCGCAAGCAAAGTCGCAGTTGTGGATCTGCATGCCATGAAGGTTGCCCAAACGATTGACGTTCCCGCCGCTCCCCAGGAAGTGGTGATCCGACCTGATGGCCAGTTCGCGTACGTCTCCTGCGACGCCAGCCGCAAAGTCGCGGCGATTCGAACTTCTGATTGGAAAGTCGCGACCCTGATCGAGGCAGGCGGCGGAGCGGACGGCCTGGCGTGGGCGGGAATCTAGATGAGGGCGGGTCTTGTCTTATTCTCTATTTCTATTCGATATCGTGATATCATGCATTAAAATGAAGGGATGAGAATGGCACAGTTTGTGGTTCGCAATATTGAAAACGGGGTCAAAGACCGATTGCAGCGTCGGGCGCGCCGCAATGGTCACAGCATGGAAGAAGAAGTACGCGACATCTTGCGCAATGCCGTGCTCGAAGAGGACGTTCCGGGTCGCGGTTTGGGAACTGAGATCGCGGCCATATTTGCCGACAATGGAATGGATTCGAGTTTGATGAATGATCGTTCTCGATACGAATGTTCTTTCGATGCTGATGCAAGCACTACCCGATCCCACCGTTATTGCCTGGCTTGACCGTCAACCAAAAACTTCCATCTGGACGACCTCGGTTACGGTCCTAGAGGTCCGATTTGGGTTGCAAATATTGCCCGCGAGCAAACGGCGCGCGACGCTGATGCAGGGATTCGAACTGCTTCTTGAAAAAATCGGCCACCGCATCGCGCCATTTGACGTTGAGGCGGCGGACCACGCCTCAGATTTGATGGCATTCCGGCACAAAAAAGGCCAACCAGTCGAGTTGCGCGATACGATGAT
The DNA here is from genome assembly GCA_003224755.1 of Acidobacteriota bacterium. Taxonomy (GTDB): domain Bacteria; phylum Acidobacteriota; class Terriglobia; order Terriglobales; family Acidobacteriaceae; genus Gp1-AA145. The sequence continues at coordinate 921 of QHZR01000011.1, forward strand.
TGCAGGAATCGTTATTGCACGACATGCAGTGCTGGCAACGCGCAACGTGACCTATTTTCAGGATATTGGAATCGGCGTTGTCAATCCGTGGAAGACTTAGGTCTGTCGTGACGAAATGGCGGAGTCGTTTCCTAGCTCAATCGCGAGGCACTAGCCCCGCAGTTAGGACACTGGTGCAATTCTTCGACGCTGCCGCCGAACAGCGGAGTGTAACCTGGCTCGCCTGGGGAAGAATACGTAAGCTTATCCGCGTGGTGGTTCATCTCGTGGCCGCACACTGGACACTTCAATTCGCGGGCTGACATCTGATCTCTCCGTTTCAATCTAACGATATGTTCTCGCGTCCGTGGCGCAGGGTGCGCGCCATCCAGATGAGTTCTTTCAGGAATTTGCCTATACGCGGAATACAAGACGTGTCGAGGAGCTTGCCTGTACTGTCAAAGAGCTTCCCGGCATTTGCAAAATACACGTCCCAGAAAACCGTGACCAGACCAAGCTCGCGTAAGACCGGAAGCAGATCCTGAATGCCGCGCGTGCCACCAAAAGGGCCGGCTGAGACTCCGGCAATCCCCACAGCTTTGTGAATGTACTCTTCTAAGCAGCTGTCAAGAACGTGCTTGAGCATGCCGCTGTAGCCGTGATTGTATTCAGGCGAGACGATCACCAAAGCGTCGGCACGTTCCATGCGGGCTGCAAAGCCTGGGTCCTTTGTAGCTTCACCGGCATCGTCGGTTCGCAGCGGCAGGGTTGCGATGTCGATCAGTTCGGTTTCGACTGAAGCGCGTTTCGAGAGCTCATCGGTCAACAGACGAGCGGCGTTAGCGCTCAACCGGCCTTTGCGGACGGTTCCCAGAATCACAGGAATGTACAATCTATTTTGCCACCCAATAAGGATGTCCTGTCAGGAGGCCGTTCACAACGAGTATCTGGTAGGCGACCACAATCCCGAAACCTAGACTGAGCAGCCCGGAGGCCAGCGCTAGACGACGAAAAACTTTTCGTCCGCCGGGAACTAGATGAAAGGCCGAAGCGATGCTCATGGTGATCAGCATCATGCCTGCGATGGTTCCGGCTCCGAACACGAACAAGTAAGCGACAGCCCAGCGAGGATTGCGAATGGTCGCGAGCACTAGCAACGCTGCCGCAGCAGACCCGGCGAGCCCGTGCACAATTCCAATCATCAGTGGGCGTATCGGCTGGTAGAGCTTGAATCTTTGCAGGCTGCGGTCGAGCCAGGCCACGGGAGTTTTCTCGTCGCTGTGCTCGTGCACCTCCGGCTGATGGCCGTGGTGGTGACTGTGAATATATTCGCCATGGCTGTGCGCGTGAGAATGCACTAAATCGGAACCCGAAGACGTGTCTGTTTGTGTGGGCAGGTTCTGAACGAAACTGACGACGTTCATTACGCCGAGCACAATGAGCATGGCTCCGACTGACAATTCCATGCTCAATCCAAGCCGGGGAGGAATCACCAGGCCAAACAGAATGATCGCGGCGCCGATCACCAAGATCGTTAGCGTGTGCCCAGTTCCCCAGAACACTCCGATCCATGCGGCTTTCGAAATCTGGCGCTCACGGCTGACAATGGTAGTGACCGCGATCACGTGATCGGGATCGGTGGCATGGCGCATGCCGAGAAAGAATCCGAGAGCGATGACGGAGAGGAAGGCGATCACAGTTTTCAGCTTCACGACTGGTCAGTCACAATGGCCTGTGACATTAACGAAACCGTACTAAGCCTGTAGTTCCGACGTTCGCTATTCTACTCGAGCAGCCGAAACGGCCCCCGTGAACGGCCAGCGCTTTACCAATTCAGAATCCGAGGACTCCGATCGGTGCCGTGCGACAAGTTGCCATAGCGATCACTCGCTCCCCACGCAGATCATGAAAACTGAAAGGATGCCCCAATGCGCCACTTTGCTGGAAGACGAGCCAAGGACATCATCAACATGCCCTGGCATCTGCGGACATAATGTGCCACAGAAGGAGAAGAAACGGCTCCTTTTTCCGAAGGATGGGGGTCCGTAACTCTCCTCATCCTGCACGTCGATGACGTGAAGCAGTAATCTTGCTACTGTTCGCGGGCCCAGTAATTCGAAGATGTGGGGCCAGGATAAAACCGAGACTCGCCAAGCCTGCAAGCCCTAAAGCGAGCCAGCGCCGGTTGATATCGGCCCAGAGCTCATAGCTTCTCTGACCGGAACGATTGTCAAAACTTCCGTGTGCACCATGGTCGCCTCCAACCGGCTTCCACAGATTATCGGGTCGCGCTGGATCTTCAGGTTCCATTGTCTGTTGGGCCTCATAACCTGTCTGGCCAAGATAATGGTCTAGCAGGCCTGGAGCAAACTTGTTTCCAACGATTGCTTCGACTGTCGGCCAGCCCACGTATATTTCACGGCGGTCATGATGGGCTGCAAAGTAAACTGCCTTCGCACCGACTTCAGGCTGGAAAATAGGCGGAACGGGTTGTGCCTTGCGATCCAACCGGCTCTTGACCCAGCCAAACTGCGGCGTGTTAAGCGCTGGCATGTGCACGATCGTGAGTCGGATTTTGCTTTTGTCATGAATGAGCTCGCAACGCAATGAATCGGTAAATCCTGCAACGGCGTGCTTGGCAGCACAGTACGCCGATTGCAGCGGAATGCTGCGGTAAACCAGCGCCGATCCCACTTGCACGATTGTGCCTCGATTGCGCGGCAGCATCCGTTTGAGCGCGGCCAGTGTTCCATAAACAACGCCGAGATACGTGACCTCCGTGACTCGCTTGAACTCTTCCGGCTTCATCTCTTTAACCGGAGAAAACACGGAAGTCATTGCATTGTTAATCCAAACGTCGATCGGCCCAAATTGTTCTTCGACGGCTGCAGCGGCCCGCTCAACGGCGTCGGCATCAGCCACATCAATTGGTAGAACGAGAGCACGTCCACCCGCGGCTTCGATTTCGCGCTTTGCAGCGTTCAGCCCATCAATACCGCGAGCCAACAGTGCGACGTTGGCGCCGTGACGCCCGAACTCTTGCGCTACGGCGCGACCTAATCCCGCCGATGCGCCGGTAATGACGACAGTTTCGTTCTTCACTGCTCACCTCCAGGAATCGAAGCGTACCTCCACGATTTTTCCGAAGACGAAAAGAACGTCTGTTAGACCATTTCACGCACGCGATCCGAAAGTGTAGTGAGTGCGATTTTCTTCCGATTAGGCTCTCCCCGTGCTAGGGATTCGGCAAAGTGCAACGCCTGTTCCGCTTTGACCTTTGCTGGCAACGGCGGCTCGAATGGATCAACCACCGCTTGTATGAGCGCCGGCCCCGGAACGTCCAGGAATTTATCCAACTCGTGACCGCACTCAGCGGGATCCTCGACGGTGAAACCGACTCCGCCACAGGCATGAGCGAACCCGGCGAAATCGATCGGATGTAACTCAACCCCGTACTCAGGATTGCCGAGAAACACCATCTGCTCCCATTTGATCTGTCCCAACGTGCTGTTCTTGATGATGACGACTTTGATCGGCAGCTTATATTTGACTGCGGTCACGAAGTCTGCCATCAGCATTGAGAATCCTCCATCCCCGACGAAGGCCACGCACTGACGATTCGGGAATGCGATTTGAGCCGCGATCGTGTAGGGCAGTCCCGGAGCCATAGTGGCCAGGTTGCCCGACAGGCTGTGCATCTGGCCGCGCCGAGCAAGAATTTGTCTGGCCCACCACGTAGCAATTGTGCCGCTGTCGCAACTTACAATGGCATCATCACTCAGACGCTTGCCCAGTTCCCACGCGACCACTTGTGGCTTCATGGGTTTGTCCTGCCGAGTGCCGCGTTTCTTCATGACCTCCCACCAATCTTTCATTCCAGCTTGGGCAGCCTCAAGGAAGGTTCTATCCTCTTTGCGCTTGAGCAAAGGAATAAGTTCGCGCAGAGTGCGACCGCTGTCGCCAATGAGCCCGATCTCAATCGGATAGCGCAACCCAATGCGTTTGGGGTCGAGTTCAATTTGCACTCCACGCGCTTGCCCTGGTTTGGGCATGAATTCGATGTACGGGAATGATGTTCCAACCATCAGCAAGGTGTCACAATCTTCCATCGCTTCCTGCGACGGCTTAGTGCCCAGCAGGCCGATGCCGCCGGTGGTGTAGGGGCTGTCGTCTGGGACCGCAGCCTTACCGAGCAACGCTTTCACAATGGGCGCGGCCAGCAATTCCGCAGTGTGCTCAAGCTCATCGGTTGCGTTCAACGCGCCACGTCCGGCCAGGATTGCCACCTTCTTGCCACGATTGAGAATGTCCGCGGCCTTCTCAAGATCGGCTGGATCAGGAAGCCGCGCGCTGCGCGAATACACATCAGAGGTGTGATGTGGAATGTTGCGTTGAGAGTGCTGCCGCTTTTTTATTTCCTGTTCCTGCAGGTCAACCGGAAATGTGATGTGAGAAACGCCGTGATATGCACAGGCCATGCGGCAAGCCAGATCTGTGATGTTTTCGACGTGGGTTGGGCCCATGATCCGTTCGTTGAAGACCGCCACGTCCATGAACAGCTTATCGAGCGCGACATCCTGCTGAGTGTAGGTGCCAATCAGATCGTGAAATTGCAAGCCGGTGATGGCAAGCACGGATTGGCCATCGAGTTTGGCGTCATACAGGCCGTTCAGTAAATGAATTCCGCCGGGCCCAGAGGTGGCCAGGCACACTCCTAATTTGCCCGTGTACTTCGCGTACCCGCACGCCATGAACGCGGCCGACTCCTCGTGCCGCACCTGAATGAATCGAACTTTGTCTTGATGAGTACGAAGCGATTCCATGATTCCATTAATGCCATCCCCAGGCAGGCCAAAGACAACTTCGACTCCCCAATCAATTAGCCCCTCGATAAGTACATCTGCTGCAGTCATAAACACTCCTGTACGTCCGTAATTGGGCTTGGGCGTCGTATTAGAGATGCGGCTGGCGCAAGGTTCGTGCACCGTAAACATGAAGAATCTTCGGGGATTTCCGGGGCAATTACTGCAAGCACAACTCCCGCTCTGAAAACTCATTCTCGGTATCGAGAACAGATAGGCCACCTCTTCCATGAACCCGTCATCCTCATATCATTGAACTGCGGCCGTCGGAGAGTCGCATCCGACGGGTGTGCGTGGCAGACGCGAAGTCTATATCCATGAAGGACGGATGACATCGAGCGCAAGCAACTTCGTCCCGATCAAGCGAATCGGGGTTTCTACCTACACCGTACCTACAGACTTTCCCGAATCTGACGGAACACTGGAGTGGGACAGCACAACGCTTGTCTTAGTCGAGGCAAAAGCGGCTGACGAAACCGGCGTGGGTTACACCTACGCGGATACCGCGACCGCTAACCTGATTCACCGTTTGCTCGCGAGAGCGGTGGAAGCGCACAACGCCATGGACATTCCTGGCCTCTGGCAAGAGATGGTGCATCGCACTCGCAACCTTGGTCGCCCGGGAATTGTGTCCATGGCGATCTCTGCTGTCGACTCAGCATTGTGGGACCTGAAGGCCCGGCTGCTCGACTTGCCGCTCATCACTCTTCTGGGAGCCGCGCGAGAAGCGGTGCAGGTTTATGGCAGCGGCGGCTTTACTTCTTATTCCAACGAACAGTTGACCGCGCAATTGGGCGGATGGGTAGAACAGGGTATTCCGAGAATCAAAATGAAAATCGGACGCGACGCGAAAGCCGATCGCGGGCGCGTGCGAACCGCCCGAAAGGCAATTGGATCGGATGCTGAACTTTTTGTGGATGCCAACGGCGCTTACAGCCGCAAACAAGCTATATCCCAAGCTGAAGCTTTTGCCGAATCGTGCGTGAGCTGGTTTGAAGAGCCAGTTTCCTCTGATGATCTGGAAGGATTGTATCTGGTGCGTGACCGTCTGCCGGGTGTAATGGAAGTTGCTGCTGGCGAGTATGGCTACGACATAGATTATTTCCGGCGCATGATTGGGGCCGGCGCTATTGACGTTTTGCAGGCTGATGCTACTCGCTGCGGCGGCATTACCGGCTTTCTTCAAGTAGCTGCGCTGTGCGAGGCACACCACCTGCCGCTTTCAGCCCACACGGCGCCTGCATTGCACACCCATGTGTGCTGTTCCGTTCTTCCCGTCCGCCATCTCGAATATTTTCATGATCACGTGCGCATCGAGCGAATGCTGTTCGATGGCGCGCTCGAGCCCATCAACGGAGAACTGCGGCCGGACCTCTCACGACCCGGCATAGGGATTGAAATTAAACGCGTCGACGCCCAGCGCTTTGCTGCATGAAGGAGACTTGATGTTCGCTAATCGTCTTACGCTCATCCCGACAGAAGAAATTAGAACCTCGGCCAGAATTACGCCTCGTGATATCAACGTTGAAGGACTCGAAGCAGAATTGCGCAAATCCATTGCGGGCAAAATTCGCTTTGATGCCGGCAGCAAGGCGCTTTACGCGACCGACGGCTCCAACTACCGTCAGGTTCCGATAGGGGTGGTGGTTCCGAAGTCCAGAGAAGATGTAATCCAAACCGTCGCGGCCTGTCGCAAATTCGGCGCCCCGGTTCTTTCGCGAGGAGGCGGCACCAGTCTTGCAGGGCAATGTTGCAACGTTGCCGTCGTGATGGATTGGAGCAAGTATCTGCACGACATCGTCGAGCTGAACCCGCTACAGAAGTACGCACGAGTGCGGCCGGGTACCATTTGCGACACGCTACGCGATGCTGCCAAACCTTACATGTTGACCTGGGGACCTGATCCCGCAACTCATGACCACTGCACATTCGGTGGAATGTTAGGCAACAACTCGTGCGGCGTACACGCGCAAATGGCAGGGAAAGCTGCTGAAAACGTCCTCTCCATGGACATCCTTCTGTACGACGGAACTCAGATGACCGTCGGGTCGATGAACGACTTGGAGCTCGAACAAGCGATATCCGAAGGAGGGCGCGCGGGCAACATCTATGCTCAACTCAAAAACTTACGCGCACGCTATGCACATTTGATCCGCGAAAGATATCCGCGTATTCCTCGTCGAGTCTCAGGCTACAACCTCGACCAGTTGCTGCCGGGCGAAGATGGTCGCTTCAACATTGCCCGCGCTCTGGTTGGCAGCGAGAGCACCTGCGTCACAATTCTTGAAGCCAAGGTCCAGCTGATTTACAGCTATCCGCAACGCGTACTGCTGGTGCTTGGATATCCCAGCGTCTACGAGGCTGCAGATCACGTCCCGAAAATTCTTGAGCATAATCCCATCGGCTTTGAAGGCCTGGACGAAATCCTCATCAACAACGTTCAGAAAAAAGGCATGCCACAGCGCAGCGATCTTTCGGTCTTGCCCGAGGGCAAAGGCTGGCTGGTGGTTGAGTTCGGCGCGGCAAGCAAAGAGGAGGCCACAGAGCAGGCCCGTCGAGCGATGGCGGCTCTGGAAGGCAGCAACGCGCTCAGCATGAAATTGTACGTAGAAGATGACGAGCAAGAAAAGGTTTGGGACGTGCGCGAAGCTGGTCTGGGAGCAACCGCATTTGTCCCAGGCGAGCCACTCACGTGGGAGGGATGGGAAGACTCAGCCGTCCCGCCCGACAAGGTTGGCGGATATCTCCGAGATCTACGCAAACTCTACGACAAATACGAATACAACTCCTCCATGTACGGCCATTTCGGACAGGGGTGCATTCATTGCCGGGTGAATTTTGATCTCATGAGCACGCCTGGAATCCGCAAATGGCGCGCGTTCATGGAAGAGGCCACTGACCTGGTGACCAGTTATGGCGGATCGATTTCTGGCGAGCATGGCGACGGACAGTCCAAAGCGGAATTTCTTTACAAGATGTTTGGCAGCGAGTTGATCGCCGCCTTCCGCGAATTCAAGTCGATTTGGGACCCGGATTGGAAGATGAACCCAGGAAAACTTGTCGATCCCTATCGCATCGATGAAAACTTACGCTTGGGAGCAAACTACCACCCCTGGGATCCCTCGACCCATTTCAAATTTCCAGCAGACCACGGCAGTTTTGCGCATGCAGCTTTGCGCTGTGTTGGCGTGGGCAAGTGCCGTCGCGAAAATGGGCACGGAGAGCAGGACACAATGTGTCCCAGCTACATGGTCACGCGGGAGGAGATGCATTCCACTCGTGGACGCGCTCATCTGCTTTGGGAAATGATGCACCAGGACGTCATCCGGGAAGGGTGGCGCGATCAGCATGTGAAAGAGGCGCTGGACCTGTGCTTATCGTGCAAAGGGTGCAAGGGCGATTGCCCGGTAAATGTGGATATGGCCACTTACAAAGCAGAATTTCTGGCGCATTACTGGGAGGGCCGACTGCGTCCGATAGCGGCATATGCTTTCGGATGGATAGATAAATGGGCGCGACTGGCCTCATTGGCACCCGGCTTCGTGAATCTGTTTACACAGCTTCCCGGATTGCGCCGTGTGGCAAAACTTGCGGCCGGCATGCCTGCGCAGAGACAAATTCCTCCATTCGCGGCGGGAACTTTCACAACATGGTTCAACAAACGTCCGCCCGGTTTTGAAGGGCGGCCTAAAGTAGTTCTCTGGCCGGATACTTTCAACAACTATTTCACACCGGAAACCGCACAGGCAGCGGTCAATGTGCTAGAAGACGCGGGTTATCACGTGGAGGTTCCGCGACAGCATTTATGTTGCGGGCGGCCGCTCTATGACTACGGTTTCCTCGGCATGGCGAAATCATATCTTCGCCGCAATTTGAATGCTCTCGCTCCGTACTTATCTGCCGGTACGACCCTGGTCGTCTTAGAACCGAGCTGCTGTTCTGTTTTTCGCGACGAAATGCATGGACTGCTGCCAGAGATTCCCGAAGCTCGTCAGTTGGCAGAGAACACTTTTACTTTATCCGAGTTTCTTGACAAAAAAGCCACAGGCTACGTTCCGCCCCGATCGAAGAGTAAGGCCATCGTTCAGGGACATTGCCACCACAAGGCTGTCATGCGATTTCAATCCGAGAAAGCAGTAATGGAAAAGATGGGCCTGGATTACGAATTGCTCGAGTCTGGCTGCTGCGGCATGGCGGGAGCTTTTGGTTACGAGAAGGACAAGTATGAAGTCTCGGTCGCTTGCGGTGAGCGCTCGCTGTTGCCACAGGTTCGGAAAGCAGGACTATCCACCATCATCGTCGCCGATGGCTTCAGTTGCAAAGAGCAAATTGCGCAGCAAACCAATCGTCAGGCGCTGCATTTAGCGGAAGTCATCCAATTGGCCAAAGCCCGCACCGTGCGCGGACCGGGTGGTATGTATCCCGAAACGCAATTTGTGGAACCTCGCAGAGCAGCGCAAAAAAGATCCATGGTGCGTGCCGGCTTCATCACGGCAGCTACTGTGTCTGGCGCGGTTTTGAGTCTTATTTTGATGAAGCACAAAAGAGCGCGCTGAGTCCTGCACCATTGTCCGGCAGGCGCTGACTGTCCGATAAAATCGCGACTTTTGCCAACCTCTTAGCCTCCGTGTCCGCGATACTTGGGTGTTATCCTGCCCTGTTTTTGCATCAAAAGAGTGTTCGCGAGAAGGCCGGAGGGGGTCATATGGACCAGGGGATAGTTGAACAGGTACTCGATGAATTAATTCCCTCATTTGAGGCGCTGGAGACTCAGAGTGCGGCCGTTGCGCAACTATTGAAAGACCGCGGAATAGCGAAAGATGATCAGCTTGCGCCGTACTTAGAGCAAGCCAAAAGTTCGAGCAGCATTAGATGGCGCGCCACTCGCCTCAGGATGGAACGAATCCTTTCTTCCACAACCAAAACCACTGAAGAATCTACTAAGCAGGTGGCCGCCGAACCGAAAGAAAAAGCTTCTCCTAAACCGGAGGAAGAAGCTCGTGGACAAACTCCGAGTGCTGAACTGAAAAAAGTAAGAGGGAAAGAACAGAAAAAGGAAAGCGAGCAGCCAGAGGAAACGGCTAAAACCAAAGACAAGGACCGGATCGCAAGCACCGAAAGAAGCGACAGCGACGCCGGCACAAACATTGGAGGCATGCATGAAAGCGAAAGTGCTTCACGACGAAAACGGGCTTAGGACATTCGCCATTGTGTTTGACAAAGGTGACGAGGCTAGGGAACGGTTACTGGAATTTGCCAACACCAATAGGTTCGCAGACGCGCACTTTAGCGGGATTGGCGCCTTCAGCCAAATCACGCTCGCATTTTTTGACCCCCAGCGGAAAACTTACAAGAAAATCCCAATCAACGAGCAAGTTGAGGTGCTCTCATTTTCAGGGAATATTGTTGCTAAAAATGGCAAGCCGAGCCTGCATGCGCACGTGGTTGTCGGTAAAGCAGACGGAACAGCCCACGGCGGACATTTTCTTGCGGGACGAGTTTGGCCGACGCTGGAGGTGATTGTCTCGGAGATGCCCGTTCATCTGCGCCGCAGCCAGGACGAAGAGAGCGGGCTGGCGCTGATCAATCTGGCTGCCTGACTCCGGCCTCACGATAACTCAGCGAGCGGCTTTCAAGGAACAACATGGATGTATCCGCCAATTGAAGATCACGGGATAATCGGAAATCTTAGAACTGCCGCCCTCGTGTCGCTTGACGGGACTATAGACTTCTTCTGCCCCGTAAGATTCGACAATCCCAGCTTGTTCGCGTCCTTGCTCGACGATGAACACGGCGGCTTCTGTTCGATTCGCCCCGAATCCAACCACTACCGCCGTAAGCAACTATATTTACCGGACACGAATATCTTGATGACGCGTTTTCTAGCGCCTGAAGGAATCGCGGAAATTATTGATTTCATTCCGCTGGGCGGTGACCCGGAACAAAGCACGATTATCCGCCAAGTGAGCGTAACCCGGGGCGAGATGGCGTTGCGCTTTGAGTGCCAGCCGACATTTGACTATGCATCCGAATGTCACCATGAAATCAGCAATGCTTCCGGCGGCATTCTGTTTCGTAGCAAGCGTTCCGGAGTACTGTCACTTCAATCCGAAGTGCCACTTTCTATCGACGAACACAGCGTTGCCTCAGATTTTCATTTGAAAGCCGGCGAGCGGCAGATTTTTCTCCTAAGCTACTTGCCCAACGATTCCACTCCACCAACATGGCAACCATCACAAAGTGAACAGTTATTGAACGAAACTGTGCGCTACTGGCGTGAATGGGTCGCCGGCTGCAATTATCACGGGCGCTGGCGAGAGACCATTATCCGTTCCGCGTTGCTTTTGAAATTGCTCACCTATGAACGCACAGGCGCGATCGTTGCGGCCCCGACCTTTGGCTTGCCCGAAGAGATCGGAGGAGTGAGGAACTGGGATTATCGTTACACCTGGCTTCGTGACGCGGCCTTCAGTTTGAACGCATTTCTGAGGCTTGGCCATCATAAGGAAGCCCTCCAGTTCATGTCGTGGATGAAGCAGATTTCGTCCAAGGTAGATATTGTTGCCGCGCAACGAAAGAAGAAGCCTTTGCCGGTGATGCATGCAATTGATGGAGAGAAGGACCTTCGGGAGCGGGAGATCAGCTCATTGAAGGGCTATCGAGGCTCAGGTCCAGTCAGGATCGGAAACGCTGTGCAGTCGCAGTTGCAACTCGACGCTCCCGGCGCCATGTTGGCTGTCCTCTTTTTTGAAGTTAACGAGGGTTTAATGCTCGAATACGACCGTTGGAACAAAATGCGAGAGGTATTAGGCTGGGTCGCTAAGATGTGGGACCAACCCGATCGAGGCATCTGGGAAATTCGCGGCGAGCCTAGACACTTCCTGCATTCAAAGCTGATGTGTTGGGTGGCGTTCGATCGAGCCATAAAGATTGCGCAGCTCCGGTCGCTTCCAGCGCCTATCAATGATTGGCTAAGGACCCGCGACGAAATCTATGCCTCGATCCATGCTGAATTCTGGAACGATCAGATCAAGGCGTTTGTGCAATCGAAGGGCAGCGCCGAGTTGGATGCAACCGCCCTGCTCATGATTTCGTTGGGATTCCTCGGTCCATCTGACCCTCGTTGGATTAGCACACTGGAGGCGGTCACTGCCAAGTTGGCACAAGATACCACCGTGTCGCGGTATGACACCAAAACCGGAGTGGACGGATTGCCGGGCACCGAAGGCACTTTCAGTCCCTGCTCTTTTTGGTATGTCAATGCGCTCACCATGAGTGGAGAACTGGAACGTGCTCGGCTGGTTTTCGAGAAGATGCTTGGGTATTCAAACCATCTTGGCCTTTATGCCGAAGAGCTAGGTCAGAGCGGGGAGCATCTCGGCAACTTTCCGCAGGCCCTCACCCATCTTGCTCTCATCTTGTCCGCGCTAGGACTCAATGATGCGCTCGACGGAAAGGGGCCGATCAGAAGCAAAGCTGCGTGATGATGAATCCCGTCGCACGCGGATCATCGCTACATTCATGCTCTCGGACAGCATGCGACCGCAGAATCACCATTCGTTCGGCGCTAGCTGCCGATTCGTATATGCTCTTCAAGAACCGCAGCTTTGCCGCCGCCAGCTTAATGTTTACCTTCGGCGTGGTGCTATTGGGCACGACCGTCCTTATTCCCCAATTCTTGCAATCACTAATGGGTTACACCGCGGAGAAAGCGGGCGAGGTGCTTTCCCCCGGCGCAATCGCGGTCCTGCTGATGCTCCCGTTCGTCGGATTTCTTCTTAAGAAAACCGACGCCCGCTACCTGATTGCTTTCGGGATGGCCATCACCGGAGTGGCGATGTTCCACATGACAAATTTCACCCTCGACATGGACTTTCGCACTGCAGTTCTGTGGCGCGTGTTCCAAGCGTCAGGTCTCGCATTCTTATTCGTGCCGCTCAACACGATTTCTTATACCGGCGTTCCCGAAGAACAGAATAATCAGGTCTCCGAATGATGAACGTGATGCGCAACCTCGGGGGAAGTGTCGGCATTTCGTTCATAACCACTTTTCTTGCGCGTCGCTCGCAATTGCACCCGGACCGGCTGGTGGGCAATATTTCCGCGACTAATCCAATGTATCGTCAGGCTTTGAATTCCATTATCGCCAACCTTTCCCATCACAGCGGCTATAACGCTGCTCACGCTCTGCAGCAGGCCTATGCACAACTTTTCAGTCATTTCAGCAGCAGGCGTCACTGCTTTCCTACGTGGATACCGTTTACGTCTTGGGTGTGTTGGCGCTCATTGCAGCGCCCATGGTATTCATCGCCAAACGCGTGCAGCCTGGAAAAGCTCGGATGGGCCATTGATTGCAAGAAGAGGCAAATAGATTCGGCGATTATGCCGCCTCTCCCGACGGAGATTTTGCTCGTACCGCCTTCGGCTTCGCGTGACCGGGCCGATGGATCTCCTGGTCCACAGTCGGCCTCTTTTTAACCGGAAGCTCCGGCAGTTCAACCACCCTTCTGGTTTTCGCTGATTCGTAAATGGCCTGCACAATGCGCACGTCCGCCATGCCTTCTATTCCCGATGGTTCTGGCTCTTTGTCCTTGAGAATGCAATCGGAGAAATAGATGAGCTCAGGCGCGAACTGGTCACGCTTGGGAAACGTTCTTGTCTTTGTTTTCCCGCCGATGGTCAGCTGGTGCCTGATTTCCATAGCGTATTCATACGCTGGATCGGCCACCAGCATGCCTTCCGTTCCAATCAGCGTGTAGCGGCTCACGTCGGTCGCGCCGAAACTGCATGCGAACATGGCAATGCGTTCTTCGGGAAATCGCATGACCACGGATGTCATTTCCTCGACGTTGTGAAATCGCTCTTCTCCATTATTTGCGCTCGCAGCAAAAACCTCTATCGGCTCGGCGCGAAACAGATATCGCGCTGCATTAATGCAATAAACTCCCATGTCATAGAGAGGACCGCCTCCACGGGAGGAACTCTCGCTTACGCGAAGATTGTCTTCCGCCACTTGCTGGGCAAACTCTGAGGTAAAGATTCGCAAATTTCCCAGTTTCCCGCTCTCGCCGAGTCGAATTGCTTCCAGATTTCCCGCCTCGAAATGGAGCCGGTAGGCGACCATCAATTTCACGCCTCCGTCCTTTGCCGCATCAATCATTGCATGGCAGTCTTCTTCGGTAACAGCCATGGGCTTTTCGCAGAGTACGTGCACATGGGCTTGCGCAGCGCGCACTGCGTATTCACGATGTAGATGGTTCGGCATCGCGAGGTAAACGGCATCAACCTGAGCAAGAGCTTGGTCGTAATCGTCGTATGAGTATGAATGTTCGAGCCGATATTTTTTAGCCAGTTTTTCCCGCTTCTCTTTCTCCCCTGAGACAATAGCCACCAGCTCAGAATTGTTCGCGTTTTTAAATGCGGGCAGGACCGCAACCTGCGCAATGTGTCCCAGTCCTACCACTGCGTAGCGAATCTTGTTTGACTTTGATGTCGCGCGGCGATTCATTGTTCTTCTCCCAATCGTTCCGTGGTTATCTGTGTTCGGCTCCGTCCCCGGGCCGAACACCCTCTACGCCTCCCACATAGAATGATGTTTTTGGATGCATCCTCTGCAAAGAGGTTGTTGGATGCATCCTCTGCAAAGAGGATGGCGCAGAAGTTTGTATGGAAAACATTGCCTTAGGCGAATGAACAATGACCTTAGGATCAACGCTGCAGCCAGTAATCTAACTCCCATTCAGATAGCCCTAAACTTCCCAAAGGCATCTATGCCCTTGTGCACTTTGCGATGGTCAAAGCTTGAGCATGCCCCTCGACAGTTTCTGGCAATCCGTTCGCCACATGGGCGAGAGTGTAATCTCACGGCTGCCTGCGTTGATCCTCGCCAGCATCGTCTTTGCTCTGTTCTATGCTCTCAGCCGTCTTGTCAGCCGTCTCATCCGTCGCAGCACTCGCGGACATCGCGAAAATCTTGGTACTGTCTTTGCTCGGCTCATCGGCGCGGCAATTATTCTGTTGGGACTTTTAACCGCGATCTCTGTCGTTGCACCTTCGTTCCAGGCAGCCGACCTGATCAAGATCCTCGGCATTGGCGGCGTTGCGATTGGTTTCGCCTTTCAGAATATCCTTCAAAATTTTCTCGCTGGCCTGCTGTTGTTGTGGGCAGAACCATTCCGTGTGGGCGATGAAATCAAAGTTGACGCTTACGAAGGAATCGTTGAAGAAATCCAGCCTAGAGCCACCATTATCAAGACCTACGATGAAAGGCGAGTCGTGATTCCAAACGCGGACTTATTCACGCATTCGGTCATCGTCAACACGGCAAGTGATGTCCGCCGATGGGAATACGACCTCAGCGTAAAGAGCGTTTCGGATATTAGCGAAATAAAGTCGCGCATCGTCAATGCGGTCCGCCAAGTGCCGGGAACGTTGCCCGATCCGTCTCCGGAGGCTCTCGTGTTGGAACTAACCGATGACTCAGGTAGCCTCAAAGTCCGGGTCCTATGGTGGACCAAGGCCCCTCGCCAGCACCAGATGCTCGCCTCGTACGATGCCGTTCTGACTGCTATCCGGCAAGCGTTGAGCCAATCGGATGAAAAGCAAGGCGATGTCAAGCCGGGCGCCGACAAGCGCGCTGCGTGAAACCGTCAGTGCCGCAACGTTTTTTCAAATATTCCCGAGAAACTCTGAATGCTTAGTCAACATCCCGACGCCGTGCTCTGCTGCACTCACCCTCAGTCGGCTGCTCCGCGTGATTCATCCAAGCGGAGCCTCGAGAATGACGGCCGATTTAGACGGTCAATCGGATTCCTTGTTGGCCGTTACTCGGGAACTAGGGCGATCGATTCAGACGAGCCGCCGGATTGAGCAATCATCCGGATACCGCGATTTACCTGCTGTCGTTAAGCTTCTTGAGCACATCCTCGACGGCCTTGCGAATCTCACTCCGGCGCTGCTCGGTATCGGACCATGAGGATGCGGGCGCCGCGTGAGAATCGAGTAACGCCAATGCTTTCTGTGCATACTTCCGCGCTAGTTCTTTCTGCCCGTCTCTCAAATAGGCGTCGGCGAGATCGCCGTTGGCATCAGCGGAGTCGGAATAGGCGAGCAGGTTAAGCTTGAAAATCTCGATGGCCGCATTGGTCTCGCCCTCGCGCAAGTAGCCGCTGCCAATGATGTCGCCGCTGACTTCTGGCCATAATTGCACTTTGGGATCTTTTCTTCGCGCTTCGATCAGCTGTTGTGTGACCTGCGCGGCTCCGCCCGGCGTTGCAAGCTGATTGAGGATCGCGGCGGCTGCAAGTGGATCGGCGGAGGCGTGCCCTGGGGTTTTGATGAGCGTGGTGACAAACCACTGCACGATGATGCCGGGCAGATCCGGATGATCCCTGAAGAGATCGGTGCCGTGACCGCCCGTGGCGGCAACTTTGCTAGCATCGCTGGTCTCATACCAGAGCCAGGGGGCTTCCTGCGCAGCCGGATAGTGGATCAGCTTCTTACTGGGACTGGAGGCTCGGGCGTAGAGCCAGAGCATAGCTTCGACAGTAGGGGGATATTCGTCAGTGTCGGCGACCACGAAGAGTTCGGGCAACTGCGAAGCTTGGTGGAGAAATTCGATGCCTGGACGAAAGGTCTCGCCAGACATGAGGACGAGGGACTTTATGTCCGCGGGGTGCAGGCGGGCGGTTTCTACGGCATTGACAACACCGTGGCTGCCGGCGCCTGCCAAGCCAATGACATCGTGTTCGACGCCCGGCTGCGAGATCAAAAACTGGAAGCCGGTTTCCAGGTCGGCTTGCTTCTTCTGCCAGGCGTCTTCGACTGTGCCGCCGCTTTCGCCGTGGGCGCGGCTGTCGACTGTGAGCGTGTTGATTCCGGCCGCCGCCAGTTGGCGAGCCACGTCGTCCCAAGATGTGCGTGTGCGGTTGCTTTGATGGAAAAGCAAGACACCCGGGCCGGGCTTGGCGGCGGAGAAATACGTTCCCTTGAGGACGACGTCGGGTGTTTTGAAATCAACAATGCGAGCAGCGGGAGGCTGCTGTTGCCACTCGTTCTTAGAACTATTCTGTGCGATGGCTGCTGAAGCGAGCACGAGCACAACTAAAAAAACCGTTCGCGGGCTCATTGCAAGGTTCCTCTGTTACGGTTTGGTCAGATCGTTACGCACCACTTTGCCGTCCTTCATCACAAAGCGAACGCGCTCCAGTTCGGTGATATCCGCCAGCGGGTCCCCGCTAACTGCGACAAGGTCTGCGAATTTCCCGGGCTCAACCGTACCAATGCGGTCCTGCCAGCCCAGCCCCTCTGCCGCATGGATGGTGATGGCACGAATGACATCGAGGGCGGGCATTCCCGCGTCGCGCAGATTCGCAAAGGTCGCAGTGCTCGCTTGGCCACGGGTGTTGCCTGGATAAAACCAGCACATGTCAGATCCCGCAGCAAACTTCACGCCCGACTTCAACACTCGCTGGACGAAGTCCTTGTATTGTTTATCCCGACGTGCACTGGAGCTGACTCTGGAAGAGCGAGTCTCAGCAGACAGCACTATGGTCGGCTCCATGATCTTCAGGAAAAAGCCGCCATAAGCGGTTGGCGTAAGGTCGAGGAAAATGCCTTTGTCGCGCATCTGCCTCAGTTGCTCGTCGCTCGAGTCATTGCCGTGCTCAATCGAATCTGCGCCGGCGTCGATAGCAGTCTGAATGCTGGTCTTGTCGACGGCATGCACGGCAACTTTCAGGTGCTGACGGTGTGCCTCTTCGACTACCGCCGCCAGTTCAGGAACGGTGAGGTTATCATCGGCGGTGACCTTGATCACATCAACGTTCTGGAACTCATTCTGCCGGACTGCTGCCCGCGCCCGGTCTGTCCCTTCGATCAACAAGAACTCCTGCTGGAGGATGGGCTCAGCCAAGGCGGGATTGAGATTCTGAACATATGAGCCGCGCGTGATCAGTTTACGTGCGGAGGCCAGGATTCGCGGGCCGGGGACTCGACCGGCGTTGATCGCATCGCGCAATTCAGTGTCGCCGTCAACACCGGAGTGGCCCAGGTTGCGAACAGTGGTGATACCGCTCTCCAAATCCTCACGTGCCATCTGTGCGCCGAGAAACGCACGTTTCGTAGGAGACTCAACCATGGCCAGCAACATCCCCGGAGCAAACAGCCCGTTCTCATGACGAGCCATCTCCGCTTCGGGAGGCACAATGATGTCGAGAAACAGGTGCGTGTGGCTGTCGATCAACCCTGGCAGCAATGTCGCGATGCCCAGGTCGATGATTTTCGCGCCGGACGGTACACCTATCTGGGAGGATGATCCGACCTGCTTGACCTTATCCCCCTCGATCAGGACAAACGCAGGCGTGAGCACATTCCCGGTACGCGGATCAAGCAATCTCTCGGCCTTGACCAGAGTGACGGAAGCGGCAGATTGGGCGCTCAGTTGCACCGACGCCAACGTTAGGAACACTAGCGCAAAAGAAGTGGCGATCTTTCGCATGCAAGTTAATGGCGGCTGCTCAAGCAACTCGAAAGCCTGGCGTATGGGGATCTGCATGCGCCTCCTCTCCTACACACAACGGCAATGCTACTACATTGTACGTTTATCCTGCAAGTAGACGCGGTAGCCGCTCATAGGTGAGCCATGCGGCTACCCGGCAATCATCGCTTTAGCAAAAAACAGCAGGCGGTATGCGCGATTGTCTGAAAGACACTAGCCGCGATGACAGCGGCAAACAGTGATGTCAATAGCAGGGTTGCGGCGGGATTTGTGGTTTGCTTCGGCCCGGCCAGTCGCGCCAAGCGATACCTCAGATGCGACGAGGCTGTGGCCTGCAGAAACCCGGCTTGTTTCGGGACTGCAAGTTTGGCGAGCGCCGAGACCAGTGCCTCTCCGTGGGCCCTGTGGATGACAGACTCATCGCAGGAAAGCTCGCGATAAAGTGCCATCCGCATTCCAGCGAGCCAGATGAGGGGATGGAACCACAATGCACACAACGCGCCTTCGTAGAGTAGGCGAATCAAATTATCCCGCCTTCTTGCGTGGGTCAATTCGTGCAGTAACACAGCGTTCAGTTCCCGTTCATCGAGTAACCGATCGATTCCGATTGGAAGCGAGACATGCGGATAGATAATGCCGCTGACTGCGGGAGCCGAACGCCTTTTTCCGAAACTCACCGGAATCCCATCTGCTACGAAACCAACAACAGCACGTTTTTTCAGCCCAGCGGTAACTTCAGCCTCGCGACGCTCTCTGCGTATGCGCAAGATCAGCCGCAAAAGCATGGCCAATGCACCAGCGATCCATATCCCGGCAAGCACCACCGCCGTCCGGCCTTGTGTCATTTTCCATATGGGCCCGCCAATCGCACCAAGCGGTGTGGCCCATCTCAAATGCGGCGCCCAAAGCTTATCGATTACCGCGGCTGTCGGCACGATGAAATTGAGTGCCGTCACAACCCAGACCCAGTACTTCGTGGTGGCGCTGGGGCCACGGATGGTCGTCAGCAGCCACGCAGCAGCGCCAACGATGGACGCATATAGCAGGTGGACACTGAAGTAGTACAGCGCGCGCGCGATATGTTCATGCACGCTTT
>QHZR01000273.1 GCA_003224755.1 Acidobacteriota bacterium
AGAGGTGATTAGCAATCCAAAGCACCGTGGCAACGCGATGCTTACAGTCTGGGGACTTGCGGCTCTGGGAGTTGTTTTGTCCTGCGCACAGCAGATACTGACGTATCGAGCAGACCAAATGCACGATAAGGAGCGCGCGGATCTGCCACGACAGGTAGCCGAATACATTCGGAACACTAGTCCTGCGCCCCAATTTCTTGTCGAATCGGCTGCATCTGGTCGGCCCGCTGCGCCCACTGGTTTGGTCGCGGTCGTGAACGGTCACACCGGCACCGAAGCAATCAGTATTGGCGACCAAATTTTCGAGTTCCTTTCAACACAAGGCGATCCTCCGCAGAGAAGGCTTGGGGAAACTGAGGTTGATTTTCTAATCCGTCCGAACGCTTGGTATAAGCAAGTCATGGACGCATACCACGCAACCCTTCAGGCTCAGACTGAAACGATTGCACGAATGCTCGTAGAATCGCATTCACTGCCAGCAAATGTTTTGGACCTTGCCAGAAATCCTGTAAACCTGATTGGTGTACGAGCTGTCGCAAAACAACTCGAGTTAGCCGGAAAGTCCTCCGAGAAAAGTATGGTTCGGCAATAATCAACGAGGAGTCATTCATGCAATCCCGCGTCACTGGAACCACAATGCCCGTCCTGGAGTTCGTTCTCGAACCCAACGAATCGGTCATCTCCGAGGCAGGAGAACTTTCGTGGATGGGTAGTTCCATCCAGATGACCACGCACACGCAGTTTGCCGGCGGCGGAGGCCTGTTCGGCATGCTGAAGCGAGTGGCTGGCGGCGGCTCGATCTTCATGACCGAATACCGCGCCATCGGTGCTGCCGGCGAGGTGGCGTTCGCGACCAAGTTGCCCGGACACATCGTGCCGGTTGAGGTCTCGCCCGGGCACGAGTACATGATTCATCGCCACGGCTTTCTCTGCGCGACGCCGCAGATTCAGATTTCGGTCGGCTTCCAACAATCGCTTGGCGCGGGCATTTTCGGCGGCAGCGGCTTTCTGCTCCAACACCTCAGCGGACAAGGCACTGCCTGGCTTGAACTCTCCGGCGAACTCGTTATTCGCGACCTGCAACCTGGAGAAACCTTGCGCGTGCATCCCGGCCACGTCGGCGCATTTCAATCCAGCGTGTCGTTTCAGATCACGACCGTTCCCGGCATCAAGAACATGATCTTTGGTGGCGATGGAATTTTTCTTGCTGCGCTTACCGGGCCGGGGCGAATCTGGCTGCAGACACTCCCGATTACAAAGCTGGCCCACGCCATTGATCAATACCTGCCGCATGAGGCTCGAAGAGAGACCGTCGAAGGCGGCATGGTTGGGGGAATTGTGGGTTCTATTTTGAATGGAATGAAGTGAGCGTGATGGATGAGTTGGTGCGTGCCCCGCTGCCGCGGCCTTCGCAAAGCGTCGGAGACCGGAGAGCGTAACAATATCCGAAGAATTTTGAATGAAGTCTCCTGTGTCGTCCCTACGGGACTGGGTTGCGTTCCTTGCTTACCCAGGGCTTACGCCCTGGGCTAACATATCCCGCTCCTCCGGGGCTGGTCGAGAAACTCTTGCCGACGCCAATGTCGCAAAATGCTATCTCAGCCGCGATCCTTCCCGATTTCCTACCCTTTCGGCCATTTATCTGCTATCCTATAGCTGCGTTTGAATCAGAATCGGTTGTTGAGCAGCTTCTTGCCAACCAGCTAGCACTGCCCTTAGTACCTCCGAATCCCTTCCAGCGTAAATAAAACTTAAAGGAACATGTAAGAACATGGCAGAACAAGGAACAGTAAAGTGGTTTAACGACGCCAAAGGCTACGGCTTTATCAGCCGGCAGAGTGGCGAAGATGTTTTTGTGCACTTCTCGGCGATCCAGGCGGGCGGCTTCAAGAGCCTGCAGGAAGGCCAGGGAGTGGAGTTCGAAGTAACAAAAGGGCCAAAAGGCTGGCAAGCTGAGAACGTTAAACCGCTGTAAAGCGGCTTCAAACGCTCAAGTTTGAAACATGGCGCGGCCCAAAAGCCGCGCCAATCTGAATCACTCTAGAAGTTGCAACACGGGGAATATCTGACACGTCACGAATCTAAGGCCTGCTACGCAATCATCCGTCACAACGTAAGAACCTACATATCTGGCGGGGTAGTTGAGGTCGTCCGCGGCCAGGACAGTGCGGCCATCGCAATGCGCCGCCTGGAAGAGCAACAGGCTTCCGATGACCGCCACGAAGGTTGGCGGTATTTTCTCGAAGAGACTGAACTTAAGCCGGGCATGGACCCTGCACAGGCCACCCGCCAGCGCTGGACAGAATTTGAAGCCCGGGAGTCCAAAGCAATGAATGCCCCCAATCCTGAATTTCCGCGCCGTCCATAACTGTAACTGTCCCTCTTTTTTTGCTCCGAATACCCCGGGAGCCGCTTTGCCTACACCTAGATTGCTACCGGCGCGAAATCCGGGCTGTGTAGGTTAGGCCTGCATCGTTACGCAACTGCTTGAACTTGCATCTAAGCCCGCCGGGAAAACCCTCGTCCCTCATTTCATCCAGCAGGAGAGCTCACATGAGCCACCAGGCAGGGTATGCCAGCCGCTTAGCACTGATCGTCAGTTCATTCTGCAATTTCTCAAATGGAATTTCCGGAGAACTAAATAAGCGTCGCAAGCTGTCATTAAAGACAGCCTTCTGGCTGTTTCCCGCCATGGTTGCGATCATGCAGGTGCCGGCACACGCCGCCTGCTCTCCTCCCAGCGGGGGAGGCGTTGCGATTTGCAGCCCGCAAAGTGCGTCGAAGGATGTGAATCCGGTCCATTACATCGCGGCGGCATCGGCGCCGAGTTGCGCCGCGGGAATTGCGACCATGTCCATCCAGCCGAAGCCCGGGGTGACCGCGTATTCAATAGGCGGCTCAACTCTCGACACCTTCCTTCCGCAAGCGCCCGGAAGCTACACCACAACGATCGTTGCTAACGATAAATGCGGCAGCACTTCGAAGAAAACCGTCGGCATCACGGTGACGGGAACGGCCGTCATCACCTATCAGTACAACGTACAGCGTTTGGGCGCGAATCTTTACGAGACGCAGTTGACTCCTGCGAATGTGAACTCCGCGTTATTCGGCAAGATATTTTCCTGCAGCGTGGACTCGTTCATATACGGCCAGCCGCTGTTCGTGCCGAAACTCAGCATTGCCGGCGGCACGCACAACGTGGTTTTCGTCGCGACTGAAAACAACAGCATTTATGCATTCGATGCCGACGGCAAAACCTGTACTCCTCTGTGGCACCGGTTTATTGGCACGCCTGTTCCCTGCACGATGGACACTCCTATACCTGGGAACGATTGCAATCTGGTATTCCACACGCCGGGAGTGGGAATCACGTCAACCATGTTCATTGATCCGACTCAAGGCACGCACGGCGTGATTTACGTGGAAGCGCGGACTGCGCCGGGCGGAACTGCGCCGTACTTTCACGGGCTGCACAAGTTGGACCTGACCACCGGCAAAGAAATGCCGGACAGTCCTGTGACCATCAAAGCCACAGTCGCAGGCAACGCATGTGATGCAGTAAACGGTGTGATTACCTTCCACAGCGCAGCGCAGAACAATCGCTCAGCGCTGCTGTACGCGAATGGAGTGGTATACATCGCGTTTGGCTCTATTAATGACAAGCCGTCTTGCACTATCGGCGCGACCTATTATGGCTGGATTCTGGGGTACAACGCATTCAACATTCAGCAGCAGGTCGCGGTCTTCAATCCGTCGCCGGCTGTAGCGGGAAACGGTAGTGGACCCGGCGGAAAGGACGCGATTTGGGGAGGAGCTCTTGCCGCAAGTCTAAACAATCAAATCTACGCCGTAACCGGAAATGGCCCGTTCAATGCGTCGGTCGGCGATTACGGCAACACTTACCTGAAACTTTCCCCCGGCAGCAATAAGTCGCTCAAGGTACTCGATTACTTCTCTCCCGCTTTCCTTTTCAACAACGACGATCTGGATCTGGGGGCGAGCACGGGAATCATCATTACGTCCTCGGGACAGTTCCCGCATGAACTGATTGGCGGTGGAAAATACGGAACGCTCTACGTAGTGAACCGCGACAACATGGGTAAATTCAACAGCGCCGCTGACCAGAATGTTCAGACCATCCCGAATGCAGTTGGCATCCGCGTCTCGGGCGCGGCAACTTGCAGTCCAACCGATGATGATTGCGATTACAGCACTCCGGCATATTGGAACGGACGTCTGTATGTCTCAGGAACAAATGATCACGTCAAGGACTTTGTGCTCTCGAACAGCTTGCTCAGCGGCCCGATGTCGACGTCTCCGCAAACCTTTGGCTACCCAGGGTCAGTTCCGACGATTTCTGCCAACGGAACCAAAAATGCGATCGTGTGGGCAGTCGAACCAAAAAAGGCTGTCCTTCACGCCTACGACGCCAGCAATCTTTCCAACGAGCTGTACAACAGCAACCAGAACGCTACGCGCGACGCGCTCGGGTCGAACGTGAAGTTCGCGCCGGCAACGGTAGTCAACGGCAAAGTATACGTGGGAACGCAAACGCAGATTGTTGCATACGGCATATTGCCGTAACTATCCGAGTGCCAACTCCTTCGCCCTCTGCGCTGCCTTTACCACAGCCTTAATCAGGGTCACGCGCAGTTTGCCTTCCTCGAGCTCCATGATGCCATCAATCGTGCAGCCCGCCGGAGTTGTGACTGCATCTTTGAGCAGCGCCGGGTGATCGCCGGTTTCGAGCACCACGGTAGCGGCGCCGAGCGTGGTTTGGGCCGCGAGCAACGTTGCCACATCGCGCGGCAATCCAACTTTCACGCCTGCTTCGGCCAGAGATTCCAGGATGATGTAAATGTAGGCGGGGCCACTGGCGGAGAGTCCGGTGACCGCGTCCATATGTTTCTCATCCACCACCACGGTTCTGCCAACCGCGTTGAACAACGCCGCGGCGTCCTCTACGTGAGCAGCATCAACGTACTGTCCTTTGCACAATGCCGTCATGCCTTGACCGAGAACGCATGGAGTATTCGGCATGGCGCGGATCACGGGAACTCCAGCGCCGAGCGCGCCTTCAATTTGAGAGGTATGCACCGAAGCGGCGACCGAAATCACCAGTTGCTTCGCTGTGACTTTGTCGGCGATCTGCTCCGCCAGCTCCTGAACTACCTGCGGCTTCACGCAAATAAAAATGATGTCTGCGCCATCGACGGCTGCGACATTGTCCGTTGTGACCGCAACGCCGAGCTTATGCGATAGCTCGTGCGCGCGAGACTCGTGTCCGACGGTAGCTCGTATTTTCGTTGGCGAGAGCCGATGCTTCTCGATCAGCGCCTTTACCAGGATGCCCCCCATTTTTCCGGCACCCAAAACGGCAACTGAACTTTTTGAGAAATCGCGCATTCATTAGCCTCCCAGAAGGTCGTCCAATGCGACTGCAGTTTCCCAGCCGGGAGAGATTGAAAGCGACGTCTCTGCCGCAGCGCATTACGCAGAATTTGTATTGTGAAATTTGAAGATATCACACAGCTCAGGGAGTGACCGTCAGGGACAGCGGAGTCGGAGTGCTGTGGGTCACTGATCCGCAGGTTGCGGTAATTCCGATCGGGTAGGTTCCGGGTGGTGTGCCGGGGCTGCCATTCGCACCGCCGCCTTGCAGTCCGCCGCCGCACGACATGAAAAGGACCAGGAACAGCAAAGTCACTGCGCCGTTGAGGGTGCGCGCTCCTCTTGTCTCGGTCCGAGCAAACCACAGTATGGCGGCAATCGGAAACATGAAGGTGAACGTTGAGAAAGCCAAGTTGCTAGCTCGTGGAATTGCAGCGGTGGTTTGAATCGTCAGCGCAACCGGCGAATCTCCGCTCCCAGAAAGAACGTGCGCAGAAATGAATACGCATGTGGGGTTGACGTCAATACTGGAGCTGGCTGCTTGCCCAGCTGGCACCGACGCGCTGGTCGGCGGGATGGTAACGATTGTGAAATCGAAGTTTTGCCTGGGCAATGCCGTGAAGGTCACGGGCGCCGAATGGGTGATCGCGGAAGGATCGTTTCCCACACCAACGATATTGAAACTGTACGCTTGCGACACGCTGCTTGAAACTGTGACTGTGAAAGGTGTGCCGCCTGCCATTGCGGTAGGGCTTGCGGCCCCGCGGAAATCTTTCC
>QHZR01000280.1:0-3787 GCA_003224755.1 Acidobacteriota bacterium
GTTGCGTGGCATCATGCTCGCGGAGAGTTTCAGAAGTTCGGTTATTTTGCGGGCCGGGAGCTTTCGACAGAGGCGCCACTCCTGGTGATGGTCGCCCCGGCGTTGCATGTGCATCCTGCGACCGACACACTGTTGCGATACATCTCGCCGGAGATCGAATGGATACTGCTGGGAATTGACGAGCGCTGGCGGGAAAAATTGCGGGTTGTCTTTCGGAAGCGGCCCGACACGATCCAACTTGGGACTGCAGTCTAGATTCCCGTCTGAGAGAGCCTACTTCCAAGCCCCCAGTAACCTTCTCACATCAATCAACTGTCCAAGATGATGGGAATTGTGGTGCGCGACCAGCATCGCCTCCCGTAAGACCGTCTGACCATCTCCCCACGGAATTTTCGCGAACAAATCCGTTTTCGGATCGTTGACGAGCTTCTTCATGGCTTCGAGATCCTCGTGGAACGACTCAATACTCTGCTCCCATGCCGCAGCGCTAAGCAGCGAGGGATCCTTCGGCCAATAATTCTCCGGCCATTTCATCTCCGCATATTTCGGATTGCGGCTGAAGTCGAGAATGTCCCATTGCGTGATGCGCAAATGTTCGAGAAGCATCCAGGCCGAATGCGGCAGCCCTTGGGGAACTTCGCCGCGGAGTTCAGCCGGAAAATCGGCGATGATCTTGTCGAAAGTCGCGTGCGCGTGGCCGCCATCGAGCAGTTCGAGAAGATGTTTACGGAGAGATCGGTCGGTATTCATGGCCTTGACCCTTTGTTTCCCTTTGCGTGCTTTGCGGTTACAAGCTTTGAAGTTTAGGATGGCGCACTTTGACCGGCGTCGCAAAAAATGACGCGGCCTCTTGCACCTTTTCCCCGCGATACACTCGCCCGATCCCGCGCACGATACGCCGCAAGGGCCACGCGCCCTTGTCGTCTGCAAAAAAGATTTCTCCCGTCCGATGCGAGCGGTAGTACCAGCGCTTGAGGATCGCGAGATGCTCCATGCGCTCTGTTGTTGAATGCGCCATGGCAGGGGGGAAGTTTGCAATTGCCGCTTCAACACCCGATTCCATAGATTGAGATTCGGCCCGAAGCTCCACGTTAAAGGGAATTGGCCCGCACAGTGTCGCTTCGCCGAAATGGAAGAGCGACACGGAATCTGGCTCGCCGCCAGGTTGCACAATAATTACCTGCAAACGATCAATTCGGCGGACGATCTCAGGCAACTGCGCCGTGACAGGCTTCAGCTTGTCGAGCTTCGCATGGATTGCGGCCGCTTCCTCAAAAGCGAGCTCCGTCGCGGCGCGCTCGCGTTGCTCGCCGAGTTCGCGGGTGAGCGACTCGCCTGCGGTGTCGAAGAATGCCTGCACACGCACGACTTCAGCATGATAGTCAGCATCAGTGCATCCCTTGAAGCAGGGAGCCAGGCACATCTTCATTTCGGAATAAACGCATCCCGGAAAGGCCGGGTCAGGATGCAGGTCTTCGGTGCAGCGGCGCATTTTGAAGAAGTCGAGCGCGTCGCTGGCAAATTTCTCGGCGGCAGCGCGCGAAGGGAAGGGGCCGTAATAAAAATTCGATGAATCATGTGGGGACAGCCGCCCTCGGCTGTCCACGGGCCCCGAATCGCTAATTGCGCCACCAAGATGTCGAGCTTCGCTCGACAGGACAGCCGAGGGCGGCTGTCCCCACGTGCTTAGTGGTTTCCCCAGCCGCGTAGTCACCGACGCCCTCGGATACTGATTCTCCAAATGTAATTTGACCAAAGGCGCGGGACGCAGTCTCAAGCGCGCCGAGTAAGTCTTCGGGAAAGCCTCACGCAGCACCCGATAAAGCAGGAACTGCGATTCGAACTCAGAGCCGGTCAGAGTGAATTCAATCTCGTGAACACGATCGCGCAGGTTCAGCCGCTTGCTGTGCTCAATCGGCGGACCAAGCAGGCGCTGAAGTCGTCGGCGCAGGTTCGCCGTCTTGCTGACGTAGGGTTCGCCATCTCCGCGCAACAAGAAAGCCGCCGCTGCAGCCGGGAGTTCCTGAAAAAAGCTGGCGTCGTGGTCCGCGGAGAACGTGACTTTGCGCGAGAGCACAGCCTATTCTAGGCACAGATAGCCATTTCGTTCTAACGGTTTTCACGCCTCTTAATTTTGTTGTCAAAACACCTGGAGCCGAAGCTGCATCGAAGAAACCGTGTATCGCGCAATAATGAGCGAACCTCGGTTCCTCCTGCTGGCCCTCTTTATCGCACCGATTTCGGTGAGTGCGGCCAGCGCGAGTGACGAGACGGCCGTAGTCGTTCAATCAGCCCTGACTGACCAGTCAAACGACGGCCAAGCCAGCGCCAACCCCTCCGACGAGCACAGTCAACCGTCCCGCCCCCTGGATCGGCGCGACCGGGTCTTTTACCCCGGCGACACCGAGCGTCCCAAGCCTCTTCTCCGGAAGCTGTTCCTGAATATCGCTTACGACCAGAAAGACATCTGGACCAGTCCGTTTCACGTTAGCCGTGAAAATGCGCTCGAGTGGCTGGTTCCGATGGCGGCCGTTGGAGCGTTGATACCGGCCGACACCCACATCGCCAATGCTTTCGAAAACAGCCGCGGCCAAGTCCGATGGGGTGGACGCATTTCGAATATCGGCGCCGCCTATACGCTGATTCCCATCGTCGCCGGCTCCTACGTCTATGGAGCGTGGCGCGACAATCCGAAAGGGCGCGAGATCGGTGTCCTTGGAACCGAGTCGCTGCTGGATAGCCTGATCGTTGCTGGAGTTCTAAAAGAGGTGTTTCGGCGCAACCGTCCTGACGAGAGAAACCCTGGCGATTTTTGGGGCGGCGGCACTTCGTTTCCCTCCGGCCATGCAATTCAGTTGTGGGCGATTGCCTCATTGCTAGACCATGAGTACAAGCACAAGAGGATCGTCGGCATCACCGCGTACACGCTAGCCGGAATCGTCAGCGCATCGCGCATCGCCGCCCAGAAGCATTTCGCATCGGATATCGTTTCCGGAGGCGCTATGGGCTGGTTCATCGGCCGCTACGTTTACGACACGCACATGAGCCACCTTGCACACACCCACTCGGCATTCATGCCGATGATTGTGCCCCAGGCTGATCCGACACAGCGGCACTACGGGTTGATGCTGGTTTTCGGGCAGTCTTTTGCAAGATCAAGATAAGGAACCCGCCCTTCACCCTCACAGATCAGTCGAACCGACACCCTGCGATGGTTGTAACCACGCCCGCAGGGCTGATCTTCCGAATGCGACAGTTAGGGCCGTCAGCGACGAAGAGATTTCCTTGCGGATCGAACAACAGCGCAGCCACGGGTGAAAACATTGCCGCCGCTGCATGTCCTCCGTCACCACTGAATCCGCAATTACCGTTGCCCGCAAATGTGTCGATTGAACCCGTGGTGTTTACGATCCGAATCAAGCAATTGTTGGAGTCGCTGATGTAAAGATTTCCGCTCGTATCAAATGCTACACCTGCAGGAAACGCAAGGCTTGCCGCAGTGGCAGCCTTGTGGTCGCCAAGAAATCCGCCCGCCACGGTTACGATTGAGCTCTTTTGGGCTTGCGCTGCACAGACGATAAGTAAAGAAATCCCGAGACAATGCATGGCACGTCGCATAGGCATCCTTTTACCGCAAGAGTTCAACGGGAGAGGCGAATCGCACCGACAGGGACGTGAGTGCTAGCAGCCGAATCCAGTTGTCGCGAAGGGAGTGGGGAAGGAGTTGCCCCGCGCGAAGATGACGAGCATTCTGTCTTGAAATATCGGCTGTGTCAAGGAGATGTCG
>QHZR01000280.1:3827-9650 GCA_003224755.1 Acidobacteriota bacterium
TTTGGACGAAGTCTTTGCGCGTTTAGTGAAGGATTTGTTCCACTGGATACTCGTCTGATTCGTGCCTCGCATGGTTCCAGATCACCCGATGACCCGATAGCCCGCTCGTCAGTTGTCTCCCGCAAGACGTTCGAGCACACGGTCAAAATCGGCAAGGCTTTCGTAGCGGATCACGATCTGTCCCTTATTGCCCTGATAGGCCATGACTCGCACGCGCATGCCCAGCGACTCGCGAAGTCGGCGTTCGGCGTCGCGCACGTTGGGATCAACCGCCTTCTCGTCTTTTGGCTGCGCTTCGTACCTGGCCGGGTTCTGCAGAAGATTGACCTGCGCCTTTAGGTCCTTGACGGTCCAGTCCAATCGGATGGCGTTTTGGGCCATCTCCTCAATGCCCGCGGGCTCAAGGTACGGCGTCGCCTCGAGCAACACACGCGCCTCGCTGAATCCGAGTTTACCTTCGCCGACAAGATCGAGCACCGCCTTCGGCAACTTCAGCAGACGCATGTAGTTCGCCACTGACTCGCGCGAAGTTCCCGTGCGCTTTCCGATTTGCTCCTGTGTCAGATTAAATTCCTGGCTCAACCGAGCAAATGCCTGCGCCTGCTCCAGGCAGTTCAGGTCCTGGCGCTGCAGGTTCTCGACGATCGTCATCTCGGCGGCTTGCTCGTTGCCCAGCTGGCGCACGATCGCCGGAACCGACGCCTTCCCTGCCAGCTTCGACGCGCGGCATCGGCGCTCGCCCAGCACCAGCACGTAGCGTCCGTTTGTGCCGGCACGAACAACGACCGGCTGCGCCAGTCCGTTCGCTTTGATGGACTCCGCGAGTTCATTTAGCGCCGCAGCATCGAACGTACGCCGCGTCTGGTAAGGGTTCTCGTCAATCAGATCGAGAGGGATCTCGACGATCTCGTGTGGCGCGGGCGCCCCCGCCCGCGTGGGCGTTTTTTCACGTC
Organism: Acidobacteriota bacterium; assembly: GCA_003224755.1. Taxonomy (GTDB): domain Bacteria; phylum Acidobacteriota; class Terriglobia; order Terriglobales; family Acidobacteriaceae; genus Gp1-AA145. The sequence continues at coordinate 4,781 of QHZR01000280.1, forward strand.
CTGCATGTATTTCGGCGATCTCTCCCGTGACAGCCGATGAAGTCGGTGGCACAATTTCCGGAACCGCTGCAGGTATTACCGGAGGCCGCACGGCGGCAGCACCGTGTGGCTCGGACATTCCTGTCCGAGCAGTAGCCGCGCCCGCGGCAGATGTCGGCGCAGCTGGAACCATGCGCGGGCCCGAAGGAAGCAATGAATCCAGCCCGCGTCCAAGTGCACGGCGCTTCTCCACCGGCTTGTGCTCTTCAACTGCACTCATGTTCGCTCTCCTGTATATCTAGAGGAAATTGTAATCGTCATGACTAATATCTTATAGAAATACAACTAGCCCCATTCAAACACGGTTTTCTCGTCGAAGTTTGCGGCCGTTTCTTCGCGACCTTTGCGGTTTAAGAGCTTTTAAGCGCAAAGCTCGCAGAGAACTCGCAAGGGCCACCAAAGAAAGCTTCTGTTTTTAGGCCAACGACCAACAACCAACGACTGCTATTTCAAATCCATCGTGACCAACTTATTTCTGTCCCGCCACCGTCTCCATCGCGGAGAATTCACCGCCTGATTCTCCGCTCCGGCGGCTACTTGCTCCGCCGCGACCTCTTCTTTCGCCGGCTCAGGGAAAGCTACAAATCCAGGCATGCGCTTCGCGATCACTTCTTTCGCGAGCAGAACATAACTTTCCGCGCCGCGAGATTTCGGATCATAAAGAAGCACAGGCTTACCATGGCTCGGAGCCTCCGCAAGTCGCACGTTGCGTGGAATCGTTGTTGTGAAAACCTTGTCGCCGAAGAAGCGCTTCAACTCCGCTGTAACTTGCTGCGAAAGATTCGTGCGGTCATCGAACATTGTCAAGAGCACGCCTTCGACTTCGAGCGCCGGATTCAAAGCTCCGCGAATGCGTTCAATTGTGTCTAGCAATTCGGAAATCCCTTCGAGCGCAAAATACTCTGCCTGCATCGTGATCAGAACCGAGTCGGCACCGACGAGCGAATTCAAAGTCAAAAGATCCAGCGCCGGCGGGCAGTCAATCACGATGAAGTTGAATTTCTCCCGCAAAGGAGCGATTGCGTCGCGGAGCCGGAATTCCCTGTTCTCGGCATCAATCAATTCGAAATTGATTCCGACCAGGTCCTTGTGCGCCGGCAACAAAAACAGGTGCTCGAGCTCGGTTTTCTGCAAAGTCGCGAGCGCGTCGCATTCTCCGACCAGCAGTTTGTAAGTGCTGTTTCGCTCGGGATCCTTCGCTAGCCCCAAACCACTTGTAGCATTGGACTGCGGATCGCAATCTACGAGAAGCGTGTTGAGCTTGGCTGCGGCGAGCGAGGCTGCGAGGTTGATGGCGGTCGTAGTTTTCCCGACGCCACCTTTTTGATTGGCGACAGCGATAATGCGGGCCATTGGATTGTTTGGAGAACCAGAGACTTGAAGCCCAGCATAGTTCCGAAATCATCCGTTGGCAATGCCGGATTCGAGTGCAGGCACTAAAGAATTTTATTTTGTTGGATCAAGCCAAGTTGCGGAGGAATTTGACCGAGTTTTCCACGCGCAGTTCGAGAATGTTCCACGTGGAACAATTAAAGTTTTTGAAATGCGCCGTTCTTTCGGATTGCATTTGGTCGGAGAGCAAAACGTTCCACGTGGAACATTCTCCGGAAAAACGGCCTTACCGAGCGCCAATCAGCAGAGTTCTATTCTGTGAAAGCGGAATTGAAACCGGCGACTGCCAATCAAGGTCAGGCAGAGCGCTCTGGGCGATTTTAACCTGAGACTCGCCGATGAGAAGCGCCAGCCGTCCGCTAGGCTTAAGCAGGCCGTGCGCGGTCTGAAGAATCTGATCGAAGCGTTCCACTGCTCGCAGCGTAACAAGTTCGGCTCGGACGGCCGCCTTTTCGGCCCTGGCGGTTTCAATAGAAACTCGATCCAAGCCGAGCGTCCTTACGACTTCGCGCAGAAAGACCGCCTTCTTCTGGCTCGACTCGATTAGAGTTAAATCCGCAGCATCGTTCCAAATCCTGAGCGGGAGTCCTGGAAATCCTGCGCCTGAGCCTACGTCAATAACGGACTCTGCGATAGGCCTTGGAAATAGCTGCCGGGCAACAAAGAGCGACTCGCCGAAGTGGCGGGGAACAATTTCTTCGGGATTGCGGACCGCTGTCAAATTTATTTTGGAATTCCATTTCAGCAGCAGGTCGAGATAGGCATGCAGACTTTCGAGCTGAGCATTCGAAAGCGCGGATCCTTCTAAGAATGGAACGAGCAGCTCGGCAATGCGATCTTCGGGCAAGGTCATTCTGGAGATTGCAATTCTAACCTGAGCGGGGTTTAACTCGACGTTCGGAGATGGAAAATGCGAAAGCAATAGAATCATGGATTGAACCAAGATCGTAACCAGTGGGACAGAGCAGCTACAAACAACCCAAAGGACCGCGTCGGCGGTATTCTCCCCCTCTGCTTGCAAGCCAAAGTGGGAGCTGTTATCGAAACTAGCTAAATATGTAAATTTTTGTTTGACATATATCTATATTTCTGCAATCATAGAAATATGCACGCCGGTGTAGATCAAACTCTCAAGTACGCGGACATGTTTTCCGCGATGGGGACGGAGGCGCGACTTCGGATAATGCAGCTGCTGCTCAAGGCTCATCCGGATGGGCTGGTAGTAAACGAAATTCAGGCAGAGCTGGGAATTCCAGGCTCGACACTTTCTCATCATCTGGACAAATTGAGAATCGAGGGGCTGATCAAAGTACAGCGCGAGAGCACGTTTCTGCGCTACAGGGCGAACACGGAAGCGCTGCAGGAGTTACTGCAGTTTTTATACGCGGAGTGTTGCACGCGAAACCAGGCGGTGAGTCCGCGGGAAATTGTGCAGATTGCCGGTGAGGTGCGATGAAGAAAGACTCGGGCTTCATGCCGACCGACCGAGCTGAAGCCCACATTGCATGCTCTGCACACCCGTCCCAGGGCTTACGACCTGGGCTATTGATACTCCGCCGCTATGCGGCTGAGACGAATTCGAGGTGGAGAGATCGGTTCTCGGCTAACGACTGCGTCAGATGCTAGCGCGTGCGCGCCGCCCGGCGGAACTGCAGCCAGATCTGATCATCGCGCGCCGCGCGAGCACGTTCATACGCTACAAGGCGAATACGGAAGCGTTGCAGGAGTTGCTGCAGTTTTTGTATTCAGAGTGCTGCACGCGAAATCGGGCGGTGAAGCCGCGGGAAATTGTGCAGATTTGTACGTAGGAGTGGCTCGGCTTAGACGTTTTCAGTAGTCAGGGAAAGCCCCACTTCTCGAAAATCGCGAGAAGTGGGGCACCCCGAAAAAAGGTAAAGCGGAGGATTCATGCAAAATCAGGACGTCCAAGAAATTGTGAGAGAGAAGTATGGGCAGGCGGCTCTACGTGTAAAATCTGGCGGAAGCTCTTGTTGTGGCGCGACTGCGGCGAGCAGTTTGAGCTGCGATCCGATCACTTCGAATTTGTACGATCAGGCGCAAACTGGACAGGTCCCCGAAGAAGCGGTGCTGGCGTCGCTGGGCTGCGGCAACCCGACGGCCCTGGCGCAATTGAATCCTGGTGAAGTTGTGTTGGATCTCGGATCGGGCGGCGGAATTGACGTGCTGCTGTCCGCAAAAAGAGTCGGACTAACCGGGAAAGCCTACGGGCTCGACATGACTGACGAAATGCTTGCGCTGGCGAATGAGAACAAGCGCAAAGCTGGTGCCGAGAACGTTGAATTCCTGAAGGGCGAGATCGAACGCATTCCGCTGCCAGACAATTCTGCGGACGTGATCATCTCAAATTGTGTGATCAACCTTTCCGCAGACAAAGACCGGGTACTGCGCGAAGCATTCCGCGTGCTTAAACCGGGCGGGCGGTTCGCGGTGTCGGATGTGGTCACTCGCGGCGAAATTAACGACGCGATTCGCAAGAGTGTGCTGTTGTGGGTGGGCTGCGTGGCTGGCGCGCTGGAGGAAGGTGAGTATCGCAACAGGCTGGCGGCAGCGGGATTCGAGCAGATCTCGATTGAGCCGACGCGAATTTATTGCGTGGAGGATGCGCGGGAGTTTTTGTCGTCCGCAGGAGTTGATGTGGACGCGATCGCGCCGCAGGTGGACGGCAAATTCATGAGCGCGTTTGTACGGGCAGTGAAACCGGCTAAGAGGGCGTGTTGTGGGCTGACTTGCTGTAGCTGAAGCCTTGTCCGGCTGAAGCCGGCTGGACCTCAGCTCGCAGCTGACGCGGCGCGTAAAGAGCCGCTCTTCCACGGTGAAGGCAAGTTGGTGAAAAGTCATTCGCGCTGAAGCTGGCCAAGCTTGTTGTGGAGCGAGTTGCTGTAGCTTAAGGCTTGTCCGGCTGACGCCGGCTCGCCCTCTCCCCTGCAACTTACGCGGCGCTGAAGCGCGGTCGTTAGTCGTAAGAGGCGTAGTCATAAAACGCGGCATCGGGCTGAGCCCCCTTCTCGTGCTTCGCACGACTACCCAGGGCTAACGGCCAGGGCTAAGCATATTCCGCCGCGATGCGGCTGGTTCGTGGCGGACCTTGCCGGCCTGCCAAGCCGTAAATTGAGGAACGGGGCTGAATGGAACGACTACCCCCAGGGCTGACACCCTGGGCTTAACTTATTCCGCCGCGATGCGACTGGCTCGTGGCGAACCTTGCCGGCGTGCCAAGCCATAGACCGAGGGATGGGGCTGAATGGAAAGAAGCATTCGTCCGATAACGACAGCGAGTGTCAAGAGATGAAAGATCACTACAACGTGTTGTTTCTTTGCACTGGCAATTCGGCGCGATCCATCATGGCCGAGGCGACTCTGAATTTCAAAGGCAAGCCTCGGTTTACGGCGTATAGCGCGGGAAGCCATCCGTCGGGTG
>QHZR01000012.1 GCA_003224755.1 Acidobacteriota bacterium
CGGCAGCCAAGCCTGCGATTACTCAGGTCGCGTCCTTCCAAGTAAAAAAGGGAAGTGCGACGTCAAAAGCTCCGCCCCGCAAAGGTCTCAGCATCGAGTTTGCCGATGGTCTTATGAGGATCCACTCCGCTGGCGCTACGCTCTCGGAGATTTTGTTTCAGATTCAAAAGGTGACAGGCGCCGAAATCGCCATTCCGGCGGGCACTGAACAAGACAAGGTTGCAGCTGATTTCGGTCCTGGCCCGGCCAGTGAGGTGCTCGGAGAATTGCTGAACGGCACGGGCCTGAATTTTGTTGTAGTCGGCTCGGAGGCAGATCACCACATGTTACGTAGTGTGATCTTGAGTAGAAAATCAGAAACTCAGGAGAATCCGTCCAGCGTTGCTCAAACTTTTACCCCGCCGCCTACAGCGGACAACGCTGAACCTGAGTATCAGGAAGCTCCTCCTCCCGATTCGAACGTTCAAAATCAAAGCATGGAGCCGGATCGAGTCCCTCAGCCCGATCCGAATGCGCAACCCGGTCAACAACCATCGTCAGCTGGCCCTTCCCCCGATCCTCCGCCAAACTAGCACTCAGCATTCAGCACTTGGCATTCAGCCAAATCCTACCCACAACTTGTCATTCCGAACCGCTTTAGCGGTGAGGAACCTGCTTTTCGCCGGGATCGCCAATGCATGTTGCGTAAGGCAGTTTCCTGACGGAGTTGGTTGTTTTGGCTGAATGCTGATTGCTGAATGCTCACTGCGCTTTCAGTTATGAACCAGCCGCACCGGAATGGGAGACACGCCACCACCAGAGACCGCCGCCCCGGAAGCTGCGCTGTTTCCGCAGCCGATCACGTTCACAATGTAGGCGTCCAGGTCTGGTTTTCCCGACCCTGGTTTTCCTGACCCCGGCGGTTTCACGTAGTTCACAAACAGTTGCAGGAATCCCACAATCGTTAATTGACTGTTTGCCGGCATTGCCGCTGGAACATGGAATAGGGGTACGGTGATGATCGAGTCGGTGGTATCCATGACTGCATTTCCCGCAATGTTATAGCGGGTTTGACTGAAGGTTCCTGGAGAAATCTTCGGCGGGCCACTGCTCGTCGTAAAGTTGCTGACGTCGAGTAAGTCCTGCTGTGGTACTGCTGACGGCGGTCCGTTGCTGGTGGTGTGGATCAAGCACTGCAGCCCGTTCTGCGCAGGACCATTCGGACCGCTGGGATCAAGAGATTGGTCCCAGGTCGCGGGACTGGTGGAAGCTCCGCACTGCTGGAAATCAAAAGCTATCCCGTCGCAGCACTCGGTGCTCTTCTCAAAATCCGTCGTCGCGCCACCGCAGCTCGGCGCCGCGTCACTCGGGCAGTAGGTGTGTGTGCCGGAAACGAGCATGGGAAGATAGTCGCCCGCTGTAGGAACGTACTTACCGGGCAAGTTGCATCCCTTTTTGCCGTTCCCATTGCCAGTACATGGCGAAGTCAGCTCGATCTCTTCTCCCAGGAAAGAAGGGGCGGCAGCAGTCACAAGACCCTTAGTTTCGTCAACCAAAGGTTGGCTGGAACGAGGATCAAGGTTCGGCACCAGAAATGGCTTCACACACTTCGGCGCCGCCGCAACAAAACTGCCGGTATTGTTTTGCGAATATGCAGGGTTATAGGCCTCAGCCGTTGCGATTGCTGAAACCATAGCCGCCGAATTTCCAAATATCCGTGCGAAGAAAACTGGGAGGTTCGTTTTTTGCATGCTCACTGTGACCCTGGGGTTCCCCTGCAAGCCAAAGTTCAAAACCGGCGAGCCCACCATTTGGGCCGGGGCACCAGCAACATTGTTCTGGAATGCCGCTGCAATGGCATAAGAGTTTGCAATTTGCTGGGCAACTCCTTGCAGCCCGGTGTTCGTCGGATCCGTTGTCACGCCGGAATCCACAAGCGCCTTGGCTCCTGCCAAAGCTGCCGAGTCGGCTGCGCGTTGAATCTCTCCTTTTGCCACGTAGAGCGTGGTCAAATCAATCGCCAGTGCAGCGACGGCGAGCAGGCTCACCATCGAGACTGCCACCAATGCGATTGTCTGTCCGGCCTGGCTTCGAATCTGGCCACTAATGCAGTTCATTTCAATCCTGATTCGCGGCGATCGCGTCCGTATCAATCTGCGTGGTTCCGGCAGCTGTGGAATTAGGCGCGATCAATTTGATCACACTGTTGAAATGCCATTGATACGGGTAACTGATGTCCACGTGGGTCGCGATTATTTTCAGCGGCCCTGGCGAACCTTGCGCTCCCGAATTAAAAACAAAGCCGCGGTCTATGGTCAGCGTGAGGGTGGAATTCTCGGAGCAACTCCCCGTTGCAGTCCACACCGTGGTGGAAGACACCTGAAGCGGGCCCAGCCCGCAATCGTTGATTCCGGCGGCCGTGAGGTCAGCATCCACCAGGTCGCGAATGGCTGCCACAGAAACCGGAATCGTTTGTGTGAGGTCGTTGGTCGGCTGGGCCGCGCCGAAACGCGCCGCGTCTTTGACAGTAAAGTTAAGTTTTTCTTTTACGTTAAAAGCCTGTCCGAAATCGTAAATCGCGACCACAAAGACAACCAGCAGCGGCAGCACCAGGGCGAATTCCATGATCTGGGATCCGCTATCTTCATTCGGTCGCAGCAAAGCTCGCATCAGTCCTCCGCCCGCATTTCCACTTGCGCCTTCAACTGAATTTTTTGATTGTTAAGGGAGGTAAACGGCAGAACAAACTGATACGGATACTGAAAACTGATGATCACCCCGCAAACCGGCGGCGAAGATTCGCCCTGGTTCAGTTGCATGTTGCGGCAGATGGTGAACTGGCCTCCCGACGCCTGTGAGCAAATGCCCTCAGGCTCCGCACCCGGGCACGGTCGCGGAACAGGATTTGGGGTAGATGGAACAGCCTGACTGGGGTCGAGGTGTGCGGCGAGCAACGAACTGTTGACTGACTGCACCACCGTCGCATCGTCGGGCAGGGTGCTGCCGGCCCAGGTGCCCGATGCGCCGCAATTTGCGCAGCCGGCCGGAACTGCCGCGGTCTGTGCTCCTGCGCGCGCCGCGTGGTTGATCGCACCATAAATCATATAAGCGCGTCCGAACCAGTAAATGGACAGTAGAAGCATGAACAGGGCGGGCAGGATCACAGCGGCTTCTGCGATTTCCGCGGCACGATCACCGAGCAGAATCTTGCCCAAATCCACGCTTCCCATCCGCGGAAACACGCGCTTCATAGCCTTAAAACGGCCCCCATGGCTGGCTGGAAGTATAAAGCAGAACGGCCACTGCCGCCGCAACGCCGAAGGGGACTTTGATTGCTTCGGGATTATCTATCGTGAGGTCCGAGGGAGGGAGGTGCACACGAAAAAAGGCCGCCAGCATGCGCCCGATGTTTCGCAAGGTCTGCCGCGCACGGCCTTTCCAGATCACCAGGCAAAGCGCCATCACGCCGTTGATCACCAAAGTCCAGAGAAGAATAATAATTAATCTCTGCTGAAAGAATGGGATTGCGGTCTGATAACCGAAGAATGCCCCCAGGGCCCCAACCAGCTTCCAGTCCCCGCCGCCCAGGCTGCGAACCAGAACGAATGGCAGCAGCAGCCCGAGCCCCAAAGCTGCGCCCAGCAGTGACATTCGTGCGCCGCGCCATCCTCCAGCAATCGAATGGAGGACGATCGCTAGTGGAATCGCTGAATAGGTAAGCCAATTCGGAATCCGCCGCCAACGCGCGTCGGTAATGCCGGCTGTAAGGGCAAAAATCGCAGACAGAATCCAGATCGCCTTGTTCGCCACGGTTCTGGAATTCTAGCTGGGTTTGGGATTCGGAGCGAAGGGAAATGAACATTCAGCACTCAAAGCGTCACTCCGAACCGCGCTGAGTGCTGAATGCTGAATGCCTCTTACTGCCGTGGCAGGCTTGCGCTGTTCCGCTCAGCAATGACCTTCCTTGCATTCTCTGCCAACTGCCGTGCTTGCGGCAGAAGATCGAGCGCTTTCAAAACTTCAGGATCGCTTTCAGCCCTGACTTTGAGCCCTTCTTCCTGGCCGAACGCATCTACAAACACCTCACTCTTAATATTTGACCGGATCCACTCATTGTTCTGTACCAGGTCGGCTTCGGTGTAGGGCGTCTTGTCGGCGTCGAGCGACTTGCGGAACTCCTGCATTACGCTTTCGTCAACCTCAAAACTCTTCGTTACATGATGGGAGTTCGCATAGTGCTTTGCGAAATTGAAGAACGCATAATGCTGCAGCATCGCGTCCTGAAAGTGATTGCTCTTGATGGGATCAACCTTGACGTCTGGAGCAATTCCGCCACCACCATAAACCGTGCGACCGCTGTCCGTCAGCTTCACTTCCTTGTTCGTGGTGTCATTGATTCCGTCGCGGTCGAAGTAGTAGTCATACAGCGACACATTACTGTAGTCGCGCTGAATCAGCCGCCCACTTGGTGTGTAGTACTTGGCCGTCGTCAGTGCCAGACCGGTATCGTTCGATAAGGGATAGACCGTCTGCACCAAGCCTTTCCCGAACGTGGTCTCTCCCACCACGAGGCCCCGATCATGGTCCTGGATGGCTCCAGCAACGATTTCAGCCGCCGATGCGGTTCCCCGGTTCACCAGCACTACCAGCGGATATTCCTTGCCACTATTTCCATGCGAGGCCGTGTAACGCCGCTCCGGTGAAGATCTGCCGTGGTGTGAGACGATCAACTGGTTTTTCCGCAAAAATTTGTCGGCAACGCCCACGCCTTCGTTCAGCAATCCCCCTGGATTCTGACGCAGGTCGAGGATCAGACCCTTAAGATCTCCCGCTTGATAGAAATTGTCCAGCGCATCTTGCACTTCTTTTTCTGTGGTTTCGTTGAATCCGGAAACGTGCATGTAGCCAATTCCGGGATGGATCAGGAAATGCAGATCTACGCTGTACCGGGGAATCTCATCACGCACGACCGTGAATTCCAGGGGCTTGTCAGTCCCTTCGCGCAAGACCGTGATGTGGACCGTCGTACCCTTCGGCCCCTTCAGCAAATCAGCAACGTCGCCGGTATTCATGTTGTCAGTGGGCTTGCCGTCCACCGCAATAATGACGTCTCCAGGATGAATTCCCGCACGGTAGGCCGGTGTTCCAACAAATGGCGCGATGACAATGACTTTATTGTTTCGCGGGCCCACCGTCATTCCCACGCCGTAGTATTTTCCGCGCTGATCTTCCCGCAGCAGCGAATAGGACTTTGGATCGAAGAAATTCGAATGTGGATCGAGTACGTGCAGCATGCCGGGAATCGCGCCGTTGTAAATCGCTTTATCGGGGTTTACCGGCTCGGCATAATTCTGCTCGACGATGTCATAGACCTGTGTGAACTGCTGCAGGCTCTGACTGACATCGGAGTCGCTGTCGTGCGCCGTGGACGGATTTTTCTGGGCGAAAACCATTCCCAGGAAACCACACGCCGCCAAAAATAAGACGATAAAGAGGGAAGCTCGTTGCGAACTACGCACCATCTTGGTTTTTTCCTTCAGCCCAGGCAAAGGATTCCCAGGCAAGCAGATTCTGTGCAGTATAACACGCGCAAAAACAGGAACTTAGAGCATCTTCGGACTAAAGTCACCTGCTTGTTACTGCTGGTTTGGATGCCAAAATGAGCAGCTCCGATGCGCTTTGTTCCTCTCGGCGGACTAAGACGCTTATTTCTCCATGCCGCCTTCTGATAATGCCTTTTGGCCCGTACTGCGCAAATTTGGCAATGTAAACTTAGGACTCTCGTGAAACTCTGTCCAATCCCGGTTTGTCTTCTCGGACTACTTTTGCTTGCGGGCAGCGGAAACACGGTGGCCCAGGAGCTCAGCATTCCTATGACCACAGCGATCGCGTACCGTCAAAAGGTTGGTGGCCCACGAAGGGCACCGAGCCGCGCGATCAGTTCGTTGGACCAGATACGTGCGCCGGCTGTCATAAGCAAATAGCGGAGGCCTAGCGCACCACGGCCATGTCACACGCCTCGACGTCGGCAAAATCGGACAGTTCTGACGCCAGTGGGCCCTGGTCTCTAAGAATGGGTGCGTATAGTTATCAAATTGCTCGAACCCAAGATGGGATTTCATATTCAGTCACCGATGGCAGTCGAACTTTATCGAGCGCTCTGGCTTGGGTGTTCGGCAGCGGCCACTTCGGCCAGACGTATGTCTATGAACAGAAAGGCGTGTTCTACGAGAGCCACCTCAGTTATTTCCAGGGAATTCATGGACTTGACTTGACGACCGGTCATCGGCAGATGAAGATTCCCGACCTGGATCACAGCTTGGGGGTTCCGCAGTCTCCGGATACGATCCGTGGCTGCTTTGGTTGCACTCAACCGCATCCACCACGGCCGGACATTTTGATCCGTCTCGCCTCATGTCCGGTGTCAGCTGCGAGGCCTGCCATGGGCCGGGCGCCCAGCACGTTCGCGGCGATGTCCCTCGGAAGGGCGACCAGACTTCGACCTTCATAATGAATCCCGCGAGCTTATCGCCCCCTGAGTCTGTGGACTTTTGCGGCGCCTGTCATCGCACAAGCCTCGACACCACGGAGATGCGGCTGAGCGGAGTGTTGAATATTCGGTTTCCGGCATACCGTCTTCAGGCCAGCCGCTGCTGGGGTTCGGCCGGAGATCCCCGACTCACCTGCATGGCGTGTCACAATCCTCACGTTCCGCTTGTGACCACTTCAACTTCTTACGATAAGAATTGCCTGGGCTGCCACGTGAGCCCAGCCGCTTCAAAGCCGTCGCCAGACCACCCGGGCAAGGCGTGTCCTATCGCTCAGAAAGAGTGCACCGGTTGTCACATGCCAAAATACGAAATCAAAGAAATGCATGCCGACTTTACCGACCACAAAATCGCGATTCACCGTCTAGGCGAGCCATTCACTGAGTGATGACGAGAACATCAGCTCTAAATAATTTGCGATTTCTATCCACTGCAATAACCGCAATGGGAATATTCCTGTTCGCGGTTTCCGGAGATTTGCGCGCGCGTCCGGCTGCCACGAACCCCAAGCCTACGAATCCGAGGCCCAAGACTGCCGCAGAAACCTACAAGAATGTCCAAGTGCTTCTTAAAGACGTTCCTGCCGACGATCTCATCCCTGCCATGCAGTTCATCACCGCCTCTCTTGGTGTGGAGTGCGACTTCTGCCACGTTCGCGATGCCTTCGACAAAAGATGACAAGAAGCCCAAGCAGACCGCGCGCAAGATGATGCAGATGATGTTCGCGATTAATCAACAAAACTTTAATGGTCAGGGAAAAGTGAGCTGCTACTCCTGTCACCGGGGTTCGTCTGTTCCGGTTGCCATTCCTATGATCGGTGACACGCAAGCTTATATGGAAAACCCTGAGGGCCAGGGCGCTCCAGCGCAAGGCTTACCCAGCGTGAACGACATTTTGGAGAAGTACGTAGCCTCACTCGGAGGCGCGGCCGCAATTGACAAGATCTCTTCGCGAGTGGAAACGGGGACTGCGCGGTTCGCTTCGCGCCCGCCATTGCCAGTCAAAATTGTCTAGAAAGCTCCGGGTAAACAGATCATGATCGTGCACCTGCCCTCGGGTGATGCCAGCACCGCATTCAACGGCAGTATCGACTGGCAGAGTTCTCCCGGAGCGCCGGTTCGGGAAATGCATGCCGCTGATTTCGAAGGCGCGAAACTTGACGCAGATTTGCAACTCCCCATTCACCTTAGACCGGCATTCCCTGAGTTCAAGGTCGTGGCGTCGGATCGAATCGGAGACCACCATATTGTTCTGGTCATCGCCGGCAATCATGACGGGCCTCCACTCGAGCTGTTATTCGATAAAGATTCAGGTCTGTTGCTGCGGCAACTGCGCTTCTCAAAGTCGCCGCTGGGCCTCAATCCAATGCGAGTGGACTATGACGACTACAAAGAATTCGATGGAGTGAAAGTTCCCCTGAAAGTGACTATCACGCGGCCCAGGACGCAGCTCAACATCCAACTCGATCAGGTCAGCCAAAACACCCCAGTCGACGACGCGCAGTTCGAGCCTCCGCCGGCGCCACCGAAAACATCCCCCCTGAAGTCAGTGCGTTCGCGCGATTCTAGCTCGCCAGTTTTTTCAGGAATTCCTGCTCGTCCATCCGGTATTTGAAGGCCTTGCGCCCATCAATGAAAACCACCGGAACTTCATCTGTGAATTGGCGCCGCAGTCCGTCATCGGTTTCAACGTCAACTTCGCGCCAGCGGAAACCGCCTCTGCGCTCGAGTTTCGTGAGCTTCTCCTTCACGATTTCGCACAGGTGACACCCCTTCCGGGAATAGACAATCACTTCGCGAAGGAGCGACATGGCCGGGAGTGTAGCAAAGTTGGATGCTTAGTTCCACCAAAACTTGAGGTACGGGGAACCGGAGTGCGATCAAAGGGTACAATCCCTAGTTCATGGCGGATCAGCACCCAAAGCCCCTTGCCGGAAAAGTAGCTCTGGTAACCGGCGGAGCAAAACGCCTGGGCAAGGCCGCGGGTTTGGCTCTGGCCAAGGCGGGTGCCGATGTCGCGATAACGTTCTTGGCGTCCGCGAAAGAGGCGCAGCAGACCGCCAAGCAAATAGAAAATCTCGGTGTTCGCGCCCTGGCTGTACCCTGCGATGTAACAGATCCAAAGAGTGTTCGCGCAGCCATCGCGGCGGTGGTCCGTAAATTCAGCGGCCTCGACATTCTAATCAACAGCGCTGGCCGCTACGAGACCGTTGCCTTCGACCAACTGTCGCTTCAGCAGTGGGACACCATCTTCGCTACCAACGTTCGCGGGCCGTTTCTGGTTTCGAAAGAAGCCTTGCCGCATCTTCGCAAGCGCATGGGCCGCATCATCAACCTGGGATCGCTGGGCGGCGTTCGACCCTGGGCCAGTCATGCACACTATTGCTCCTCAAAAGCTGCATTGCACATGCTGACAAAGGTCATGGCCAAAGCTCTGGCTCCGGCGATTGCCGTGAACTGTGTGGCTCCGGGAATGATTGACCTGGGCGAGAAGGCGGCCGCAGATTTCATGAAGCGAATGGCTAAGCAAACCCCGATGCAGCGCAACGGAACAGCGGCGGACGTCTCTGCGGCAACCCTCTTCTTTGCTTCTGCCCCTCACTTCATCACCGGCCACATACTCGTCGTTGACGGAGGTCTGGGTCTGTGAGACTGGTCTGCCTGGGCGTTCTTACAGTTCTTCTCGGCCGCTTCGCAAGTGCACAGAGGCGGCCCGAACAAGGTGCAACTGAGATCCAACTGTGGACTGCAGGCGGCCACTCCGTTCCCGGTGGCCGCGGCTATACCGGAATCTGGAACGCCGGTCTGCGCTACGGCTGGGTCTTAACGGAACCGCACGGCCCGGGTTTTCTCGCCGGCCGATTTGAATATGCCATCGAGGCTGTGCCCGCCTATCTGATCTTTCAACCCACCAACACCGCCTATGGCGCCGGCCTGAATCCGCTGAACTTGAAATGGAACTTCGCCACTCGCGGACACCTGGTTCCTTACTTGGAATTAAGCGGAGGGACTTTGTTCACGACCCACAGTGTTCCGCCGGGCACGTCCAACGTGAACTTCACTCCGTCGGCGGCTTTCGGTGCGCATTTTCTCGGCCACAAATATGCCTGGACCGTCGAAGCCCGCTATCTTCACATTTCGAACGCAGGCCTGGATCGATTGAATCCCGGAGTGAATACGGTGGAAATCAAAATCGGGATAGGAAAGTTCAAGGGAAGTCAGAAGTGACCGGGAGTATTTCAGATCATCCGATGACCCGATCACCCGATCTTACTTTTTTAGGATCGGGTTATACCCATCGCTCACAAGCTTGGCGCGTATGTTCTCGGCGTCTTTGATATCGCTGAATGGCCCGACCTGCACGTGGAAGAACTTGTCAGGCGATGGCTTTACGATGAAAGCGGAATATTGCCTGCCCTTTAGCGATTCCACACAGCCGCAACCTGTACGAAGTAACCGGCGCCGGGCGGCACCGCCCCCGGCGTGGCAGACTGGTCGGGGGTCGTTGCTGGCTGACCTGAATTGTTCGCAGAACTATCTGGTGTCGTTTGCTGCGAAGGTTTGGATTCGGTGGATGTTGATGTTTGAGGCTGCTCGGATGGCTTACCCGCGCTTGCCGAAGGCCGATTCCCGCTTGATGTGCTCGGCGACGGCAGTAACTCCGGCGCCGACCTCACCGAATTTCTTCCCATGGAGAAACCCATGCCGAAGAACACAGCGCAAAGGATTACCAGGCCAAAGAAAATGCCCAGCATCTTGCCTGTGCCTAGCGTAATTTCGGTGTCGTTGGCATCGTCCACTCGGGATGAGCTAATGGGAGTCATCGTGATGAGAGTTCCTATTCGCCAGAGGGATTGAATCATTGAGCGATTAAATCATTGAATCATTTGAAACAGCCTTAATGATTCAATGCCCGAATGATTTAATGGTTCAATTTTTCCTGCGTCTCCAGTCAGCATCCCCTGGACTCTCATCCCTATTTTCCCGCGGCAGGCTGGTCTTTCGCTAGTATCTTTTGAAGTCCGGAGAAGAAGTCCATCGGCACCGGGAACACGACAGTTGTGTTCTTCTCGACACCAATTTCCGTCAAAGTCTGCAAATACCGCAGCTGAATGCTGACCGGTTCCGAGGCCAGCAAATGCGCAGCATCTATCAGTCGCTGGGCGGCAGCGAATTCACCCTCAGCGTGAATAATCTTCGAGCGCTTTTCACGTTCCGCCTCCGCCTGTTTGGCCATTGCCCGCTGCATGGTTTCGGGTAGGTCAACCTGCTTGACCTCAACGGCAGCAACCTTTACTCCCCACGGCGCGGTGTGCTGGTCCAGAATGGTCTGCAAGCGGCTATTGATCTTGTCGCGATGCGCCAAAAGCTCGTCTAGATCAAGCTCGCCCAGCACGGAACGGAGCGTTGTCTGCGCAAACTGGGACGTCTGATAGACGTAATTAGACACCTCAACCACGGCGCGGGTCGGCTCAACCACCCGCAGAAAAATGATCGCGTTCACCTTCAGCGTCACATTGTCGCGAGTGATGATGTCTTGTGGTGGCACCTCCAATGCTTCCTGCCGCAGCGAAACGCGAACCATCCGTTGCAACGGCGACAATACCACGATTATCCCCGGCCCTTTGGGAGTTGGGCGCAGATGCCCAAAATTGAAAATGACGGCGCGCTCATATTCCGCCATGATCTTGATCGAACTCAGTATGTAAAGGAGCACGACTATGATGGGGACTGCCAATATGCCGACGCCTTCCATTTTTCCCTCCTGGCGGGATGTGGAGCGCACTGATTGTACTGCAATTGAGTAGGACGTGAACGCCTTTGGCTGGCGGGGTCAAACATCTTCATCGGAAATCGCAGGTCGTGTACGCATTCGCTAACGATCCACCCTGTGATGATATCTGCGCCTTCGCACCACGCGAGGAAACCGAGCGCCGCGACCGCGGCATCGTGAAGGCCGCCACCCCACTTCCGCGACACTAAGAGATTACTTGATTCAGCGAAGAGGCACGCGCCCGGCTAAAGTGGCCGTGCAGTTTCAAACCTCTGTATTCCAAGCTTTCGTTGCCAGCAAGACTCTTATCTAATGAGCTTTGCGTTTCGCAACCTTGCTGGCCTGCTTGCCAAGCGCAGTGCGAGTTGATTTGGGAAGGTGTGCGATTGTCCTTTTCTTTTTTGCCGCGGCCGCAGCCTTCTTGATATTTTTTCTAGCAGCAGTTCGTTGTTTTGCAGTTGCCATGAAAACCTCCATGCCGGTGGTTGGATGCACCACATCTGCTTCAGTTGGTCGTCGCTTCTCATTCCGGTGCTAGAAATACTGTGTCACGCGAACGCGTCCGACTCTCTAGTATGTGGATTTGGGCGCAGTCTCCGCGGGTTCTACTGTAAGTTCCAATCCATCGACTTTCCTGACCCGCACTCTCTCGCCCGCAGAGACATTCGCCGATGAAATAGCGTTCCAAATCTCGCCATGAACAAAGACCGTGCCCGCGGGCGCCAGCGCTGTTTGCGCGACCGCGACTTCGCCGATCATGCCTTCGATACCGGTCACAGCTTTGCTCCTGCGTGCTCGTAGCGCAATCGTCATGAGGACGACTGTTATACCTCCGAGCGGAATGCTTACCGCCAGCGCGGTGGCAAGCTTGACGCGCATTTCGGGGATCGGCGAATCCACCAGCAACAGCGCGCCAATGATCAGTGTCGCAATTCCTCCGACTGCCAGGGCTCCATGCATGCCAAATTTTGCGTCCAACGCGAACAACACGAACGAAGCGAAGATGAGCCCGACCGCTGCAAACCTAATCGGCAGAAGATGCAGCGCAAAAACTGCGAGCACAATAAAGACAATACCTACTGTTCCCGGCCACACCGCTCCGGGATGGTTGAATTCGGTGTACAGCGCAAGTGCGCCGATCGCAAGCAACACAAAAGCGATGTCGGGCTCCATGAGGAATCCGAGGACCTGTTCCTTCAACGTCGGCTGCAGGATTCGTTCAGCCCTGCCTGCCAGATTTAAAGTGACCAAGTCTCCGCTGAAGCGCTTGACCGGCTTGGCTGCGATTTGTCGAAATAGGTCCTGTTCGTCTTTAGCGACGTAATCAATTAATTTCTGCGACAGGGCTTCGGTTTCGGTAAAAGATTTCGACTGCCGCACCGTGCTTTCGGCGACGTCCACGTCGCGCCCGCGCTTCGAAACGAATGATCGCATCAGGGCGGCTGCGTCGTTCATTACCTTCTCGCCCATCGCGCCTTGAATGTCACCGCCGAATGGCCCCACCGGATGCGCAGCGCCCGTGTTCGTTCCCGGCGCCATGGCGGCGACATCGGCACTCTCCAAGATGAAAAATCCTGCCGAAGCAGCGCGGCTGCCGCTGGGTGTCACGTAAATAATTACCGGTACCGGCGAGGCAACGATTGCTTGCATGATCTCGCGCATCGAGGTCATAACACCGCCGGGTGTGCTCAATTCGATCAGGACGGCATCCGCTTTGATCGTCGCTGCATGATCGAGGGCACGTTCAATACGCTCAGCCGTTGCTGCTTGTATCGTGTCGTCCACCACGATCTTCAGCACGTCGGCTGACGATAATGTCGCGAGAGAGAGAACAGAAATAAGCAGAGCGAAGGGGAAGCACCGACGCATGGTCACATCTCCCAGAATGTGCTTCTATTGTCTCGCAAAAAGGGACGCTGACCAAAATCCTAAAAGTCTGGGTGTAAAAAGACTTCTGATCAAACGAAACAGCAGAAATAGGTCCAGATCAAACAAAAGAGCCGAGAGGGTTCCAGGGCTGCTGTTTTCAGGATTGCTGTTTTCTGCGTTGCTGTATTCAGCCGCGAAGCGGCGGAGGAGTGCAGCCCAGGGCGCAAGCCCTAGGATAAACGCGAAAAGGTCAAAGCCCGGAAGGGGCGAAAGAGAACTCTCTCACCGCTCCCAAAGCCAACAGCTCTTTTTCACTTCGCTCTCGGATGCGTCTGATCGTATACCGCCAACAGATGCTTCATCGAGAGCTGGGTATATCGCTGCGTGGTCGAGAGGCGTTCGTGACCGAGCATTTCTTGGATGGCGCGCAGGTCGGCGCCTTCCTCCAGCATGTGAGTGCCGAACGCATGACGCAGGGTGTGCGGGTGCACATCCGGCGACAGCCCCTTGGCAACAGCGATCTTTTTGATGATCCGGCCGACACTACGGGTGGTCAAGCGACCCCCACGCTGGTTAATCAACAAGGCTGACGTATTCTTGCGCGAGTCCGCGAGCACCGCCTGACGCACCGGCAAATAACCTGCCAGGGCAGAAGTGACCCCATCGCCAAAAGGAACATAACGTTCCTTCTTTCCCTTGCCACGGATCAAGATGGCCTCCGCGCTTAGGCGAATGTCGTCGAGATTGACTCCAACCAGTTCCGAGTTGCGGATGCCGCACCCGTAAAGCAGTTCGAGCATCAGACGGTCCCTCTCGGGAAAAGCCGCGATCTCAGGCATATCGCCGTCGAGCACCGAATTCATTTCTTCCATCGTAGGAACGCGCGGCAATTTCTTCGGCAGTTTGGGAGTCGAGACCAGCGCCGCTGGATTTTGTTCGACAACTCCTTCCACGGCCAGCCAACGATAAAGTGATCGCACCGCGGCAAGCGATCGGGCGACCGAAGTCTTGCTCAACCCTTTTTCGTAAAGCTGTGATAGAAACCCACGAATCGTGACGTGATCTATGTCGCGCCATTTCCGCAATCCGATGTAGGCAGCGAAGTTTGCAAGGTCGCCCGTATAGGCTTTGATCGTGTGCGGAGATACGTTACGTTCGCGAAGCGAACTCAGGAATTGTGCCATCGTACTGCCGACGATGGTCCGATGAGTTTTCTCCATCCGTTTGAATCCGTGTGAATCCGTGGCCGCTTTTTCTCCATGTCTCCGTGCCGCCGTGGTGAACGCATCGTTCATCTCGCCTTCGCCCTCGGATGATGTTTCGTGTACACGCTCTTGAGCCGATCCAGCGCAACATGCGTATAAATCTGCGTTGTCGAGATGTCCGCATGACCGAGAATGGTCTGCACGGTGCGCAAGTCAGCGCCGTTTTCCACCATATGTGTCGCGCAACTGTGCCGTAGCATGTGCGGACTCGCATGCCGTCCGGCGTTCAAAGAAGCCGCACCAACCATCTGCCACACTCGCTGACGTGTAATTCTCTTGGCTCCTCGCGCAATGAACAAGAACGGCGAATTTCTCTGTCCCGCGAGCGAAGATCTGCCATCGCGAAGATAGATCGAGAGCGCTCCCTGCGCCGACCGTCCAAGTGGGACGATGCGCTCTTTATCGCCCTTGCCGCGCACTAGCACATAGCCCATGTCGAGCTTCACGTCTTCGAATTTCAAAGACACCACTTCAGAAACTCGCAGCGCACCCGCATAAAAAACCTCCAGCATGGCGCGATTGCGCAACAACAGCGCCGCGTTAGCAGCACGGGCAGGGACGTCCGTGCCTCCACCTAACATCGCTTCCACTTCGTCGCGTCCCAGCGACTTAGGTAGGATCTTCCACTGCTTCGGTAGGGGAATATTAAGTGTCGGATCGCGGTCAATGCGTTTATCAAGCAGAAGGAAACGATACAGATGTCGAAGCGCCGAGAGCTTGCGCGCCACGGATCGCCCGTCGACCGAATTAGCAAACAACTGCTGAATGAATCCGCGCACATCATCTCTGCGGGCATTCAGCAACCTGCGCTTGCTGCCATCGAGAAACGCGCCGAACTGGACGATGTCGCGCGTGTAAGCTGAAACCGTGAGCGCAGCGAGACCCTTCTCGACCTTCAGGTAGTCGATAAAAGAAGATAGGACGCTGGAGTTCGCTTCGGAAGGCAACAAAGCAAGTATGCGCATTATCGGACGCTGCATGAAGTGCCGAACCTGATACCGCTCCTCAAAAGCAAAGCAGCCGCGGATTTACACGGATTTCGCTGATCAGACACTTTGAAAGAACTTAGAAAGGTTTTCTCTGCGTTCTCGGCGAATCCTCTGCGACCTCTGCGGTTAAAGCTTTTGAATTTGGTTGGTAGGCCGTAATCCGATCCGCGACAATCCCTTTAATCCGTGGCCAATGGTTTCCCCGCCTCTTTCAACACATTCACCGCATAAATCGCCCCCTGCGGCGTTTCCTCATGCTTGAAATACGCAAACACGTCACGTCCGGCTGACATGTGTTCGTGCAGGCGACGCACCATCGCCTGCCGTTCTTCTTCGCTGTACTCGGGCTTGCGGTAGCGATAGTAGGCGAAGTCCGCGGTGACCACGTCCGGTGTCACTCGCTCCTCAGTCTCAGCCACGCACAGCGCCCGATTGTGCTGTTTCAAGCAAGAGAATATGTCGTCGGCGAACCAGGATTCATGCCGAAATTCAAACGCGACTTGAACCCCTTTGGGCAGCGTCGCCATGAAGGCGCTTAACAGTTGAGCATCGGCCTTCAGATTTGGCGGTAGCTGAAAGAGAACCGGACCAAGCTTGCCTGCTTGCGCGAGTGGCTCAATGGTTCCGAAGAAACGCGAGACAAAATCTTCTGCGTTCTTCAAGCGTTTGATATGCGTAATCACCTGATGTGCCTTGATGCCGAATCGAAAATGCGCCGGCGTCTGCGCGATCCACTTCTGCGCCGTCGTATCTTTCAGTAATTGGCGAAAGGTCAGATTGACTTCAACCGTATTGAGCTGGCCGGAGTAGTGCGTCAGGAATTTCGTCTGCGCCAGCTTCTCAGGATAAAAAGCTGGCTTCCAGCTTGGATACGCCCATCCAGAAGTGCCTACGAAAAGTTGAGCCATGACGGATGGCACTCGGCATTTATCACTCAGCCAGCCAAGCACCTGAGGCGAGGATTATACCTTTTGGCGGCATCGGCTCGTGCCCATCTCAACTGATTGTGTCCGCTCTAACTCGGGAGATGATCCGAAATCGGGAGGGCATCGCTTCAGCGATGCCGAACGCTGCGTTTTCTTGATTGCCCCTTTAGGGGCTGAGTTTCGCTTTCCGAACTCTTCCGTGGCTTCCCCGGTACAGGTTTTTTACGACTCGCCTGTGCCGCAATCTCACTAACTACCTGCGGCTCACCTTCACCAATTCCTGCCAGCTTGGGCAGTTTTTGTTTCAGCGAGAGCAACGGAGCAAAGAGGTCCCCCATCTTTGCAACTCGCTCCAGGGTTTGCTGTGATTCAAATACAAGCAAGCTGGCGTCTTTCTTTTTTAGCGTTCGTTCGACTTCTTCCCATGTAATCGGCGTCGACACGGTTGGATGCTCGCGGGCACGGAGCGAGTAAACGCTAACGGTGGTCTTGTGCTCGTCATTCTGGCTCCAATCGACAAATATTTTGTTAGTGCGCGCGGCTTTCTTCATGTCGGAGACCACCAACTCCCGATGTTCGTTTTCAAGCAGCCGGGCGAGGGCGTGGGCAAATGGCTTGGTTTCGTCGTAGCTGGTTTTCGTGTTCAGGGGAACATAAATCTGCATGCCTTTCGAGCCAGAGGTTTTGGGGAAGCTCTGCAGCTTGAAATGATCGAAGATCGCACGCAGCCACACCGCGACCTGACAGCACTGAACGATGTTGGCGGGTGGCCCGGGGTCGAGATCGAAGACCATGCTGCGCGGGCATTCAATATCAGCCGCTAAAGAAAGCGATGGGTGCAATTCAATCGCCGCCAGGTTTGCCACCCACACCAACGTGGCCAGGTCGTTCGCGAGAATGTAGTTGACTTCTCGCTGATTGCCCTCACTCCAAATCGGCGCAGTCTTCACCCACTCCGGGCGATGCTTAGTGGCATTCTTCTCAAAAAACGGCGGCTCGTTCACGCCATTTGGATAACGCTTCAACGTGAGGGGCTTGCCCGATAAGTGCGGCACCAGCACCGGCGCAATGCGCGCGTAGTAGTCAATGACCTGGCCCTTGGTGAAACCGGTGGCGGGGTAGAGAACCTTATCGAGGTTCGTCAGCTTGAGCTGGCGTCCGCCGATTTCGACAATGTGATCGGGAGACAAAGGGATTTGGTAATTGAGTAATTCTGTAATTGGGCAATTTGAAGTGGTGTTTGTCGATTACCAAATTACCCAATTACAAAATTACAAAATTCGTTCACCCATTCGCCTGCAGCATCTGCTCCGCATGCTTCAGCGACGTCTCGGTCAATTTAGCTCCACTTAACATCCTGGCAATCTCTTCCGTTCGTTCGTCACCGACGATTGGCCGCACAGATGTTCGTGTCCGCCCCGCGACTTGTTTCTTTTCGATCAAATAATGATGATCGGCAAACGTTGCGATCTGCGGCAGATGCGTCACACAAAGCACTTGGTTCGAACGCGAGAGCGACTTCAGCTTCTTGCCGACCGCTTCCGCCGCTCGTCCGCCTATGCCGGTGTCAATTTCATCGAAGATCAACGTCCGCTGAACTCCGCCCGTTTTGCGCCGCGAATTGCCCGCCTCCACGCTAGCCTTCAGCGCCAGCATCACGCGAGAGAGTTCTCCCCCCGAGGCAATCTGCTCGAGTGGATGCATGGGCTCGCCGGGGTTCGTCGAAATCATAAATTCCGCCTGATCGAAACCGGACAGGGTCCAATTGCTCTCTTCATCCGTGCCGCTGATTTCGATGCGAAATTGCGACTTCATGGCCAGTTCATTGATCTCGGCTTGCACGAGTTTCTCGAGCTTTTTCGCCGCCTCGTAGCGTTTCTTTGAAATAACGCGAGCGGCTTGCAAATACTTCTCCGCTGCTGCCGCGAGTTCCGCGCGCAATTCCTTCAGGATTTCGTCTTTGTTGTCGATTTCAGAAAGCTTGCGGGTGACTTCTTCGCCCAGTTTGACGATGTCTTCAAGCGTGGGCCCGTACTTGCGTTTCAGGTGGTCGAGCAATGCCAACCGGTCTTCGATTTTCGCAAGATGCTCGGGCGAGGCTTCTATGCCTCCGGCATAATCACGCAGACTGGCGCCCACGTCTTCCACGCTGATGCGCGCTGTTTCAAGCGAGGACAGAGCTTCCTGAAATTTGGGCTCGTAGCGGATCAGCTCTTCGAGATGTTTCTGCGCCGCGCGAAGTGATGACGACGTCGAAGATGTGCCTTCGTAAAGGAGATCGAAGGCCTGCATCGCCGAGTTATATATTTTTTCGGCGTTCGCCAGAACTCGTTTTTCAACTTCGAGGCGTTCGTCTTCGCCCTGATGTAGTTTTGCATCTTCGATCTCACGCTTCTGGAACGTCCAAAGGTCAACCAGGCGGAGCCGGTCTTGTTCCCCGTGTTCGAGCTCCGCGATTTTCGCCACGATCCGCTTCCAGTTGTCGAAAGCCTCCATGACAGGCTCGCGTTGTGTGCCCGCGAAAGCATCGAGTAGCCCAAGTCGAACCGCGCCGTCGAAAGACACCAGCGATTCATTCTGCGCGTGAATGCTGGCGAGGTGCGGCGCAAGCTGCTTGAGGACTGCCACCGTCGCGGGCTGATTATTGACGAAAACG
Organism: Acidobacteriota bacterium; assembly: GCA_003224755.1. Taxonomy (GTDB): domain Bacteria; phylum Acidobacteriota; class Terriglobia; order Terriglobales; family Acidobacteriaceae; genus Gp1-AA145. The sequence continues at coordinate 19,007 of QHZR01000012.1, forward strand.
CGGCCTTTGGCAGCAATTTCGCGGCGTAGGATCAGGCTCGATTCGTCCGAGTCAATGCCGTTGTGTTCCAGAATCTGCGAGACAAGTTTGTCCGACCGCGACTCAACTTCAAAGACCGCCGAAAGAACGGCGCGCTCCGCACCTGAACGAACTAGATCTGGTGAACCCTTGTCGCCCATGAGCAGGGCGAGAGCGTCAATCAGGATCGATTTGCCAGCGCCGGTCTCCCCGGTCAGCAGATTGAGGCCGGGAGCAAATTCGACCGCAAGGTTATCAATAACCGCGTAATTTTCGAGGCGCAGTTCAACCAGCACGGGCGGTCCTGGAAAATCGAAATGTGAGCGCAGAATAGCATGAAAGCCGCTGTCGGCTGTTGGCTATTGGCGATCGGCCATTACGTGGCTGTAGATGGAACGATGAACCACGTAGGGGCGGGTGCCCTCACCCGCCCAGCCGCACCGTGCGCGGATTGCGGTATTTGCCTTGAGTGCGCCCAAGTTCGGATGCAACTGAATCGGTAAGAACCAGCCCCAGAAGGGCGAACGAACTTAGTCCAGCGCTTCAGCGCTGGGAAGGGGGTGAAAATGATGCAAGTCCCAGAGGAACGGCCGGGGTTTCACGTCCCATTTCGGCCGCACTTGCGCAACTTCTACGGTTCGTTTTCTGCCGCTGTAAGAGTCGCAGCCATCCCCGCCGGAAAACAAATCATCAACCCCAGGCACACCGTCAACGCGACCGGAGTCAAAATACTGGCCCATAAAGGGAGGCGCCAGAATTCCTGCGCGCGCGAACTGAAAAACGACGCTGCTGCCAAAACGGTGGCAGAAATCCAGTGCCAGGCCAGGCAGACGGCGGCCACTCCGCGGAATATTCGAATGAATAGGTTCGTTCTCAGGAGCTCGCTCCAATGCTCACCCATCCAACTCACGCCTACAAGGAGAGCTCCAGGGACAAGAAGAGGTTGGTTGTAAGGCGCAATCGTCGGAATAACCACGACCGTGACCGCGAGCACCAGCGACGTGGTCCGGCAAAACTCGCGATCCAGCGCCCGAACGTTCCGCGCGTTCCAGCAGATGATCGCCGTAATGCTCAAAGCTGCAACAGTCAGCAGAAGCCCGAGAGTCGGCGTTGTCAGCTCACCAAGCAACGATAGACTCACCGCGTATTTTCGGTAAGCGAGGACCGCAACATAGAATTCATGGATCCACCCGGGAAGCAGGAGTTCTCCCGCACCCATCAGCGCAGCCAGCGTCAGGACAAACGCCGCCGCAAACTTCCAGCGCAGGTACAGCCGGGAGAACGCCCACAACATCAGCCAGGCGGCCAGCAAAACTGTGAGCTGAGGCTTAATCATGGCCAAGGCTAACAATATTCCTGCGAGCGTCAGCCTGCCCTTAACCAGAAAAAACGTCGACCCTGCAATAAGCGCCGCCACCATTAGGCTCAATTGTTGGAGCTTGATTCCTTGCACGACCGGAAACGTACCGAACACCAATACCACCACCACGGTTGCGGGTACCCACGATAGCCGCAAACCGATCACATGGAGCCACAAAAGCAAGCTAATCGCCGTCAAGCCCGCCAGCAGCCAACGGAACAGGACTTGCACCTCCGAGAAGGGCAGCTTGACGCTTGGCGCGAGCAAGAACGCCACATACACGGGATATGCAAACGCCTGCTGATTGGTGGGATCATTCGGGCGCGCCGCATCAATGGGCCGTCCGTAATATCCAGTCTGGATTTCAACGGTAATCTCCGGACTGTAGGGGTCGCGGTTACGTAGCAGCAATTCGCGCGCGGCGAGCCAACTAGGGTAGAGGTCAGAAAGGTTTCCGCGTGGAGTTCCGCGCACCCTTGCTTCCGCCTCCTGGTGAGCAATCAGCACCCGATCCACATAGACCCACGTCCCCGCACAGACGAAAACCGCGGCGGCGAGTGCAAGTCTTTGCGCGTAAGCCATGGCAGAAGGAGTTTGGCGTTCCAAGCGCGGCCAGGAGCGAAGCCAAAATACCAGAATTCGCGGCACGGAGTCTCAAACGCAGATAATTTCGGCGCGGGTAGCCCCGGTCGCGGTATCATGGTCAACGCTTCAGGGTAACCCCTCCCTTCTTGATTTGGCGGACTTGAACGAGCGAAAGCAGTGGCCGGACAAGAAGGGCCGTTGCAAAGCACGGAAGCCGCAAGCGGGCGTAAGCCCTTATTTTCTGTGGAGCAGTAGATGAATCGTACTCGACTTGTATTCATTGGAATACTGGCCCTTGCCCTAGGCGCCTTCGCAAGCGCACTGGCCTATCGAATGCTGCAAGCACGAACCGGCTCGGGGCAGGGCGCCGCAGACGATGTCGTCGTCGCCACCAATAACATTTCGGTGGGCGCGAGAATCCAGGACAAAGATGTCCGCGTCGTCCGTTTGCCAGCTGAAGCCATTCCCCAGGGCAGTTTTCGCCAAAAGGATGGTCACGTCATCGGGCGGGGCGTGGTTCAGCCCATCTCCGCCGGCGATTTCGTCCTGACGGGAAAACTGGCAGCGGAAAACGGCGGCTCGGGATTGGCTTCTATAGTGCCGCCTGGAATGCGGGCTGTGTCTGTCCGGGTAAATGACTTTAGCTCGGTCTCGGGATTTGTACAGCCTGGCAGCCGGGTTGATGTCCTGATGACAGGAAGCGCAACCGGATCGGGAGAGACACAGACAATTACCGTCCTCAGGAACGTTGCCGTGCTGGCTAATGGGCAAAAGCTGGACCGCAGCTTGCTATCGAGTGAGTCGCAAAACTCGCCGGTCATTACCTTGGCGGTTTCCCCCGACGACGCTGCCAAGCTGGCGCTCGCGATGAATCAGGGCCACCTTCAACTCGCTCTGCGAAATCCGCTGGACACCGGTCAGGCCGAGGTGGCCGCGGTCGGCATGCACTCCCTGTATCAGAACGGCCTACCGGTTGTCGCTCCGGTCCATACCAAACCAAAACCGGCGCCGACGCCAGTGGCTCAGACACCGGTTCCAACGGCATATCCGGTTGAGGTAATCAAGGGAGACAAACGGGACGTCACAAAATTGCCAGACTGAGAAAAATTCCTGGATGCGAAATCAGATATCAATCTTAAAGCTTTTGTCTCAAATCTTGCTCCTGCTGCTCTTTGCCGCCATGTGCGCAGGGCAAGAGCCCACCGCGCAGCAGGCCCAGACACCCTTAGCAAATGAGGGACCCGCCCCACTGCGGGTCATGGTAGGGAAGTCTCTGCTTATCAACACCACAGACCGCCTAAAACGCGTGTCGGTCACTGATCCCGAAATCGCCGATCCGCAGGTCATTACTCCGACACAGGTGTTGGTGCATGGTCGGTCGCCAGGCGAGGTCTCGCTTTTGATCTGGGACGAATCCGAGCGTTCCCGAAGTTTCGATTTACGCGTGGATGTGGATGTCACTGCTGCCCAAGAAGAAATTAAGCGCATATTTCCGGAGGAGCAGATAGAGGTCTCCGCTTCGCGCTCCGCCATAGTCCTTTCCGGACACGTGACTACGGAAGACGTTGCCAAGCATGCTGGCCAGGTCGCCGCAGCCTATTCAAAGAATGTTATCAATGTCCTGACCTTCGGCCCGGTCGGAGCACAGGAAGTCTTGCTCGAGGTCAAGTTCGCGGAAGTTGACCGGTCGGCGGTCACACAATTAGGAGTAAATCTGTTCGCCCCTGGCTTGGGAAACACGGTAGCACTCAGCCAGACTGGACAGTTTGGCAGTTTGACCGTGACAAATACCGCGCAGACCACTGTCACTAACGGCAACACGCAAACCACAACCACCACGGCAACGCCGCCGGTCGTCAACATAAGTGACTTCCTTAATTTATTCGTCGCGCGAACCGACGTTAATATCGGCGCCGTCATCAAAGCCCTGCAACAGAAAAATCTGTTGCAGATTCTGGCCGAACCGAACCTGATCGCAGTCAATGGCAAGGAAGCAAGTTTCCTGGCTGGCGGCGAGTTCCCGTTTCCCATTGTTCAGCCGGGACAGGGTTTTACCGCCGTGACTATCCAGTTCCGGGAATTCGGCGTGAAGCTGAAATTCACTCCCGTGATCATGCCGAACAACAATATTCACCTTCAGGTAGTTCCAGAAGTAAGCCAGTTGGACTTCACAAATGCTCTCACCATTTCTGGCTTCACCGTCCCAGCGCTCAGCACGCGAAAGGCGCAGACCGAGTTCGAGCTTCAGGATGGACAGAGTTTTGTGATTGCCGGCCTGATGGACAATCGCGTCACTAATGTCGCCAGCAAGATGCCAGGATTGGGCGATATTCCAATTCTGGGAAATTTCTTTAGAAGTAAGAACGTGCAGAAGAGCAATGCTGAATTGATGGTCCTGTGCACCGTGCACCGGGTTTCGCCGAGCTCGCAAGCGCCGCCAGCGCCGAAGAGCCCGCAGCCTTTTCTGGACAAGGACAAGTTCGACGGGAAGTCTTCACCCGGCGGGAAATAGAGGACACGGTTCTGCAAGAATTGTTCTGCAAAAAATGGTTTGCCAGGACTGGGTCGGGCAATTGGTTTTTCAAAGGAACGTTCGTCAGTAGAAGTGAGGGTAGTCATGCCGGAGTTAGCAGTTGCAGTGGTGGCCCGGGACAGCGAACAACGAAGCATTCTGCAATTGTTGGTTGAGGGAACACGCGTGGCACGGGTGGCGGCCAGTTTCGGCAGCTTGCCGTTGGCCCCCGCCGATCCCATCGTTCGCCGTTTGCAGGAATCGGCTCCCGACGTTGTGGTGCTCGACATTCCCCTGAGTGACCCGTCCTCGGCCTTGCGGGCTATTGAGGTACTGCACCAGGAATTGCCACGGACGGCACTGTTTGCGGTCGGAAGCCTGACGCAGCCCCAGACCATCGTCACGGCAATGCGCACCGGTGCGCGCGAGTTTCTAGAAAGGCCCCTCACGACGAATCTTCTTCTTGAAGCATTCGTCCGGCTCACGACAACCCAGAAGAACGCTCAGCGTACTAACGTGCGAGGAACAGTATTTGCGGTGGTGAACGCCAAGGGAGGTTCCGGCGCAACCACCATCGCCGTAAACCTGGCACTTGCCTTACAAACCGCCCAGGGACAAACAGCATTGGTGGACCTGGCGCCTTTGGGTCATGCCGCGCTCCACCTTAATTTGCGGCCGCAATTCACCGCTTACGACGCGATACGCAATCTGCATCGGTTAGACAGTTCGCTGATGGAGGGCTTTACGACGCGTCATTCCGGCGGATTGCAGTTGCTGGCCGGGGCCTCGTCTCCTTCCGAAGTGCAGCCGTCGCCGGCCGAGTTCGCCCGTCTGTTTGACCTACTGGCCGCCTATTTTCAGTTTGTGATTGTGGATCTCTCGAGCAGAATGGATGCCGTCTCCCGGTTGGTTTGCGACCTTTCGCAGACCGTGCTGGTCGTTGCTGGAACTGATGTCGCCTCACTGTGGAGCGCCGCGCGTATTCAACAATTCCTCTCCGAAAATAACGGACGGGACCGGCTCCGCCTGGTGCTGAACCGCTTCCGCAAGATTCCAGGCTTCCAGGAAAATGAAGTCGAGACCGCTTCCGGCCTGAGGCTGTTTTGGAAAGTCCCGAATCATTATCCGGCAGTTTCGGGCGCGATTGATCGCGGAGTACCCTTGATGCAGCAAAACCGCTCCGAACTCACCCGCGCGTTCACCGGTTTGGCCGAGAAGCTTACTGAGACAGAAACTACGGCCAAGCGTCCGGCATGGTCGTTGTTTAAAATTGGATAACAAAAGATGGCTAACGTGCAGACTTTCGAGCGGCGGGAATATCAGCAGGTCAAAGCCGACCTGCACCGCAAGATTCTTGACCGGCTCGATCTTGAGAAGCTCGGAAGAACTCCGAGCACGTCTGCGCGCGAAGAAGTTCTGCTGGTCATCCGGAACACGGTCAACAGCGAAGCCGTCCCTCTCAGCTTCGCCGAGCGTGAACGTCTTGCCCGCGAAATCCTTGACGAAATCTTCGGACTGGGACCGCTTGAGCCACTCCTTAAGGACCCGACAATCTCCGATATATTAGTAAACCGTTACAACAAGGTATATGTGGAACGCGCCGGAAAGCTTGAAGTTACTGGCCTGAGCTTCAAGGACAATCAGCATCTTATGCAGATCATAGATCGTATCGTGTCAAGAGTTGGCCGACGAGTGGACGAGAGCTCGCCCATGGTCGATGCGCGCCTGGCAGACGGTTCGCGTGTAAATGCCATCATTCCACCTTTGGCTTTAGACGGACCCGTGTTGTCCATCCGGCGCTTTGGCCGCGATCCGGTGACTGCGCGTCACATGCTCGACAACCGCACTTTGACCGAACCCATGCTCGAGGTTCTTTCAAGCATGGTGAAGGGGCGCACCAATATCTTGATCTCGGGTGGCACGGGCGCAGGGAAAACAACGTTGCTAAACGTGCTCTCGGGTTTCATTCCGGATTACGAGCGGGTGGTCACTATTGAAGACGCAGCGGAATTACAGCTGAAGCAGGAGCATGTGGTTCGCCTTGAAACGCGGCCGCCAAACATCGAGGGCAAGGGCGCAGTGCGGCAGCGCCAATTAGTCATCAACAGTCTACGTATGCGTCCCGACCGCATTATCGTCGGTGAGGTGCGAGGCGAAGAAGCATTTGACATGTTACAGGCGATGAACACCGGTCACGAAGGCTCGCTCACCACCGTTCATGCCAACTCACCCCGCGACGCTATGTCCCGGTTGGAAAGCATGTTCTCCATGGCCAATTTGAATATTCCCGAACGCGCAATTCGGCAGCAGATCGCATCCGCCATCCACGTGGTGGTTCAGATTGCGCGTCTTACCGACGGCTCGCGCAAAGTGGTCTCCATATCCGAAATCACGGGCATGGAGGGCGACAGCATTTGGATGCAAGACATTTTCGCCTTCGACCGCGTGGGGATCGATCCGGACGGGAAGGTTCGCGGTGCGTTCCGGGCCACGGGCGCAATATCAAAGTTCGCAGACCGCCTTGCGTCCGCAGGCCATCGATTGAATCCGGATTGGTTCAACTCGCGGATGGAGGTCTAGACGCGGAGATGACTCAAGCCGCAATTCCCATCCTCGTTTTTGTGGCGGTCGCCTGCGGCGCGTTCGCTGCGGGAATGCTGCTCGACCAACGCCGCGCACGCGCTCGTTTGATTCGCGAGCGACTGGCGACCGAACAGACACAACCCGGACGCGAGACTCTGGCGCTTCTCCGCGATGAGATGTTCAGTCGTATTCCCGCCTTCGACACCTTGCTTCGGCGTTCCGAGCGCGTTTCTCGATTGCAAATCCTGCTCGAACAAGCCGGCCTTTCTATGCGGGCGGGAAATCTGCTGATCATATGCCTGCTCAGCGCCGCCGCAGGGGCTGCCGCAGGTTATGTGCTCGCTCAGCCGCTGCCTGCGCAGGAAACTTTGTTGTTTACCGGAACCGGAGTCGGTCTCGGAATGATCGTTCCCTATTCATATGTGACATGGCGGAGGAGTCGCCGCTTCCAAAAATTCGAAGCCACCTTTCCGGAAGCGATAGACACGCTGGCCCGTGCCGTCCGGGCTGGGCACGCCTTCACCGTGGCCCTTGAGATCGTTTGCCACGAACTTACAGATCCTGCCGCCAGCGAATTTCGCAAGCTCTACGAAGAACAAAAATATGGTATGCCTGTGCGTGATGCGCTCCTGAACCTTTCGGAACGTATGCCATTGGTGGATGTAAAATTTTTTGTGACCGCTGTCATGCTGCAGCGCGAAACCGGCGGTAATCTCGCAGAGATTCTCGACAATCTGTCTCATATGATCCGCGAGCGCTTCAAGATTCTCCGCCAGGTGCGGGTTTACACAGCCCAGGGTCGGCTCACCATGATGTTGTTGATGGGGTTGCCACCGACCATCGTAGTGACCATGCTGATCATGAATCCCAGTTTCATTCAACCGTTATTTGCCGATCCCATTGGACATATGCTGTTGGCCGCCGGTATCACGTTGCAGACGGTGGGATATTTTGTAATTCGAAGGATTATTCAGATTCAGGTCTGAACGTATGCTGCTTGTTCCAGCCATCATCTTTGCAGCAGTGGCGGTCGCAATATTTTCTTTTGCCGCCGCAGCCTATGCCCCCTCATCACTTTTGTCGGCGCGCCTGCGGTCTCTCGGAGTGGAACGGCCGATCGCGCCTGACAAACCATCTTTCAGAGAGCGCATAGACCAGATCCTCGATCCTTTAAGCAAAGCCCTGCCGCTATCTCCGGCCGAGGTATCGCGCACACGTTCCTGGCTCATTCAGGCGGGTTTGCGTGAGCGACAGCACCTGGTCATCTACATAGTCAGTCGAATTCTCGGCGTGGTCGCGTTCTTCGCATTGACTGTTGCGGTGGTCGGTTTCGACTCTATCTACCTGATGGCAGGAGCGATCGCGTTCGGGTTCTTTCTGCCGCGTTTTGTCCTCAAGCGGATGATCCGCAACCGGCAGCGCGAAATAACCGTGGCATTGCCGGACGCCCTCGATCTAACCGTAGTTTGCGTGGAAGCGGGTCTTCCCCTTGATCAGGCCCTAATGCGCGTGGGCGAAGACTTGAAGTATGCCCATCCTGCATTGAGCGAAGAGTTTTATCTGGCCAATCTGGAGATGCGCGCCGGCAAGCCACGTGCCGAGGCGCTGCGCAATCTGGCGGCCCGCACCAGCGTGGACGATATCCGGTCGCTTGTGGCATCTTTGATTCAGACCGACCGCTTCGGAACCAGCATTGTGCAAGCCTTGCGAATTTATTCCGATTCGCTCCGTACCGAGCGCCGCCAGAGAGCGGAAGAGCAGGCGTCAAAAACTGCGGTAAAGATGGTTATCCCCCTCGTAGTATTCGTCCTCCCTTCATTGATCTTCGTTACGCTCGGTCCGGCGCTGATCGAGCTGTACCATAACTTGGCGCCCTCAGTGAGAAGGTGAATTGAAGGAAGTCCCGCAATTGCTGGTTGAGTGGTCTTCTCCATGGCAGGAGTTCGTCTCGGCTGTTGGGCCTGCACTACGCCGCTCACCGCCAAAACTCAACGGCGAAACAAGAGCAGGACTGTTTCCATGGCGTGGAATTCTGGCGGTGTTGTTGGTGGAAATCGCTGCGGCACTAGCAACAGCAGTTGCGCACCCAGGCGAGAGTACCGCCCTTGCAGCGCTCGAAGAGCAGCCACGATCGCACGACGTAATTTTTTTCTCGGCGAATGAACTGCCACGCACTCAGGACTTTGGAGGCGCGCCTGCTGGGAGTGAGGGAAGATCGGGCGGCACGTCCGTTCATCACGCCGTCCAAACCATAAAAGTTGCCCGCGGCGAGAGCCTTCGAGAACGTGTCATAGACGCTCCGCAATTGAACTTGCCCAGATCCGATTCCGCAATCAAGAACTTGCTGTCGTACAAAGCCGACGCGGGTCCGGCGCCAGCAGAAGCACTGAACCTTGCGCGGCGGATTTCGCCATTGCAGGCGGCAGTTGCGCCGCCTCCGCCTGAAGTACGCAGCGAATTCAGGCGGCCACAACTTGCACAGCCCCAAGTCGCGGCTCCACCAGTCGAATTACCGCAGTCATCATCCGCAAGGCGAAATCTTGCCGTGGCTAATGCTGTCGTTCCACCTCCAGTCTCCGCGCCGGCGCAGGCGCTCAGCCATCCTGCACGGCTCCTGAGGCGACTGTTGTCGCGCCGCGTCCCGACGTCAATGTGCCAATCCGTTCGCGAGCAGAGATATCCGGATTTCAGGCCAGCGTTGTTCCACCTCCTGTCGAGGTGAACAATGCCCGCAGTCACTCATCAGGTGGACTCAGCGGAAATCAAGTCGTAGTTCCGCCTCCCGTGGAATTGAATTCAGTGCGAACTCACACTCAGTCGGGTGCCTTGAATGGAACTCAGGTGGTTGCGCCACCGCCGGTGGAATTACAAAACCTTTCTCAACATGCGGTCAGTTTGCTCGGCAATGCTGCAGTCGCGCCACCTCCGGCAGAAGTGAATTCTGGATTGCACGCTCGCATGTCTTTGCCCGGGGTTCCAGCTGTGGCGGCCCCAGCCGCTTCCTGGTCGAAATCTATGGAAATGCCGCCCAAAACTTCCATCGCTGGCGTGATCGTTTCCCCAAAGCCGGG
>QHZR01000281.1 GCA_003224755.1 Acidobacteriota bacterium
ATCCCTCTGGCTCGAGAACACCAGGTTCGCCTTGGGCCATTTGCATTACCCCGCCGCCACATCAAGTGCTGTTTAGCTCGGATGCGTTTCCGGGACGGATTTACAAGCTCAGCCTGGATGGAAAGGTTCTTGGCATGTTCGGCAAGACGGGAAAGCAGTTAGGCCAGTTCGGATGGATTCACGAGATTGCTTGCCCTTCGGAGAATGAACTGTATGTCGCCGAACTCTTAAACTGGCGTGTGCAAAAGATCCTCGTAGAAGCAGCACACTGATCGTGTGCTCAAGGAAGCCACAAATTACGATTGTGAACAGATGACGGCAAACCGGAGATTGAACGTGATTAGGGAAGGATTGCCGAGAATACGTCCAGGGTCCTCGGATCGGGACGCGATGCCCCTTGGCGCGTCCACCAATCAGCGGTGCCGGAAATAATACGTAAAGGAGGCGCTGACGTACGACTTCAGCGGAAACCCCGTGATGCGCTCGAATGGCGAGCCTTCCCCAGGAAGCGACAGCGTCTCCAGTGTCTGGCCGCCATATCCGCTTACTATGAAGGTGTTGATACCGATGTCGAAGCCCTTTGAAGGAAACGGTCGGATTACAGCGCCGCGAAATTCGCGGACTGGTACAGCGGTGAACCCATCTCCCAAGGGCTTGCGTCCCACTTCTTCATATTGACCGCGGGCAACTAGGTGAAACGGCAGTTTGTCCACCGTTGCGAGAATGTCCCAAATCTGTCGGGGAGCCTCTGGCGTGGCCTCACCGGTGAAACGATCCCGTGCGTCCGCTTTCGAGAACAAGCCTTGCACAGAGCCGTGCGGGAAATTGTGCCGGACGGTGAAGGTCAGATATTTCACAATTCCAGGACCTTCGTCCTCCTGTAGCCCGGTGTCATTGGAGATGCGGGCCAGCTGTTGCGCGGTGGTGACGTGAGCTAGGGCCAGACGGAACTCAGTTTTCGCCACGGTTTTGCTAGCCACCAACTGATAAGCCCGCGGCTTGGCCACAATGGTGCCGCCTTGAACTGCTGTCGTGCCGATGCGCGGGTCGTCAACGTGGAAAGTCTGTCCGTAGCTCAAGGAAACGGTGGGCAAAAATCGCGTCGACTCCGGCGGCAGAAACGTCAGCGTTCCTTTTGGTGAACTGATAGTGGCGTTCCGGTTGAAGGAAAGTGTCGGCCGGAGTAAGTCCTCGTTATCCATGGTGACTCTGTCCAGCCGGTAGCCCGCGTTGTAGTGCAAAACATGGAAAACCTTTCCGTCCAATGCACCGAACGGGCTGTAAAAGTTGATTGTGAGGTTATTCGAGGTATCCGGTACAAACACGCCCGCCGGATCAGCATTGTCCAGGTTCAGTGCCCGCGGCGCTTCCCTCCGGAAGTCAACACCAGCCAGCAGAGAGACAGCCTTGCTGAATTGGTCTGTGTAGAGCACGTCTTCCGAATTCACATTGCGATGTTCACTCTGGCGGATTAATCCATCTCCGAAGTTTGGCCGGACGTCGAGAGTGTAGTAGCGGTAGAACCCAGAAAACTGGAACTGCCTGTGCTCAGTGAGATGCCACACGTCGTTGAAGATCACGGTTCCATTCGACGTCTCTTCGTGCTGGCGAGCATCAATGGTGTCATCGGGCGTTGGTGCATCGATCGGTATAAGGCCTGGTTGGAAAGCGGTGCCGTAATAGCCAATGGCATAGACTGTGAGGTCATGATTGCCGAAGGTGAAGACTTTCGAGATGTTGCCCTTATACTGCTTGCGATGCTCCAGTCGGTCGAGATAGCCGTTGCCAAAGGAGACCTCGGCTCCCACCCAGGTCCGATTAGATGGATTGGCCGGGCTCCAACCCGTAACAAGATTGAGATCACGATAGTCGCCTGTAAGGCGCATCATCGGCTCAATGCGATCTCGGAGCCCTTAGAGTGATGGAGGAGTTGACTGAATTGTTTCCTTCGCGCACGTTAAAGGCAGCGCCATCGGTTTCGACGCTCTCGATCGCGACTGGGATAATGACATTGGGGTCGGCATAACCGTTGCCGTGCGCGTTGGCAGGCAAGTTATTCGGAAAGAGATATCCGCCGACATGAAAAAACATCGCTATCGGCTCACCGTGATCTCCCGCCACTCCGGGAGCGAAATACTGAGGGGGTTTCACACCCCCTGCGGGAGACTCGACCGGCATGCCAGGAATTGAGATCGGCATACCCGGACGCCCAGGGTTCGCGTCTAGAGTTTCATCGCGGATCATGACTCGCTGTGCTGGATCTGGCTCAAAAACACCGGCATCGGATACCGCAGCGGTGACGGTAACCGATTCATTCCGCGATGCCAGACCTGAAAACTGTAGATTTTCGGTCTGCTGACCCTCGGCCTGCACAGCAATCGTTTGCGTGAGAACCGCAAATCCGGGCGACTCCGCCGTTAGGCGATATTCTCCGCTGTCTAGATTAGTAAAAGAAAATTGCCCCTGTGCGTCAATCTTGGTCTCGCGGCTTGTAGAGTCTGCGCGTCGCAACAAACGAATGGTTGCATCCGAGACCAATTGGCCCTGAGGGTCGGTCAGGCTGCCTGTGAGATCTGTGGCGGCGCCCGCCTGAACAGCGAGGCTGCAAACCCAAAGCAGCAACCCAACGGAGCAAATCCGCTGCGCAACAAGAAATCGGATCACGAAGTTGCGTCGCATATTCCTGGGCCTTATATGTTAGACAGATTTGGCTAATCCACGCCGGAGCATACGGTTCTGGCCGGGACAGAATCCACGCAACTGCCATGCGGGTCTGAGATCCTGCCACTGGCGCAACTGGTCGGTGCGGCTGGAGCAGCACCAACAAAGGATGTACGCGGAGAGGCGCCAAACAGATTTTTGGATTGCAACCTTTTCTGAGTTACTGGTTTTCGCGCTACCGCGCGCTCTCCCGACTACTTGTGGATGCGCAGTCGGCGAGATGGGACAGCAGTTCGCCCTGACACTGCGGGCAATTGTGTTGGATCACGGGCAAGTCTTCCCTTATGCCTTCTAGGGAAGAGTGGCGACGACTCGTCCGCGAATCGTCGGATATAACCACAAGGAATGCGTCCCGCCTAAAAACTAAAACCTAGTTGAGCCGTCAACGCACGTGGCGTCAGGTAATGCGTTCCGCTGAAGGTCGAGAGAAAGTTGTAGAGAGCCACTTGGTTCGCGATGTTGATCACGGTCAGTTGAGCACTCCACTTGCGTTTGTCGCCATGGAATAGGTTGTCGTCTCCGATGGCGAGGTCGAACAAGTGACGCGGGGTAATGCGCGGCGGGTTGTGATCGTCATCCTCCGTCCCGACGCCGGAATCGTAATCAACGTCGAGCCGTACTGGGATGCAGGGCACAGGTTAGTACCCAAACCTGAGCTTATCGGCGTGGTCTGAGTAGCGTGCACTGGACCGCAGAACAGGCCAGCCTGAAATTGCTGGTCTGGGCTGATGATGGAAGTGTCCACCACGCTAGCGCTGCCGGCTGGTCCATTACTGCAATTGCCGCCGGCGCACGGAACCAGACCGGCAACCAGGCCGCTGTCGTAGCGCCAGTTGAAACCGAACCACGGACCGACCTTCCAGGGCTGATATTGCAGGTGCGTCGTCTGATTGAATTTCTCGTCGTGATCAATGCGGAAGACTCCACCGGGAGCGGAAGGAGTAGCCCCGGCGCCTCCGATCTGCGGAGCGAAATACCGCGCCGCCACGCTCGAGAAAACCATCAATGCCGAGAAGCCGTGGAAGTTCGGTACGCTCACGCGGCCAGCGAATCCCGGAATCTTAGACCTCTGCCAGGCGACCGGAAACGTAATCGGAGTGTTGCCGAGAATGCTGAAGTCGTAGCCGTTGTGGGTGTATTTCCAGATGTATTCGCCGGAGAAAACCAGATACTTTCCGAATGCTTGCTGCAGTCCCGCATGGAACTCATTGCGCCATCCTGGGGCTAGGGGCGTGGCATTGGGCGCGGAACAGCCGAGCAAGGGATTTAGGACCGGTGAATCGCATCCGAGGTTGGTGAGTACCAGGTTCTCGTTGAACGGAGTCTCCAGTACTCGCGCATACGAAACGCGAAGCACGGTATGGCTCGGCTTGATGTTGTAGGAGATTCCCAGGCGCGGCTCGGCTTCGCGGTGGGTCACTAGGCCGTTGTAGAAATCGCCACGCAGCCCGAGGTTGAAAGCCCAGTCGCCTTTCGTGATTGTGTCTTGGGCGTAAAGCGCCAGCTCTTTCACGTCGGTGTGACCGTTAAATGTGAACAGCGTCCCGCCTTGCGTCAAATCGAAGGGCGGAAGGACGGCGCAGGGATCGGGGGCGGGTTGTCCGTTCGGGCAGCCGAACGTGTTCGGGAGAAGAGTTGGATCGACGATGCCGACTTTGTCATTCTCGTTCAGGAAAGTCTGTTCGTAGGTTGCCCCTACCTTCAGATTGTGGATGCCTTTCACGTACGAGACATCCGACCGAAGTCCGGCATTGGTCAGGGTCCGGTTTTGACCCACGGTCTCGGCCTGAAGGCCGGCAGGAGCGAGATCGGCAAAAGCATTGGCGCTGGGGTAGCAGTTGTATTGATCGCGCCGGACAAAGGCGCCGAGAGTGAACACGGTCGTGTTACTGAGTAAACGCGTCCATGAGGGAGCGATGTTGAAGCTCTTGATCTGCGAGCGCTGGTCGGTAGGGCCGACGACGTTGCCATTGGGGTCAAGGCCTCCGTTGCTGACCACGAGGCCATTCCATGCAGTTGCGTTTTGGGCGTCGAAAGAATTTGGAGTCTGGAACCAGGAACGGGTAAGGCCCAGGTTCAGGTGAATGGAGTCTTTGGTGGAGAATTGGTAATCCACGCGGTCAAACAGATTCTCTTGGTTGCCCTTGTCGTGCGTAACCTGGAATTCCGGGGGATCAAGAAAGCGGCCGTCATTCAGCCCGCTCACGGAGATGAAATTTCCCCACTTGGCTCCGCCGAAACCCAAATTGAAGGCAACATTCGAAGATCCAAAACTGCCGTACGAGGTGGTGAGACTACCCTTGGGAGTGGTCATGCCCTGGCCGGAGCGGGTTGTAACGTTGATCACAATGCTGGTCTTGTCGCCATATTCGGCAGGCGGCGCGCCAGTGATGACTTCCAGGGACTGGACGGAATCAAGCGGAATCTGGTTGGAAAACTGTTTGCTCTGTTGATCGGTAATTGGCTGGCCGTCCACCGAAAATGAGTTTTCCGCGTGATCTCCCAGGCCGTGAAAAAGGCCGTTTGAATCTGCCGAGATTCCCGGCGTTGCGAGAGTGACCAGCGAACTCAACGACGATGATGAACTCTCCAGGGGAAGTTTGTCGAACAGGCTCTTGTCCACGTCGGTGTGAAAGGTTGAATCGTTCTCCAGCAGGTCTTCGGCTCCGCCGCCTTCAACGGTTACGGTTTCGGAGGCCCCTACTTTCAGGCTGATATTAAGGTTCACCGGAACTACCGAACGAACATCAATGTCATAAGAATAGGTAGCAAACCCTTGGCCATTGACGCTGAGGTGATATGGATTGAACGGAACGTTGGGGATGGAGAACCTTCCGGCGGCGTCAGTGGCCGCAGTCCGATCAAAGCCGCTGACTGGATTGCGAATTTCGACACTCACGGTCGAAAATCCCGGCTTAAGGTATTGGGACGCAGGGTACGGCGTTCAGGAATTCCACCCGATAGCCGAGCATTCGCAGTTCTCTGATCATCTTGCCCGTGCGGTTTTGCCTTGACCGTTGGCTCACCGCCGGACCGCGTTCTTCGTAGCGAACGCCTTTGTGGAGAATCAGCCAGATCAACCGACATAGGCGATGGGCGACAGCACCGATGGTTTGATTGTGG
>QHZR01000266.1 GCA_003224755.1 Acidobacteriota bacterium
AGAGTGGCCGTCCTAGGGGCGGCCACTTTTTTTTGTACGCCAGATGCAGTAGCAACCTTTGTATGCGATACGCCTCCCGAGAACTCTCGCGTCCGGCGGTTTGCGTTCCTAAGATGTCCACTTCCCATCCGACCAGCTTTACTTTCACCATTCAGGCCAAAGCCTACGAGCAATGCACCGGTAACTGAGAGTGTAACTTCGTTGGAAATGCTCAGACTGGCGGCTCGAATTACTCTAGCTTGCGTTTGTAATCCTTTCCTTCCCCCGTGGTTGTGCTTCTATTTTCCTCCGGGTGCTGCCGAATCGTCTGAATACCTTACTGCCGTCGGAATACTTTACGATTTCGGACCAGTGCAAACTAAATTGGCGAAGTTACACGTTCCTGATAACTTATTGGTAGATAGATGCTTATAACGCCTTTTGAATAACACTTTGGCTTTTGGCACTGAGATTGCTTACTTAATTTACAACATGAGAATCCTCATGAACAGACACATCGTTCCCTCAAACAAACTCACGCTGCTTTCTGCGGCCTTTTGCGCCGTAATGCTTGCATTCAGCCACAATGCCAGTGCCAATACCATTCTGGGCTTCTTTCCGGGGGATACACACGTTGTTGGCACTGTGACGCCCGGCGCACCCGCCGATCCCGCCAGCGTGAAAGATTATATTAACTTTATGATTACGTTGAGCGGTGGCGCTTCTGTAAACCATGACTTCGGGGGAGCGGAAGGCATCCAGAAAATCACGCGCACAACTAATACGTTCGCTAATTTGCCTACGGCCTCAGCAACGGGAGCTGTAACCGGTACCGGCATCACTATAGACCTTAACCTCTACGGTACATTTACATACCTGTTTGCGAAATACGACGGCCAAAGAGATATTTCTGAAGTTTGGTACATCGGTGGCTTAACTGGGCAAATCACGATTCCTATGTTTGGCCCCAAAGGGCATGCCCTTTCCGGGTGGATACTCTTTGGCCCAACTGGTGGTTCTGTTCCCGACAGCGGCGCCACTGTAATGTTACTCGGTGCGGCCCTCGGCGCACTGGGTGTGGTGCGACGCTACCTGACGAGTTAGCCAGCAAAGCGTCCCGGTCCTCGCGAAGCTGAGCTGGAAGCAAAGTGGCTGTTCCTGGGGGGGCGGCCACTTTGTGTTTGTACGCAAGACGCCAGAACGGTTTTTGTTACTCGCAGCCTTCTCTACAACTGACGTCGGGCGCCCGCCAAAGTGATAATGCTTGTCAGCGAGTCTTATTCGCCGCTTCCGGGTCTCGCACCGGAAGGCTTCTTCGATAGTTGGCAATGTCTGATTGAAGGTCTTTTGTCAGAGCGACATTACCTTGGGCAATGGCCAGTTGCAAAGCTTGTTGAGCCGTCTCGATAGCTTCAGAGAATCGACTGGTCTCTGCGTAGCCTGCAGCCAGTATTCGACGAGCGGTTATTGCGTTTGCATCGTTCGCATGGCCAGTGCGCTCGATTAATTTCTTCGCCAACCCAATGGCCTTGGCGCCATCCCGCAATGACGCATCCGGGGAAGTGGCAAGCACCCATACCAGATTGCCTTGGGCGTAAATGCCATCCGGATTGATTTTCAAACTTTCTTTCAAATGAACGACTGCCTCGTACATGCGTCCTCTTCGGAGGAGACCGGCAGCGAGTGTGTCGTGCGCAGGGAAGTAGCGGGGGTGAATTTTTAATGCTTCTTCAGAATGAGGAATTGCTTCGTCGATGCGATCACGCCCCAGAAGGACTGCAGCGAGATTGGCATGTGCAACATCGTTATGGGACGTAACGGCGAGTGTGTGAGTCCAGAGTGTTTCGCTGTCACGCCAGTACGTGTCCTGGATCCAAGCCAAACACGTAAGAGCGGCAATTACTATTGCGGCAGCGACGACCAGGATTTGACGGCGGTAGCGCCACGCAACAGACAAGTCCGCGATAGTCCAAGTCGCAATTAGGTAAAGGCCGATCTGCGGGAGGTAGGTGTAGCGGTCTGCTCGCGCTTGAGGTCCGACCTGCATGACTCCAATTACGGGCACAAGCATTCCGACGTACCAGAACCAACCGGTGATCAAGTATCGATGCGTCTTACCGAAAGTCAGCACAACTGTTGTGACGCCTGCTAAGAACGCGACGGCTGCGGCGACTTCCCAAAACGACAGCCGATATTCCGGATGCGGATAAACCAGTGCCAGGCGGATTGGACAAATCATCTGCCAGATATAAGCAACGTAGCTCACAAGCGCGTTATTGATTCGCCACGAGAGGGGTAAAGACTCTGTAGAAACACCGGCTTGCCTTTGGGCGAAGAGTGTGATTACGGAAGACGCGGCAGAGAGAACGAGCAGAGGGACCTTTTCCAGGATCAGTCGCGTAACAATCGACTTTTGACTCCGCCAATGGGCAGTCCCAGTCTTAAATTTCGATTTGGTTGACGAGATGTACGAGAAGCGGTCGAGGGGCCAGTAGTCTAGCAGGAGAAGTACGAGCGGAAGTGTTACGAGCATTGGCTTGGCCATGAGGCCAAGCGCGAAGAACAACGCAACAACCAGATAATGTATGCCTGATGGCTCCCGGACGTAACGAACATAAGCGCCCAGCGTTAGCATAAAAAACACGCCGCTGAGTACATCTTTGCGTTCTGCGACCCAAGCAACCGACTCCACTCTTAGGGGGTGAATTGCAAACACCGCAGCAACAAACGCGCTGCGCCAGACTGCGCCTGTCATTTTGTGAAACACAAGAAAAAGCAGGATAACGGCGACCGTGTGCAGTAGAACATTAGTGAAGTGATGTCCCCCTGGATTCAGCCCAAACAGCTGGCAATCCAGCATGTGCGAAATCCAAGTAAGCGGATGCCAGTTTTCCATATGCGAATGTCTGAAAGCCCAGAGAATGCCGGTTAAGGTTAAGCCGGGAGTTACTCGCGGATTTTGGAAGACATATCCTTGATCATCGAAGTTGATGGACGGGTGGTGCAGGGTTTCTCCAAATACAAGCCACGTAATCGAGGTCAGAAAAACAGAAACGCCAAGAATGGTCGCACGCGGTGCAGGGGAGTGCGGCGATGGGATTTTTTTTACTTTACGGGATCGGGTGGTCATTCCTTGTAGTTGTGGAGCCGAGAGCTTTTAGTAGCAAATTGATAATGGGATACACCTAATTCTCTACACTTCTATTTCAAAATCGGAGATCATTCCCTGCTAACGCTGCGGCGCACTCGCTACAGCTTTCGCTGGCAATGGTCCTGGTGCTGTGCTGGATAGTGGAACGACCGTGATTTTGCTCGGCGCAGCCCTTGGCCCGCCAGGCATGGCGCGGCGCTTCCTAAAGAGTTAACCGGTCGAGCGCTCCCACCTCGCTAAACCCGCATACAAAGTGGCCGTTCGCTGAACGGCCACTTTTTGCTTGTACGCTAGACACCGGGAGCGGCTTTGTAATCCGCGACGCTTCAACAACCATTTGAGCCGATGATCGCTCCCAGGTAGCGGAAGTCGCGCGCCGCCAGATCTCCTGGCAGATAGGACCCGTTTTCGTGGAGCAGGCCAGCTGGCTCGTCCGGGTGCTTTTATCCGTTGCTTCTGCAACTCAGAAAAGCAGCGCCAATTCTAGTGCGCATGCGCGTGTCGCATGGGGCGAGACCCGCTGCTGCGTGTTCTGTGAGTCTTCGTTGTCATCAATCCCGGGACACCGACCGCACCCTTCTGGACGATATGGAAACCGTGTTCGTCCTCGTAGGCTTCCGGCGCTTTGCGCAGTTCTCGGAGAATCAGCGCCAGAGAGCCGATTCCGGCAACGAAAAGGCCTACGGCAAACACGATGCAAGTTCAAGCAGAATTTGCGCCATTATCAGTCGTTTCGACTCTTTCGTACCCACAAGCGAGTTCGCGTTTTTCAATCCGGGCACCCGTGCCAGTGGGGGGATGCCCGGCGCAAACTAATCCGCGCGATCGACGAATTTCTTTCCGCAGATTCTGCCTCGCCGAGTTCTATCAGCACGATCCGTCAGATTTTTGCACAGTTTTGTCAGATCCTGAACACCAGGCAAGCATTATGCCACCGCCCAGACGGCCTTAGGCGGGGAGCACTTTTGCTGTCGAAATCTCCGTTTCAAGGGATCGCCCAAGAAACTCAAGCAGAACTCGAATCCGTTCTTTCGCAGGCAACAAATGAGTAACCACGACTTCCAATCCTTGAAAAGGCCCTTCCGTAATTTGAACCGGTTGGCCAATTTTGATGGAGGAATCGACAGTCACGACTTCTTCCGCACCCACTCTCGATTGAAGCGCGACCACAATATTTTCCGACAAGGTTGCCAGGCGATCCCCAAAGTGGACGATCCCTTGGATTCCGTGAGAACTTTCAACGGCGCGATGTTGTTCCGAATAAACAAATTTTGCGAACAAATAACCGGGAAACATCGCCTCCACGAACCAGACTGGCCCCCTTTGGGTCATCTTGCGGAAACGCAATCGAGGCGAGAAACACTCGACGTGAAACTGACGCCGGAGCGCGGTCGCGGCCAGATGCTCTCGCTTCGGCTGCGCCTTTAGACAGAACCAAAATGGCTCATCGAGCAGCGCAAGTAAGGCGGATGACTGCGTCACATAGCCAACTACCGGATTAGGGAATCCCAAGTCAAGATAGTTATAACTTTTTTTGTCGGCAGGAAAAATGGGGTCTGTGGGAGCGAAAGGCACATTTGCAGGAGGCTCTCTTCAAGGCGCAGGAAATGACGCTGGACGAAATGGAGACGCCTTCGTGTCGCGCGGCTTCGGGAGCA
>QHZR01000267.1 GCA_003224755.1 Acidobacteriota bacterium
TTATACTTCTCCGCATGGCGCAAGAACAAAAAGGCGGTTCCAAGGCCGGTCACTGGATTCTGTTTGTTCTGCTAATTCTCGCGGCCGCGTATATCTATTTTCGGAGGTAAACCGGGCGGTTCCCCTCCTCCACTCTTTGCCGCACCCCTGTTTGATTCTTGGCTCAAGCGGCAACACGGCGGCGCTTGGCTTTCCGTCCTGTTTGATTCTTGGCTCAAGCGGCAACACGGCGGCGCTTGGCTTTCCGTCCTGTTTGGGTCACGGCTTTGGCTTCTTCAAGGATGCCGACTCGCACGTCGCCCCACCGTCCTATCCCGGCACCGCAGTCGGCGCAAGTGACGAGACTGTCATCTGTCGAATGGTCTGGGACGACGAATCTATTGCTGCCACACTTACGGCACCTGAGCGGGGAAGCGTGCGTGTCCGCCTTAATCGGCTCCGGCATGACACTGCGTCCATTCTGGTTGGTCGAACTACCACAGGAGAGGAGTGCGGGGCAAGTCTATTCTCAAAACGGCATTTGTCAAGGCGAATCGCTAAGGCGAGGGCACACCGCCGCGAAGGAACCAACCAATGTTAGTTACACCGGATACGCTGCTGCGAATCGGCCGATGAAACCGCCATCGGTTGACCATGCACTGTGGCAGCGTGCCGATTGATTGCCGTCGCTGCTTGCGTGCGAAGGTTTCCAGCCTCTCCGTGGAAATCCAGCGTGGTGACGTGGTGTTCACAGCGTACGCATATGAACATGGTGCCGTTCTTAATCCGTTTGGTTGTGTAGTGTCTCACACCTTTGATTGTAGCCCTTGTTCCCCGAAGAACAATGCAGCACTAGGGTGGCCCGCCGAAGGTAATACTCGGCTCACCGGGACCGCCACTGGCGAGGCGGGCTTGAGTCCATGGTTCTCTCCCCGGCATCGAACGAGGCATGGAGCAGAGCGACACATTACCCGCGAGGATCAGTACGGCGCTAGTACTTCTTCGCATCGCTAGCGCCATGGCGTTTCTCTATCACGGGAGCGCCATCCTCTTCGGGAGCTTTGGAGGCCCGGGCCCTCAGCGGTTTGCTGCGACGCATCACTGGCCAGTTATCATGGGATATCTGATCGGTCTGGCCCAGTTGGCTGGAGGTCTGGCTGTGCTGAGTGGGATTTTGTTTCGACTTGGAGCTGCATGCATCGTGGTTGTGATGCTTGGAGCTATTTTTCTCGTGCACCTTCCCAATGGGTTCGATATCGGCAAAGGCGGCGCGGAATATGCACTCACACAGTTGTTGCTGGCCGTAGCCTTCCTCTTAACCGGCCCGGGGTCGTACTCGCTGGCGTTCTGGCTTCCGGCATCGCTGCGGAAATTCTGAATCCCGCATTCGACTCAGATCACCGGAGGATCACGCATACACCTCATTAAGGGATTGTTTTTCAGGGCCTGCGGTAGTTCGGGAAATGCGCGGACGAAGTTTTCCAAGTCGGTGCTGTTCTGCGCGAGCTTCTCGCTGTTCAGTCCCACAGACCGGAACTCGTGAACCAAGAAGAGTCCTAGTTCTGCTCGGCTCGCGAAAGATGTAGGATACCGGAATGGATGAGGGCCACAAGGCAGTGATCAACATCATATGACCGCAATCCTATGACCGCGATCCTAGCAGCACGAAAGGATGCTCAATACGGTCGGCAGGACCGGTGAGATCGTTGAGTTCCCGTGAGGTGAGCAAGTTTGAATGAGAGCAACTGATTCGGCCCTTGGATTCAAATATGACCGCGTGATCTTACGCGGATGTGAGGAAGGCGAATGAGCGGGTTTGCGCGAGTGCTCGATACGCAATACGTGGTCAGGGACGCTAATTTGCTGACTGATGAAGAACTGTTTCGACAAATAGCAGCAGCAATGGATGATAATCTCGATACGTCCAGTGGGAAAGTAGGAGTCCATAACCCCCAAGAGAATCCGGAACCCATCAGCCGGTTTGCATCTCTCTGGAATGAAGCCATCAGAAGAGGTTTTCAAAATGATGATATCGGAATCGGTATGCGCGGACAGTTGAGAGCATCCCCCAAACTCTCGCCATTTCTCCGCGAACCGTCTTGGCAGTCATTCGAGAAGTTAGTTGCCAGAATCCACATAGCGTATTGCAGAGATGCACAAGTAAAGTGGTCAGAGAAGCTGGTAGACCGTTCAGGGACGGAACGGCAAATTGATGTAACGGTACGCTCAAAAGTGGGGCCGCACCCCGTTCTAGGCATCATTTCGTGCAAACATAAGAAGCGGCCTGTGCCTATTTCGGAGGTTGAAGCATTCATTACAAGTAAACAGGATTTAAATGCTGCCATTGCAATTATGGTATCTAGCAGTGGATACCAAGAAGGCGCTTTAGCTAAAGCAAAAATGTATGGTCTGCAACTGTGGACCTTACAGCAGGCAGAGACAGCGGCATGGCGAAATGAGATTAGGGTTTATAAGTTGCTGTATCCTATTTTCAGCGAACTACGATTTGATCCCATACTGCCAGCAGACGCAATTCCACAGGGCAATCGCATAGAGCTAAACGAGGTCACGTTCATCACACCCGATCAGAAACAGTATTCGCTGCAAAATCTGTGCGCAATGGCGATAGATCAAGCGAGCCAGATGTGTGTACCTATACCGAATTGGGTTAATTTGGAATTACCGGCAGGTAGCACGATGCACTTCCGTGACCGCGCATTTCCAATTCAGCGGGTAGGATTTTATTTTTCGCGCACCGTAACTTTGCAACAGCGAAAGAATATGAACATTCCGACCGGAGCATCGTACAACTTCAATGAAGCTCCTGATGGCTCACGTTACACGATTGCCGAGCGTGACCTCCCTGCATTGAAAGACAAGTAGTGAATCTTGGTTCGTCCGATGAGATCGGACGTTCAGCTTCCAGCAGAGCCTTCTGGATGTTTTGTTCGCCAAGAGGAGGTTTAGGGGCTATGGCAACACTGTCGGGGCGCTCGCGAAGTTTGTTTCAAGGGATAAGGCCCACGGCGGGATAAAAAGGGCGGGGCTGGAGACCGGGTTAACAGAACAAGTTGCAGGCACATTTCGCGGCATCATCGCTGTTCCGATTGCTGGCAAGAGATGCTTGCGCCAGACGAACCAGCACAGCAAAACGAGAGCCAGAAGCGTTGGGAGAGTCGCGACGCGGTCCCTCACTAGGAGGGCTGGCCCCTTGCCCGCATTCGCAATTACTCACGTAACTTTACATACCTAATCCCCCGCACATACTCTGAGCCGTTTGTAACTCGCTCCGCTCTGGAGATTCTGATGTCGAAAAACCCTGTGCTCATCGCATTCGTTGTCTGGACTTTGTTGCTCAGTTCGTTAGCTCAAGTCCAAACTGTGCAGCCAACATCTCAAGTTCCTGTCACCGCTGGTGCGCCGACTGGCCCGATGCTGGAAGACGGCACGCCTATCAAGTTAAGAATCGGTCGAACCGTTTCTTCGGCTGACGCTCACGTTGGTGACACGGTTGATTTCGAGGTGCTCGAAGAAGTACATGTGGGCGACCTGTTGGTGATACCAAAAGGCGGAACAGCATGGGCAACCGTGACGGAAGCACAGTCGAAAAGGCGAATGGCTCGGGGCGGAAAATTGGACATGAATATCGACTCGGTCCGCTTGGTTGATGGGGAAAAGATTGCATTAAGAGCGGTCAAGGAAGTGAAGGGCGGCGGGCACACCGGCGCAATGACCGGTGCTATGGTCGGCACAGCCATCGTGTTCTTCCCGGCAGCACCACTGTTCCTTTTCATGCACGGAAAAGACATCACCATCCCGAAAGGGACGGAGATTACCGCTTACATCAACGGGAACTTCCCAATTAATTTAGCGAAATTCCAAGGTCCAGCGGGAGTTGCTCCTGCCACTACTGTAGCGGCAACGGGAGCCACTACCGAACTCGACCTTTCGTCCACGCCAGCCGGTGCTGAAATCGGCATCGACCGGAATTTCGTGGGCAACACACCGTCCAGCCTGAGCGTCGTTGCCGGAGACCACACGATCTCGATCAAACTCGCTGGATACCAGTTGTGGGAAAGGACGATTCATACTTCCGGCGGCAAAGTGAATCTCACAGCGACGTTGGCTAAGACCGACGCGAGCGAAACCCATGCGACTGATTCCGCGCAGCCCAACTCCGTTGCGGACGTCGCAGGCGCGGCGAAGGCGAAGCACGCAGCAACGCAAACTGCCGGGCCGCAGAATTGAACACCCTCAACTTTGAGAATTGTCGGAGTTCGTCGCGTGGTTCTCGTCGGCATTGCGGCCACGTTGCCGCTCTCGTTGCTTACACTCTCAGGAGAAAAACGGCAATCATGAACCGCCGGCCGCCGATTTCCGGGAAGCCGCCTGATCCTTGTCAGGGAGTCTTGCTTTGCTTAGCGGCTGAATGTTCTTTGATTTACCAGTGGTTTTTGCGGCTGCCGCATGGCCATTCGATGTGCAGAGCGGGTTCGTACCCGATTCAACTCTAATCCTGACTCATTGTTTCCGTTTCTGAAGGTATGCGTCTGGCCCGCTTTCACCTCAATCTTCTGCCCTGCTTGTACCGTGTGCGACTGTTTGTTAACTGTGGCGATCATTTTTCCCGAAACCACTTCAAACCACTCCACTTGCTGGGTATGAATATGGGCCGGAGGCCCGGATGCGGCGGGTGCCAATGTGAATGCCATTTCAACCCGCGCACCATTAGTATCGGCTGCCGTTTTCAGGATTGTGAACGTCTCGCCTTGTTTTTGAACTCAAAGCTCCTTCATGATGCCAGCCTCGCAGCAAAGGATTACGGCGTATCGGATGAGAATGCGACGCAGAGGGAGAGCGACCAGCTTTTCCGAATTGGCGACATCGCTCACGGATTCGATTGTGCCAACTCTAATGTCGATTTGATTCAGAAGTTCGGGCGAAATCGTGGGCTTCACTTTGGCAACTGTCACTCAGCAATTTTACTCGGCATGCGGCAAACCACGTCCGCCAGAGGGGGGAAACCGAGAACAGGGTTTGAGCTTTGAGAGTCTCCGGGGAGGGAAACCTTTTTTCCGGCATACCCAGCCCCAAAAAATCAGGCCCAAAATCACAATAGACCTGTTTTCGTTTGGG
>QHZR01000246.1 GCA_003224755.1 Acidobacteriota bacterium
CGCCCGTGCGCCAGGCGATCACATCGAGCCTTATAAGAAGGATGTTGATGGGCGCATCGATGGGGCTGACGGCGGTCGCCATCATTTACTCGCCATGGGGGAAGCAGTCGGGCGCACACATCAATCCAGCTGTCACGTTCACGTTCTTTCGGCTTGGCAAGATCAAGACGTGGGATGCCGTCTTCTTTATAGCCGCCCAGTTTGTTGGATCGACACTGGGCGTGATGCTCGTGGGAAGGTTCTTGATGACAGAACTCGCCGATCCCGCTGTCCGGTACGTGGTCACCGTGCCAGGAAAGTACGGGACCGCCGTCGCGACCGTTGCTGAGTGCCTCATCACCTTCGTTCTGATGTCCACGGTGCTTTACGTTTCGAATCACGACCGCATTTCCCGCTTCACCGGACTGTTTGCCGGATTACTCGTGGCGACCTACATCACGGTTGAAGCGCCGTTTTCCGGAATGAGCATGAATCCGGCAAGAACGTTCGGTTCCGGATTATCCGCCGGAGTGTGGACAGGATTTTGGATCTATCTGATCTCGCCGCTGCTGGGCATGCTTGCCGCCGCGGAACTGTATCTCTGGCGCAAAGGAAGGCTGGCGGTGAAGTGTTGCAAGCTCCACCACGATAACGACAAGCGCTGCATTTTCTGCGGCGCCAACGGAGGATTCGCATCATGAACGAAAATCACTATGACGTAATCATCATCGGAACCGGCGCCGGTGGCGGCACCCTGGCTTATCATCTGGCGCCTTCCGGTAAACGAATCCTCATTCTCGAACGCGGCGACTTCGTCCCTCGCGAAAAGGCGAACTGGGATCCGCAACTCGTGAACGTGGAAGGCCACTACAACACCAAAGAGTCCTGGCTCGACAAAAACGGCAAAGACCTCCATCCACATACCAATTACTACGTAGGCGGAAACACCAAGTTTTACGGCGCGGCACTGTTCCGCCTTCGCAAGGAAGACTTCAGCGAGTTGCGCCACCACGGCGGCATTTCGCCCGAATGGCCGATCGGCTACGACGATCTGGAGCCCTACTACAGTCAGGCGGAAAACCTGTACCAGGTGCACGGCAATCGCGGCGAGGATCCCACCGAACCTTCCGCAACTTCGCCCTATCCGTGGCCCGCAGTCAGCCATGAACCGCGCATTCAACAATTGTCCGATGATCTCGCGCGCTCAGGACTCAGGCCGTTCCATGTTCCTGTAGGCGTGATGCTCGACGAAAAAAACCCGCACAAGAGCCGCTGCATTCGCTGTGGCACGTGCGATGGATTTTCCTGCCTGGTCGGCGCGAAGTCCGACGCGCAGGTCGTCTGCGTGGACGAAGCAGTTAAGCATCCGAACGTTACGCTCCTGACGAATTCCCTGGTGAAGCGCCTGGAAACCGATGCGTCAGGCGGCGAGGTTCGCGGAGTTGTGGTTGAGCGCAACGGGAACATCGAAACCTTCTCAGGCGATATCGTCGTGGTTTCCTGTGGCGCGATCAATTCCGCCGCCCTGCTGTTGCGGTCGGCGAATGACCAACACCCGCGTGGCCTAGCCAACAGCTCGGACACGGTCGGTCGTCACTACATGGGCCACACGAACTCGGTGGTGATGGCGATTTCCAAGTGCCCGAATCCGACCATCTTTCAAAAGACACTTGGCGTGAATGACTTCTACTTCGGTTCGGACGACTTTCCGTACCCGATGGGCCACATATCTTTCGTGGGCAAGCTCGACGCAATTACCTTGCGGGCCGGTGCCCCTGCCATCGCGCCGAATTTCACCTTGGAACTGATGGCCAAGCACTCTCTCGATTTCTGGCTGACTTCGGAAGATCTGCCTGACCCGAACAACCGCGTCAGCATCGATCGCGACGGAAAAATTGTTCTGAGTTATACGCCCAACAATCTGGAAGCGCACGAGCGTTTGCAGGCGAAGCTGAAGCAGGTAATGAAACAAACCAACTGCGCGGTTCACGGTCACGACTGCCACCAGGGACTCTTTGGCCGCAACCTGTATGTGGGTCAGCGCATTCCGCTCGCCGGCGTCGCACACCAGAACGGCACGATTCGCTTCGGGCACGATCCGAAAATGTCGGCACTGGATGTGAACTGCAAGGCGCACGATCTCGACAATCTGTACGTCGTAGATGGAAGCTTCTTCCCCTCAAGCGCCGCGGTGAACCCGGCTCTCACGATCATGGCAAATGCGCTGCGCGTGGGTGACCACCTGCTCGAGCGTTTGGGCGAGAAGAAGGCGGCCGTGACTGAGCAACTCGTGGCAACCGGAGATTAGCAGTATGGAGCGAACGATCATGCTTAAGAATCGCCAAATACAAAGTCAAGGATGTTACCGGTGTTTTGCTCTGGTCATCGTCATTGCTGCGGCGACGATTGTCGCCACTGCTCAGCCCGGTCCGGCAGTTCGGAGCGTTGATTCGGTCGCGATCACCGTGTCCGACATGGACCGAGCCATCGATTTTTACTCGCGAGTCCTAACATTTCAGAAAATGTCCGACGTGGAGGTCACGGGTGAAGAGGTGGAGCACCTTTCGGGTGTGTTCGGAGTACGCATTCGCGTTGTCCGGATGAAGCTGGGCGAGGAATCCATTGAACTCGATGAGTACCTCGCACCAAGGGGACGACCAGTTCCGCTCGATTCGCGTAGCAATGACCGGTGGTTTCAGCACGTTGCGATTATCGTCAGCGACATGGATAAGGCATACGCATGGTTGCGCAAGAACCAAGTGGAGCATGCATCGTCCGGTCCGCAGCTGTTGCCGAACTGGAACAAGAACGCTGGCGGAATTTCGGCCTTCTACTTCAAGGATCCGGATGGCCATCCCGTTGAGGTCTTACACTTCCCGCCCGATAAAGGCGCGGAGAAGTGGCACCGGCCTAGCGACAAGTTGTTTCTCGGCATTGATCACACCGCGATCGTGGTCTCTGATACTGATGCGAGCGTTAAGTTCTATCGTGACCTGCTGGGCATGCGGGTGGCCGGTAAGAGCGAGAATTACGGCACGGAACAGGAGCACCTCAATAACGTCTTCGGCGCACGTCTGCGCATCACTGCGCTGAGGGCCGCGGAAGGGCCCGGAATTGAGTTGCTCGAATACCTTGCGCCGCGGGATGGACGGCCGTTTCCGACAGATGAGCGGGCCAATGACGTGATCCATCGGCAGACCGTGCTGGTAACCGAGAACGCCGATGAGGCGGCTCACGGCTTAACCCTCGCTAAGGCCAACTTTGTTTCTTCTGGCTTGATTGTGAATCACAGCAGAGAGCTCGCTTTTACCAGCGCTTTTATCGTGAGGGATCCTGATGGCCACGCGGTCGAGGTCGAGCAGAAATGAGGAAAACGACGTGAGCAAGGGAATCATCCAGAGCATCAATGAAGTGGCCGGAGTCGAGAATGGAAAATGGCTCAAAAGAGTCAATACTTCAGACGAACACCCGACCGTCGCTGACCTGGTGCTTCCCGGCACGGGTTACAAGTTTTCCGATAAGTTCGCGTGCCTGCTCAAAGTGCTTGGGGGAGAGAGAGAATCCGCATGAAACAAATCTTGACAAGAGAAGAGACTCGCCTTTCTGAATCAGCAGCCAGAACCAAGCACTGGAAGCGCTGGGGTCCCTACCTAAGCGAACGAGCCTGGGGCACGGTTCGCGAAGATTACAGTCCCTATGGCAACGCATGGGAATACTTCTCACATGACCAGGCGCGCTCACGCGTCTATCGGTGGAACGAGGACGGTCTCGCTGGCATCAGCGACCGCCGACAATTCCTCTGCTTTGCTCTCGCGCTGTGGAACGAGCGCGACCCAATTCTGAAAGAGCGCATTTTCGGCCTGACCGGTAACGAAGGCAATCACGGCGAAGACGTCAAGGAATATTACTTCTACCTCGACAGCACGCCTACGCATTCTTACATGAAGTATCTATACAAGTATCCGCAGGCGGAGTTCCCTTACGGGAGACTCGTCGAAGAAAACCGCCGCCGGGGGAAGGACCAGCCGGAATTCGAACTGCTCGACACCGGCGTTTTCGACGACAACCGCTACTTCGATGTCTTCGTGGAATATGCCAAGGCGGATGTCGAAGACATTTTGGTCCAGATCACTGTCGCCAATCGTGGGCCGGAGGCTGCGAACCTGCGCCTCCTGCCCACAGTCTGGTTCCGCAACACCTGGTCGTGGGGCAACTCGGGAACCAAGCCGGAGTTGCGACAGGAAGGCGCCGGGGCGAATCCGGTTGTGGCACTCGAACACCCGCAACTCGGCAAGCTCTGGCTGCACTGTGAGAGGGCGGGCGAACTGCTTTTCACCGAAAACGAGACTAACGCTCAGCGTCTATTCGGCGCCGCAAACAGCGCGCGTTACGTAAAAGACGGAATCAACGATTATGTTGTCCACGATGAGCAGAATGCGGTCAACCCGGAGCATCAAGGCACCAAAGCGGCGGCGCACTATCGGCTCACGATCAATCCTGGCGAAGAAGTTACCATTCGCCTTCGCCTCTCCTCGGCAGAGCTCAATCGCAAAACCGCATTCACGAATTTCGATAAGACCTTTTTACTCCGCAAGAGTGAAGCCGATGAGTTTTACGGCACCGTGATTCCTCAGGATCTCTCAGATGACGCGAAGAACGTAATGCGCCAGGGCTTCGCCGGCATGTTGTGGTCGAAGCAGTTCTATCACTACGTCATCAAGGATTGGCTGCAAGGAGATCCGGGCAACCCTCCCCCACCCACCGAACGCAAGAACGGGCGCAACCGGGATTGGCGGCACCTCTACAACGCCGATGTGATCTCCATGCCAGACAAATGGGAGTATCCCTGGTACGCCGCATGGGACCTGGCATTTCACTGCATTCCGCTTGCACTGGTCGACTCTGACTTCGCGAAGGAACAGCTCACGCTCATGCTGCGCGAGTGGTACATGCATCCCAACGGGCAGATTCCCGCCTACGAGTGGGCATTTGGCGATGTGAATCCTCCGGTGCACGCCTGGGCCGCGTGGCGCGTCTACAAGATCGACAAGAAACGCA
>QHZR01000247.1 GCA_003224755.1 Acidobacteriota bacterium
CACAGTGGGCGCTTTACTGAGCCGGCTTAGCGGAAACTGTGGTCGACGGCTGGAGGCCCTGAGGTGCAACTTGCCATCATTTCGCCGTTCCTTGACAGGAGGCACGGAACTGAGCGCGCCGTTTCAGAACTCATCGAGCGCCTTGCACGGAATTACAACTGCGAAATTCATCTCTATTCCCAGCACGTTGAGGACCTCCTCCTCACGCCACTGGATCAAGCGCCGCAGACCGGGCAAGGGTGTGTCCGTTGGCATCGTGTTGTGTCCATCCCAGGACCGCACTTAATTCAGTACTCGTGGTGGTTCGTTGCAAATACTCTCCAAAGGTGGTGGGATGTCCGATCTGGAAAACTCTCTCCAGACTTAGTCTTTTCACCTGGGATCAATGCCTGGGACGCCGATGTGATTCATGTTCATATTGTGTTTCAAGAATTCTACCAGCGGTTAAAGCCGCAGCTGCTCTTCCGGCACGCGCCCCCCACTAGCTGGCCCCGGCTCTTCCATCGCCGCCTCTATTACGGATTGATCCGTTGGCTTGAAAGGCGCATATACCGGCGGAAGCATGTCCATTTGGCGGGTGTTTCTGGAATGGTTGTCACACAACTTGGCGCGCATTTTGGCCGTAAGGATGCGGTCTCGATTCCCAATGGCGTTGATGTCAAGCGTTTCGAGCCTCAGGACCGCTTGCAGCGACGTTCAGCGGCGCGGGCTGAGTTGAACGTCGATCCTGAGACATTTGTACTCCTGCTCATCGGCAACGACTGGCGGAACAAGGGGTTGCACACCTTGATCGAGTCATTAAATGAATGCCGGGATTTGCCGATACGGCTTTTCGTGGTTGGGAAAGATGACGAGAAACCTTTCGAGGCAAAAATCCAACGGCTCGGTCTTCTCGATCGGGTGAGGTTTTTGGCCCCTTCGGAGGACGTCATTAAGTTTTACGCCGCTGCGGATGCTTACGTTGGTCCATCTCTTGAAGATGCCTATGGTCTGCCAGTAATTGAAGCCATGGCCAGCGGACTGCCGGTCATCGCCAGCGTAAGTGCTGGCGTGAGTGAAATCATAAACGATGGTGTGAACGGCCTTTTGTTACGGGAGCCTACCAATGTTGCGGAGCTCGCGAGTTTAATTCGGAGACTGGTTGGCGATGCTTCTCTCAGGGAAAAGCTTGTTGGAAACGCAGTCAATACTGCGAGACAAAGTAGCTTGGACCAGAGCGCCGTTGTAATGTGGGGACTTCTGAACAACGCAACTGCAGGAAAGCGTGCTTATGCCAATTCGGAGGAATAAACCTGCACATGCGAATGGTGGCGGGGCACCCTAAATAAACCGAATAAGCCGACGAATTCATTGATAGGATTCGAATCATTCAGATCAGACTGCGCCATCTTCGCTCCGCGTTCTCTGATCGAGACTGGAGCCAGTATGGTTCTGCTCAACACGTACGCAGTGTCATTGCGGCGGTCGACAAAGGGCGAAACGACACGAGTCGCAAGTCAACCAACCCACTGGCGCTGAGGTTGTGCAGCCGGAGTGTTAGCTGCAGATTGTTCGGAGAGCAGAATAGTTGGTAGGCGGAAGAGGATGCCGAGTAAGAGCCAGAGATAGGCATTCAGCAAGAAATCTTCATAGGCCATAATGCCTCCGAAGGTGGCAGGGAAGAGCAAGAAGAAGGCGTACCAAAAAATGACGAAGCCCACGGGAAACAAGGGAGAGCCTTTCAGTCTTTTGACGACCCTCCAAGCGGAGACCAAAATCGACAGGCTCATTACGATCCACAGAACCAGGCCGCCAATCCCCATTTCGACAACAAGGGCGCCATAACCGCTCTCCACGCCGACTCCCAGGCGCTGAGCACCAAAGATGCGAGCAACGTATTGAGTACCCAGAGATGTGGTTCCGATGCCATAACCGTAGGGCCAACGTTCGTAGTTGAATGCTGCGAGGAAGTTTTGCACGGGATAATCCCAGCCACGATACGTCAACTCGCTGTAGGGGCTATTCGGTGTAAGTGTTTCTTGATAAATAGCAAGACGTGAAAGCAGAGCATCAGGGTACGTTATGAAGAGCAAGGCAATCGCGAGACCGATGCCCACCCCTACCCTTTGCATGGCGCGAAGAGCACGCAACGCCTCGCCCTGGCGCCACGGCGCACCCCATATAAAGGCAACGCTGGTAGCCAACGCATTGATCATCCCCCACATGAACGAGCCCCTGGATGCGGTCAGGAATGCTCCGCCCGCCGTCACCGTTACAACGATAAAGGCGAGCGCTCTCCCTCTCTTGTGGTGAAGGAGGAGGTAGCCACTGAATCCAAGGACTAGCGGCCAGGCCACGGCTATGAAATTCGCGTACCTGCCGGCGCTGACAAATATCGAAGTGGGGCGGTAAGCGAAAGTGCCGCTGACGGGAGCCACCCGATAGAGATTGCTGAGCGCGCGCAGGTCTTCCGCTTGAACGGCGGGATTCAGAAAAGACGGACCAAGAATGGACTGAGCGACGCCGAGTGAAACAATTATGAGAGCAAGAACCAGGTTGACGGTAAAGAAGCGGCGCAATTCAACCTCGGAGTTGAGGAGTGCGTAGCCGATGAAAACTAGGGGGACGTAATAGAAAAACATTTTGAAACCCATAAGGCCGTACCAGATGCTTGTCGAGGCCGGATTGAATACCTGGAGGGCACCGAACCAAATAAATATCAACAAAGGCACAAGAAACGGAGGTCGAAAGGTTGTCATTTTCCTTCGCCGGTAGGCGGCCAGGAAACAAATGAACACAACGAGGGCGAGAAAATCCTTGGCAAAGTAGATTGCCATGTTATTGCCAAGAAATTTCCGCGCGAAGTCTTCAAACAACAGCCAGGTCAGGAAAAGATAGACCCCACCGCGCCAGTTGTTGACGGTTCCAATGACAATCAGGCCTCCCAAAGTAGCCAGACCCACATAGGCCAGGCCTGCAAAATCGCCACTGATCACGTATTGGGCGAGCTGGTAAGCGGCAAGGGCACCGGCGACGAGAATACCAACGCTGGTTAACGGGCCTCTCCGAAAGCGGCTTGATGATAGCGTGAAGAGAGTTCTCATACTTTGCCCGAGCGCGAAGCCTCATGATTATTACCGAGTCCGGTACGTTCCGAAAGGAAAATCGAATTCCAGCGCCTTGCCCGGTCTTCGGCCGAAACTCTATACTTGCCTCGCAGAAGCCAGAACCGATCGGCCTGATAAATTGTGTCAGCTTGACCGCCCATCAATTGGGGAGCTATGTTGCTCTAGGATCAAATGGGGGCACATTGATTGCAGTGCGTCCCGCCTATCGATCAAGCATGCTTAATGTCCGATCTTCTTTCCTGCAGCTCCTTGCTTGTCCCCAGGACCACTCTCGTCTACGGGCAGACGATGACAACCTAGTCTGCGAACACCGTCACCGATTCAATGTCGAAGAGGGGATTCCCATACTTATCGATAATCCGCGGCGTGAAGCGACTCCTAGGAACATGGAGCCTTGTCATTTCATATAGAACCTGGCGCATCGGTGGATCCTTTCGTGAACGATTGGCTGATCAACACAAATGGGAATCTTTACTGGCGTGTAAGAGGCAGACTCCGGCGCTATCCAATTCCCTTTTGGCCGGGCTTGTGGACGTAGGATGTGGTTGGGGCCGCTGGACCATCGCTGCGGCGCGCGCCGGATTCAGGCCCATCGGGTTGGATGTTCATATCGACGCTCTGGCTCCAGGTGTTCGCGGGTTAAGACAATTGGATGTCAGAGCTGACTATGTCTGCCGTGAGGCGGACCGATTACCGTTCCCGTCTGCGAGCGTCGATTTTGTGTTTTCCTACAGCCTTCTACAACACCTCGAAAAGTCAGCAGTTATGCGATTTTTCAGCGAAGTATCCCGCGTGTTGAAACCCAAGGGTGTCTGTCTCGTCCAGCTGCCGAATGTGCTCGGCCTTCATAATATGTTGCAACAGGCCAAACGAGGTTTCCGCGAAGGCCGCTCAGGGACTTTCGAAATGAGGTATTGGTCCACAAAGGCGATCCGACAAGCCGTAGAAATGGCCGGCCTGAAAGACATGGCAATTCGTCCTGAAGGCTTTTTTACCCAAAATCCTCAGCTTTCAGATTTAGATCTACTCTCACCGAAAGGAAAAATGATTGTCTTGGTCTCCAATGCAGGACGCAAATTAGCGGCTATGTTCCCCATCGTCACTGGCCTGGCAGATAGCTTCTGGGTTGAGGCTCGAGTGCGTTGAAATTGGTACCCTTTTTTCCGGGTCTTGTTTCAAGTGCCTTTGTTACCTTTTTCGGGCACGGCGCCAAGCGCAGATAGTGATTCCGAGACTCTTCGGCGTTGGTCACAGGAAACGTATTTGCAGGATGGGCACAAGAATTTTCTCTCCAACGACTTCATTCAACCATGAACCGATAGCAGTTTTTGATCATCGAGTTTTCTGACCGCTAACCAAGGACCAATACATTCTAGCGTGCTCTTCTACCATACGCTGCCGCTTGAATAAGCGAAGTGCACGGTCGCGCGCTTTCGCGCCGAATGTATCAATTACCGTAGGCTGTTCAAGAACACTGCACATGACTTGAGCCAGCCCTTGCGCGTCGCCTGGGCGGAACTTGAGACCGCCGTCGCTGACGATTTCTGCGAGGCCTCCGATGTCCGAGACGATTACAAGCTTTCCGCGCATCATTTGCTCGATGGCCGCAAGACCTGCTGTTTCCTCCCACACGGACGGCATGACCACAACGCGAACTTTCTGAAGGGCTTGTGCCAGCGCCGGGCCTGTCAGGAAGCCCGTGACCTGAACTAACGACTCCAATCGATAGCGGGTGATGATTTCCTGCAGTTTAGGGCGCTCAGGCCCGTCACCAATCAGGAATACTTCAAAACTCTTTCCTTTCTCCCGCAAGATATGCGCGGCTTCGAGAAGTACATCGATTCCTTTCTCGCGGACCAGACGACCTACAAACGCAAAGCAGATTTTGTCGGGGAGGACATCAGTGTCCTGCTGCTGATTGTCGCCGGGCCGGCAGTCTTCTATCCCGTAGTAGACGACCGACGAGCGAGGCAGAGCGTGCCGGTTGAGAACATGTTGAGAGATGGCGAGGTTTGCGGATACGTGCCGAGCGAAAAAGCGGCGGGGAAACATCAGCAGCAAAGCGACAAGACTTCGCAACCAAGAGGACTCCCGAGCGTTGCAGCGTAGACACTCGGCATAGTTCCGGGCGAGAAAATGGCCGAGACAAGGAGTTCCATCCGGCTGATGAAGAAGGAGCCCATTGAGGCACGCTGCTTGGTAACCGTGGTGTTCGAGGACCACACGTTTGCGCATCAGCCATGCAAGAAAAAGGGGCACAATGGAAGGACCAGCTAGGTGCATCGCATCAGACTGACGAATAAGGCGCCAGAGCTGGAAGTAGCTAGGCCGGCGGATGACGCGAAATGGGAATGCATGCTCGTCGAGTTCTGCGGCAGGGATTTGCGTAACGACCGTAACATCAAACTGCAGATCTCTGCTGGCCAGGCGTAGTCCAGCGAGGCCGCTGGCGAGAGAAAGAACAGCTGTCTCGACGCCACCGACGCTGGGTGCGAAATAGTGTGAATAGATCAGGAGCTTCACGGCGAAATTCCTTGGTAGATTGCAAACATCGAGAAGCGTTCGCACTTCCGACGCACAGATTTTTCTGGTGAACCCGCGAAACGCACCGGCGCGAAATCTACAACCTACTTTCCCATTTCCCCCTTCCC
>QHZR01000248.1 GCA_003224755.1 Acidobacteriota bacterium
GATTTGGCCGCTGCGGTACCACTCCAATCAGCACCTTCACCGCGACCTGATTTTTCCAGACCTCGTGTTCGCCGATCCATACCTGTCCGCTGGTCGGGCGCACTCGTGTCGTCAAGACACCCACTGTGGTCGACTTGCCCGCCCCATTGGGGCCCAGCAGGCAAAAGATTTCGCCTGGCATTACCTCGAGGGAGATCCCGTCGAGCGCGGTGATTTGCAGCTTGGGCTGCTTCGATCCCCTCGCGTTGGAGCGGGCGATCATGCCTCCCGCAGCGCCCAGCGGCGGCGCTGAGTTGAAAACTTTACGAAGGTCTTGCGTGCGAATTCCGATCGGCATAACGAAGTCCGGGCTATTTTTATGCTGTGCTGCGAGAGTGCAGCGGACAAGTAACAAGTCTCAAAAGGGTCATTTAATTGAGGATGCCCCACCCTTTGCGATTTTCAAAGGGTGGGAGAACGGTCACTGGCTTATTTCTTTGCCGATGGCGGCAGAAGGCCATTCAACCGCAGATACATCGCAGCGGCGCCATAATGGTCGGCCCAACTGCTGGCGAGTCCCATGAATGCGAATACGCGCGGCTTTGGTTTGCCGTCGAACCATGTGATGCTCTGGTTCATCGTGGAATCGTCGGCCTTCGCCAAGGCGGTATGGCAAAACTCGAACGATGCCTTCATTGCCGCTACAAGCTTGTCTTTGCCCTCGGTTCCTTTCAACTCGTCAACTTTCGGTGCTGGAACCGAGCCGACATTCGCGCAAAGATAATTGTTCGCCTCCACAATGTGCGCCGCGAGATGGCCAAATGTCATCTGGTCGGCGGTTGGCTTGAACTCGTACTTGTCGGCAGGCATTTCCTCGAATGCGCCGACAGTGTTCTTTTCGACCCCGTTGATTCGTTCCTTCAAAAAATCAGACACGGGCGACTTGGACTGCGCCGCAGCGATGGCGCCAAGAGACAAAATCAGGATCGCCAATTTCATAAAGTCCTCCGGTGCGATGGAAGGATAAACCGGAAGCATTGTACGTGTCGAATTCCTAGACGGCGATTTCAGGCGTGGCTTCGAGCAGGGCCTTTGTATAAGGGTGCTGCGGGTTCGCGGTGATTTGATCGGTTGAATTGATCTCGACGATCTTGCCGCGATACATCACCGCGATTCTGGTTGATAGATATCGAACCACCGGCATCGAGTGCGAAATGAAGAGATAAGTCAGGCCAAAATCCCGCTGCAACTGCGCCAGCAGATTCACAATCTGTGCGCCGACACTGACATCGAGCGCCGAAACTGGCTCATCGCAGACAATGAACTTAGGCCTGAGAGCCAAAGCGCGGGCAATCACGATGCGCTGCCGCTGGCCACCGCTGAATTCGTGCGGATAACGCCGCATGACGGAAGAGTCGAGACCGACCGCTTTCAGCAGGTCTTCGACTTCGGTCCGTATTCCATTTTTTCCGGAAGAAAAATTGGCGGGGGTGCCCCACTTCTCGCCGCCTTTGCGAGAAGTCGGACTCCGGTGTATTACCATGGGTTCCGCAATCAGGTCCTCCACCGGCATTCGCGGATCGAGCGAACTGAACGGGTCCTGAAAGATTATCTGCATATCGCTGCGCAGGCGACGCATCTCGCTGTGCCCGGCTTTCAGCAGATCGCGACCCTCGAACGAAACGCTGCCGGACGTCGGCTCGATCAGCCGCAGAATAAGCCGCCCCAGCGTGCTCTTGCCAGACCCGGATTCTCCTACTAGTCCAAGTGTTTCGCCGGAATGTACGTCGAGCGAAACGTCGTCCACCGCGCGGACCTCCCCTTTCGATCCGCCGCCAAACGCAGACTCGCCCAGGGGGAAAACTTTTGTCAGATTGCGTACTTCGATGAGCGGCACGAAAAGGATGGTAACAAAACCAAGTCTGTTATTCCGAGCGAAGAAGATCATTCACTTGTGAATGATCTTCGCAGTCGAGAGTCTGCCCTGAGCGACTGACCGAAGGAAGGCGTCGAACAGGAACCTGCATTCGAACTGCCATCGGCTCTCACCCTCTCGCAATCATCGGCACCGCCGCCAGTGCCGCTGCCATGCCTGCGGTCTTCCAGGCTGTGAACCGTTCCTTTAGAATCGCGCGGGCCAGCAGAATCGTGATCACCGGATACAAAGAAGTGAGCACGACTGCCGTGTCGAGCCTGCCGCTTTGTGCGGCGCGGACAAACAGCACTGTCCCAGTGACGTCGAGGCATCCCGCCAGCACGCCTATAACTGCTCCTGCCGGATAAAATGGGCGAAACTTCCTACCCGCAAATGTGATGACCGCTGTAGCAACCAGCGACGCGCCGCGGGAGCACGCGGCCAGCCACCATGCCGTCCCGTTGCCCGCCTGCTTCATGCATATGTAGAAACCAGCGAAACCTAGTCCCGATATCACCGCGAGTCCGAGACCTTGAGGTCGTCCCGATTCTTCTGGGCGGCGCGAAATCAGCCAGATACCGACAAGAGCCAGCGTGAACCCAGCGAACGTTAGTGGCCGGGGAAAACCTTCAACCCAGATCGCGAACACCGCCGGAATCGCGGCGCCGATTACGGTCGAAACCGGCGCTGCCAGTCCCATGTTGCCTTGCGCCAGTGCGCGATAGAACAGCGCCAGGGCGGTACCGCCCGAGGCGCCTGCGAGCATCGCCCAAACTATGCCGCGAGTTGAAGGCAACGGCAAGTGATTTCCCGCCGCGATCGCGAACACCATGCTGAATCCCCCGGCATGACCAAGCATTGCTAGGAAAAAGGAATTGAATTTGCGCGCCGTGTATCCGCCCAGAAAATCACTGATGCCCCAACAGCAAACCGCGCCGAGAGCGTACGTCGCTGAAGCGTATTGGGCCGAAATGGGCATAAGTAATCATCGAGGGTAGCACGGAGAATTAGCATTGCCGAATGCCCATATTCCCCGTCCGCCATCTCAGTCCGCCAGTCGCGGCATGTTAGAATTTCAATGCGCGTTCTCCTGAGCACTCTTGCTCTTTACCCAGGTTGATTGATTTTGATTGAGCTAGCGCCATCCATTCTTTCGGCGGATTTTGCCCATTTAGCCGACCAGGTTTCGCGGGCGGCTGAAGGTGGAGGCACCATCATCCACGTGGACGTGATGGATGGGCATTTTGTCCCCAACATCACTCTCGGCCCGCAGCTGGTTAAGTCGTTACGCAAGGCCACCAAGCTGCCGCTCGATTGCCACCTGATGATCGAAAATCCGGACCGGTACATTCCGGCTTTTGCAGATTCCGGAGCGGACTGGATTTCGGTGCATCATGAGGCTTGCCCCCACCTCGACCGCACACTGAATTTGATCAAGAACCATGATTGCCACGCAGGCGTGGTGATCAATCCGGCGACTCCGGTCGAGCTATTGAGTGAGGTACTCGATATAGTGGATTATGTGCTCGTCATGTCGGTAAACCCGGGTTTTGGAGCCCAGCCGTTTATCCCCAATTCGCTGCACAAGTTGCGCAAGTTAAGGGAGTTACGAGAGCAAAGGAACCTGAACTACAAAATTGAAGTGGATGGCGGCGTCGGCCTGGATACCGTCGCGCGAGTAGTGCAAGCAGGAGCAGAAATTTTGGTGGCAGGCAACGCCGTGTTCAGCCATGGTGATCCTATGACTAATGCTCAAACATTATTGAAGGTGGCGTTGGAAGCTACGCTGCAGAAGGTGTAATTCCAGGTTTCAGAGTTTCAAGGTTTTCAAAGTTTCGCGGAGACATCGGAAACCTTGAAACATTCGAACCTTGAAACCTGGCACGCGAAACTAAAAGTCTGAGGTATTCATGCTTTCTCTCCGATCTTCCGTGATTGCTCTGGCCGCGACGCTGGCGATCACCACCGCCTGCACCAACAAGAAGGTTGACAATCCGCTGGCCAAGGTTGACTCCAAGCAGCCAGACAAAGTTTTGTTTGACCGCGGCATGGACGCGATGAAGCATAACCGTTTCGACATGGCCCGGCTTGAGATGCAGACGCTGATCAATACCTATCCGGACTCGGAGTTCATCGCGCGCGCCAAACTGGCGCTGGCCGATTCCTGGTACGCCGAGGGAGGCACCGCCTCGCTTGCACAGGCCGAGCAGGAATACGAAGACTTCAGGACCTTCTTCCCCAATATGCCGGAGGCCGCAGAAGCGTCGGTCAAAATCGCCAACATCCATTATCAGCAGATGGAGAAGCCCGACCGCGACTTCACCCATGCAGTGCGGGCCGAACAAAAATATCGCGAAGTGATCACGCAATATCCCGACAACCCAAAAATGGTTGCGGAGGCAAGAAAGAAACTCTTGCAGGTGCAGGAAGTGATCGCCGAGCGCGAATTCCGCATTGGCCGCTTTTATTATCTGCGACAGGCTTTTCCCGCGGCGATTGCGCGGCTGCAGTCGCTCGAGGACCGCTATCCCCTGTACAGCGGGGCCGATGACACTCTGTTCTTGCTCGGACAATCGTATGAAGGCGAAATTGCGGCGCTGCGCAAGATGGACATTACCGAGCAGCAGTTACACCATCAGGGCAAAGTGAATGAAGCGCGGCTGAAGGCGGACCAGTT
Source organism: Acidobacteriota bacterium (assembly GCA_003224755.1). Taxonomy (GTDB): domain Bacteria; phylum Acidobacteriota; class Terriglobia; order Terriglobales; family Acidobacteriaceae; genus Gp1-AA145. The sequence goes on from QHZR01000248.1 coordinate 4,572, forward strand.
GGCTCGTGAGCGCATGTCTGACGACTTCGCGGCGAAAGCAGTTGAGGCTTATTCCAAGATTCTTACTCGCTATCCGGTCATGGCACGGTCCGATGAGGCCAAGGCGCGGCTGATTGCCTTGCACCAGCCGGTACCGCGTCCAACCAAAGCTGCACTCGCTCTAAACAAAGCCGAAGAGGACAGTCGCGGCGAACAGACAATGTTGGCCCGCGCAATGGGAATGGTTTCAAGGCATCCGGACGTAAGCATCGCGACGAAAGTTGGGGATCCTACCCTAATCGACCCAACTCCCATTGACGGGAGGGCGATCGTTGAGGCGGCGAATCGCACGGCCGGTGGCGCGAAAGGCGGAGAGCATTCCGTTTCGGTACAGACCACAGGAAAGGGAGAGCCAGGGCCAAACGAACCGGCGCCGACCTCGGACGCACCCGTCGCCGACAAAGTTTCTTCCGGCGCTGCCAATGCCGAAACGCCTGCTGATCCGAACGAGCTGAACCCCAACGCAACCCAAGCCGACCCAAAAGTCGCCAACGATCCGAAAGCGGCTGCACCGGATCCGAATGAGCTTCAGCCGAACACAACTCCAGATCCTCAGCCCGCTCCGGCTCCGGCGCAGGTCAACGATTTGGCGGGCGCTACGTCCTCGAGCACCGGCAACGGAGGCGGCGACGCTCAGGCTGGCACCAATGGTAATCAGGGAGCGGCGGCATCATCGAACCAGGACCTCGCCGATGACAATGCCATTGCTTCCAGCAAACGCAAGAAAAAGAAGGGTCTAGGCAAGATCATTCCAGTCCCGAAGCTTCCGTAAAGAGCGGGAAAGTGCACTACCAGCACTGACCGCTCGTAACCTGCTTAACCGCCTGCATTCATTGACTTAGGTAGCCATCCCGGTTACCTTCGGTGATATCTCCCCTTTGCTACCAAAGGACAAACCTTGGCGCGCACCATACTGCTTGCCGATGACAGCGTAACTGCCCAGAATATGGGCCGCCGCATCCTCATGGATGCGGGCTACGAAGTCATCACCGTCAATAATGGTTCGGCGGCGCTGAAAAAGATCCACGAAAGCAAACCCGATCTCATCGTGCTCGACGTCTATATGCCCGGATATGGCGGACTCGAAGTCTGCCAGCGGCTGAAAGAATCGGTCGAGACCATGAAGATTCCCGTGCTCTTAACGGTCGGCAAAATGGAACCGTTCAAGGCCGACGAAGCTAAGCGGGTGCGGGCTGATGCCCACATTGTGAAACCCTTCGATGCCAGTGAACTGCTGGCGGCGCTGACGCGGCTGGAAGACAGAATCGTACCTGTCGATGGGCGTGGGAACGGGAAACCCAAAAAAGCGCGCATCTGGCATAGCGAAGATCCTGCCAAAAATTTCGACGATTCAAACACTGACCAGATCGCATACCTTGCCGAAGTCAAGAAACGGCAAGTGCACACGGAACCCGTTGCCGCGGAAGCTTCGAACGCGGCGGAGCAGCTTACAGCCAATGCTCCTGCAGTTCTGGTGCAAGAATTCTCG